>JAYUNL010000019.1:0-71390 GCA_043761745.1 Rhodocyclaceae bacterium
ATCGTCGACTTGTCACATACAATTAGGTTCTTCATCCACGGCTCCTTAAAGTCCATGGGCTAACATCATATCTAATTTATTAAACGCAATGTCGTATTAGTCATTTTGTACCCTTGTCATACAGCAGCGCAAAGGCGTACTCGCTTGCGGCATCCCTGAGTTTTCGGTAATTGTCGAGCGCCCCTGAAATCGACGCGCTGGCCTCGGTTTCCATCGCAACAAACCGGTTGGATTCGTCGGCTGGTGAGCGCACACGCTGGATGGTAGGCGCCAGCATCTCGACCGGCAGCATCCAGGGATTGAGCTGCTCGGAAAATAGCATGTGGCTGGTACGCATCGGATGCAGGCGCTTTAGTATTTCAGCCGTGAAAGGATTGGAGAATGCGGTTACCCAAGGGCTGACAAGATGCTTATACCAAAGCTCATTCCATTCGGAGACACGCTGCACCTTTTCAAACGACTGTTCCGAATACGCATAGCGAATCTGTTCGACCTGACGTTCTTCAAAATGCACCGTGTACTGGGACTTGCGGCAATCCGGGTCTCCCGTTGGGTTGCTGATCCTCATTTCGTACAGCCCAGGGGCCAGTGCGTCAAGTTTGTCCAGGCTTTCCAGAATCGCGCGGTGCTCCAGTTTCGCAACGCTGGCGGAGACGAATATACCAAGATGGCCGATATGCGTGTTCAACAAGTTAAGTTTTTCGGAATTCTCCAGCGCTCAAGAAGAACTCAAGGTTGCCGATAACCATACAACGCGGTCACCCCCCGTGGCGTACACACGCGCCTCGGAACGAGGGTGAGGCGGGGCTGTCTTGAACCACATGGTGACGAAAATGCGTCAGAGAAATGGCCTTTCCGAAATCCTCTTATTGCTATTGATGATCACCGCCGGCCAACTCGGCGCGGCGGCATGGAGCGCATTTAGTGGTAGTTGGGGCGGAGCGGTACTAAATACGCTGATTGCGCTGACCGTTGTCGGCTGCTATTTCTGGCTGCGCAACAACGTCGTCCGCCCCCTCGATCGAATTACCGCATGCCTGGCCGAATGCGCCGAAGGCAAAACTGATTTATCCAAAGAGATAAACACCCATTCGCCTGTGCTGCGCCAATTTGCCGACAGCTACAACATTTTTTTGCGAAACCTGGGCGATTCGATTTCTGAAATTCGCAAAATGGCCGTTGGCATCGCCCGCGAGGCGACCGTGGTGATCAAGCAGGTGACGGAAACGGCAAGCGGCACCACCGCGCAGGACAAGCTCTCCGAAGCCGCGTTCATCGCCAGCGAAGAAGCGGCGTGCGCGCTGGACAATGTCGCCAGCAGCACCAACAACATCTCCGGCTCGACGTCGGCGCATCTGGAAAACGTCAAACAGTCCATGCGGGAACTGGTGGATGTGTCGGGCAAAGTCGAATCGCTGACTAAGCGTCTGGACGGCTTCGCCAGTACGGTGGACAAGCTCACCACGCAATCCATCAGCATTCAGGGCATCGTCAAACTCATCAAGGACGTCGCCGACCAGACCAACCTGCTTGCACTCAATGCCGCCATCGAGGCGGCCCGCGCCGGCGAGCATGGGCGCGGCTTCGCGGTGGTGGCGGACGAAGTGCGCAAGTTGGCGGAAAAAACCGCCGCGGCCACCGACCAGATCACTGCCAATATTGACGGCATTATTATTCTCGTCGGCGAGACCGGCTCCGAAACCGCGCATATCCGCGAAGACATTGTGCTGACGCGGGAGGTCGTAGTGCGCACATCATCACAGTTCGGCACCATGGTGAAGGACTACGAAAAGACCAACGCCAGCTTGATCAACGTCGCATCGGCCACCGAACAACTGACCGCGACCAACGCGCAGATGCACGCCAGTTTGCAGGAAATGCACCAGCTCAGCGCCGGTGTCGCCAGTCAGATGGCGACTTCCAAGCAGGCAACCGAAACGCTCACGCGCACGACCGAAGCCATCCAGTCGCTGTCCTTCAAGTTCCACGTCGGCACCCGCGATGTGTTCGAGGCGAACATCGATCGCATCCGTCGCTTTCGCGACGAGGTGCAGGCGCGCATCGAAGACATGCACAAGCGCGGCGTCAACGTCTTCGACCGCAATTACCGGCCCCTCCCCAACACCAATCCGCAAAAATACACGACCGAGTTCACCCAGGCCTTCGAGCGAGAATTGCAGGACTTGTGCGAGCAGGCGGTGGCGGATATCAAGGGTGGCGTTTATGCCGTGCCCTCGGACAATGGCGGCTACCTCGCCATCCACATGCGGAACTTTTCCAAGCCGCTCACCGGCAATTACAAGGACGATCTTGTCGGCAACCGCACCAAGCGCATCTACAACACCACGCCACTGGAGATTCGCGCCAACCAGAATATCTCGCCGCTATTGATACAAACTTATATGCGCGACATCGGCGACATCATGGCGGATGTCGCCATGCCTATCCGCGTCGGTGGTAGACATTGGGGCATGGTACGCTCCGGCTTCGATTCTTCGATCATTGTCTGATGTTGTCTCCGACCACGATCATGCGCGGCCCGCAATCCCCCGCCACGCCCCGCGAAGCGGCGAAAAGAAAGCCGTCTTCCATGGACACCGAAAGCGCCAGCTTGTTTACCCGCCTCCGCCGCAAACCCGGCTGGCTCTTGACGCTGCTTTTCCTGGCGATCTGCACCTTTGTCTTCAGCGTCGCGATGGATCGGATGCTGGAAAAGCGTGTGGAAGCACGCGAAATCTACGAAAACAAACTTCTTGCGCTGACCCTGGCTTTGCGCGAGCGCGTCGAAGGCGAGTTGGCGAAAACCGAATTCGCGCTGAACATCCTGGCGCAAGATATCGAACAGCAAGGCACATTGGACGAACGCCGCTTGCGTCCGCTCCTGGAGAGCCGCCTCAAAAGCGGCATGCCGCAAATAGAGTCGTTTGCCGTGCTGGATGCCGAAGGCCGAGTTCTGGCCAACTCCGCCGGGGACTCAACACGCGAAGTGGCCGCCTATCTGGCTGATGTGCATCGTGTGCTGGCCGCCGACGCCAACCTGATGCGCGCTGTCGGACGCACCCACATCACGCCGGGCGCCCATGAGCGCGTCTTTCCGTTGATGCGGCGCATCGGGCCGGATGCGCATAAGCCGATCGGCTATATCGCGGCAGAATTCCGCACCGCCTACCTGCGCTCCATGTATGACTCCATCGGCTTGCCCGAGACCGGACTGGTGATGCTGGCGAACAGCCGTTCCCAGCGCATGCTGGACGGCCACCCCAACGGTGAGAGACACGCCGACCGAGATTTGTCGGCTCAGGGCTTGTTCCAGCGCTTTCTCACCGCCAACGAAGGTAGTTTTGTCGATGCCTCGCCGAACACCAAGGTGCCGCGCCTTATCGTGTTTCGTCAGTTGCCGGACTATGCGCTGGTGGTCGCCGCAGCGGTGCCGATGTCCGTGGCCACCGATTTCTGGGTGCGGGAAGAAGATGGCCTCAAGGTGCGCGTCGCCATGATCATGTTGGTGGTGGGCGGCATGTTTCTGCTCATTAACGTCAACATGCGCCAGGCGGCGGAAAAGGAAATCCTACTGCGTCAGGCCAATGCGCTGCTGGAAAAGCGCGTTTCCGAAAGAACCATTGAGCTGCAAACCATGGTGCAGGAACTCAGTACCTTCAGCTATTCCGTCTCGCACGATTTGCGCACGCCGTTGCGCTCTATCAACGGCTTCTGCCAGGTGATCGAAGAAGACTACGGCGAGCGGCTCGACGACTACGGGCGCGACTGTTTGCGACGCGTGCGCACCGCAGCCGAAAAGATGGGACATCTCATTGATCGTTTGCTGGAGCTGGCGAAACTGTCGCGCGTCAAACCGAGTTTCAAGGAAACCAATCTCTCCGAACTCGCGCGGGATCTCGCCGAAGAATTGCGCCAAGCCCACCCGGATCGCAAAGTAGAATTCCACATTGAAGATGGTCTCTTCGGTAATGGCGACGAGACCTTGCTGCGCGACGTCCTCAGCAATCTGCTTGGCAATGCCTGGAAGTTCACGCGCGACGTGACGCAGCCGGAAATCGAGTTCGGCGCCATAAAGGATAAGCAGCGTACGATTTTCTACGTGCGCGACAACGGCGTCGGCTTCGACATGGCCCATGCCGACAAGCTCTTCCTGCCCTTTGAAAAACTGCATCCCGGCCAAGGCTACGAGGGTGAAGGGATCGGGCTGGCCACCGTCAAGCGCATCATCGATATGCACCACGGTCGCGTCTGGCACTCCCCCTCCACCGAGCGCGGCGCCACCTTTTATTTCACCCTGGGTCTCTGATGACCAAACCAAACTTGAAGCGCATATTGACAGCCCTGTGCTCCGCGAGCGTGATGCTGATGAGCTTCGGGGCGGGCGCAGTACAAACGCGTGGTGGCGTGACTTGCGATCAGTGGCTGGCCGACAGCAAAGCCAACGCCTGGGAAATTTCGGCGGATCATTTCTGGCTGCTGGGCTATCTATCCGGCCTGGCGGTCGGGCTGAACAAGGATTTTCTCAAAGGCAACAGTAACGAGGCCATCTATTCATGGATGGAAAGCTACTGCGTCGCCAACCCCCTCAAAAGCGTCGGCGACGCGGCCAACGTATTGGCGCGGGAGTGGCGCATCGACAGCAATGCGGACAAGGCTGGCAAAGCCGCCGACACCAAATGATTCCAACGGGTCGCTCGCCAGCGAGCGAGTACTACAGACTCAGTAGTTCATCTTTACGTCTTGCTTGACCTCGGCGCCCATCACCTGAAATTCGGCTTTCTTGTAGTGCGGCGGCCCCATGCGGGTGGCGTTGTTGGAGACAGCGACGCCCTCCAGCGGAATGGAGATCATGCCTGCGGAAAAATCCAGCTTGCCATTGCCGTTCTCGTCGTGAAAGAGATTGATGGCACAACCGCCATTCGGCACGTTTTCAAACTTGAGGGTGACATCCTCGCCTCGCACCAGGACTTTGACGGTGGCGACAGCCTTCGATGGATCCAACCAGCCGGCCTCGCCACAATACAGCGTGGCATAGATGTCGCCACCCACCGCCGCCTTTACCCCATGCGCCGTCAGCAATACCGTCGCTGCTTGCACACAGCAGGCGGCCGAAGCGAGCAGCACGGCCATGGATAGTCTTGAAGCTCTTCCTAGATGTTTATGCATAAGGTCTTTCGTCGGTGTCGTCCATCGTCTCAAACCCCGCCCAGTATTTTGGATACCCACTGCGCTAGGGGTTGGGCGTAGGCAAGCGCGTCCGCCTGGCCGGCGAAGAAATGATCGGCGTTAACCATCAGCAATTCGCGGCTCGGCGCCTCGGTCAGTGCGGCATGAATGATCTGGCCGTTTTCCGGCAATGCGATGCTGTCGCGGCTGCCATGCAGCACCAGCACAGGCACGGTGACGGCCTTGGCATGGGACAGGACATCGGTATTGCCGTCGCTCGGTGTGCCAAAAATATTCACCAGTGTTTCCGCAGACACCGTGAGCGGCCTGCCCCCGCCCCAGGGAAAACTGACGACCTCGCGGCCACGTCGTTCGGCAATCATGCGGCGGGCGCTCTCCAGAAAAGCATCGTAGCAGGCGCGCTCGGTTTCATTCCAGCGGAAGCGCGCTTCCATATACGGTGAAACGATGCCCCCCAGAAAAACCACGGCGGCGATGCCATGTTCCTTGCGATGAGCGACGTAGTAGGCGACGCGGCAACCCCCCAGGCTGTCGCCGACCATCACGATGGAGGTATAGCCGCGACCGCGCAGAAATGCGAGGGCGGCATCGAGGTCTTCCAGGCAATCCTCAAAGTGCGCATACACCATGCCCGTAGGCCCAACCGCACGCGTGTTGATGGCCAGCAGGGCATGCCCGGCTTCCACCAGTGGCACAGCAAAACTGTTGAGATCGTTAGGCCCGGCGAACCCGCCGCCGAAGCCAGGCACATAGACCACCGCGCTGGTGCCGGGGAGCGGCGGTTTCCATAGCAGGCCGTGCAGCATAAGCCTCTCCGCAGCGGGATAGCGCACGAACTCGGCGGGCAAGCCTAGCCCGCCGAAGTCGGGAGGCCCACCCGGTGCGCCTGGGCCGCGTTCCTGCCCCATGCCAAATGGTGCGCTCATGTCATTCTCCTGGTCAGGATTTCAGACTAGCCAACTGCCCGAGCACCATGCCGCGAAACTGCGGCGGTACAGTCTCATTGACGTGCTGTTCGATAGCCGCTTCGGTCAGCGTGGTGAGCCCCTTCTCAGTGACCCACTCGTTGAACTTCTTCTGCACCTTGTCACGCATGAAGCCTGGCGAGGTGGAGAGCATCTTGTCGAACATGGCCTTGCTGTTGCCTTCCCAAATTAGACTGTCTGTGGTGGACACGGGGGCTTTCCTTTCTCAGGTTGTCTGCCAGCACCTAAGGTGCTGGTGCTGGCGCTGGCGCTGGTGCCGATGCTGGTGCCGATGCTGATGCTGGTGCAGACGCCGACTTGAGGCTGCTGAAGTACTTGGCAAAATCGGCGATATCCTTGTTGGAAAGCGGCTTGGCCATTGGCACCATCAGGGGATCTTTGCGTACGTTAGCGCGAAAATCCTTGAGTTGCTTGACCAGATACACCTCTTTCTGGCCGGCGAGATTCGGCCACAAGGGAACGACGCTGATACCGTCGGCACCGTGGCAAGCGCCGCAGGCTACTGCCTTCTTTTCGATGGCCGAGAGTTCGACTGCCGGATTCATCGCCGACGCCACGCCTGAAGCCGCCAACAGCGTAGCGGCGATCAAAGGGACTTTCATGATCATGATGGGCTCCTCGAATCGCGCCTTGCTACTTTTTGTACTTGATGGTGATTTTGTAGACGATGGGCTGGCCCGGCGGGTCTTGCACGAACGTCACTTCGCCGCGCACGCCGGCGTATTTCCCGGTGCCGCCAGTCACGCCCAGTGAGAGGGGTTTGTCCTGCTCCAGCGCTGTCAGGTTCATATTGCCGTTGGCATTGATCTGGCCGTCCGGCAGGATGTAAGTGATCTGGCAAGCGGCGTCATAAGGCCCGCCGGAGCCGATGACAACCTCGCCCTTGAACGGGCCATTGGGGCCATGATCGACGGTCATGCACCAGCCGCGCATCATGCCGATCTCCGTGTTGCTCTTCCAGTCGAACACCTTGTTGTTGAGGAAGACCCAGCCACCGGCGCCACGACCTGGGCCTATGGGGTGTGGTTTTTTTAGATCGTCAATGACCAGCACCGGATTATTCTTCTCGTCATTCAGCGTCGAGGAATATGTCCGCATGCTGACCTCACGCAACACCAACGTCTCAGCGAAGGCTGGTCCCACGGTGCCAGCCAGCAGAACACCACCCACAATCATGCTCATCTTTTTCATGGTTCTCTCCTAGTGAAATTAAACGGTTTTAGTACTTGGACGGGCTCTTCAGCCAGGCGATGCCGCCCCAGGTCGCGAACTTCTTCGTCACCAGTCCCAATTCCAATCCTTTGCGCACAGTCTTGGCGTCGTTCAGCGGCAACCACTCGGCATCAATCTTGATACGCTGCACCAGCGGTTCGCCCACCATGCTGTTGGCGGGCATGGCTTGAATCGCCACCGTCTCCGGCGTGGCCTTGGGGCCTGGCACGATCCAGTAACCATAGGTGTCCGTCGGCTTGGTGGCAAAGCGCTCAAAGGTATCGTCGTGCGCCGGCACGATAACGTCGGGCATAGGTTTGCCACTGGCATCCAGCATCGGTTTTCCGCTGATCTTGTCGAGCGGCATGGACATCTGCGGCCCATAAGGTTCCGCATCGGACACCGGCGCAACGAGAAACACATCAACCTTGCCCTTGTTCTTGGAAGGTTCGTTCGGGCCGTGGCCGCCACGCGCCTTGGGCACTTGCACATAGACCTGCACGGTCTTGCCATCGACCCAGGCTTTCTTGGTGAGGTCAAAGGCAAGGTCGGCTGCAGCGGCGGTCTGGGCTAATGCCCCAGCGCCAATCAGCATGGCGAGCGCTCCACGTCGTGTCATATCTACTATCCTGGCTTCAGCCGCGCATCATGCGTAACAGGTTGAGCATATTGAGCCTGAGCAAATCGCGCGTCCCGTCGCAGGGCTCGCCCACCCACGCATCGGTGAGAAATTTACCGGCGTCGTATTCGGCGGCGATGCCGTAGCCGCCAAGGATGCGCACGCAGCGCTCGGCGTTCTTGATGGCCACATCCATGGTGAAACTCTTGGCGCCCGCCGATAGCAGCGCCGCCGTGCCCATGTCGCCCGAGTCGGCTGCCCATGCGAGTTTCCAAACCATCAGCCGCGCCGCTTCGAGATCAACCATCATGTCGGCGAGTTTCAGGGCGACGGCCTGATGATTAATGATGGGCTGCCCCCAACTGATGCGCTGATTTGCGTATTCGTAGGCATATTCAAACGCGGCGCGCGCTTGTCCAACATAGCAGGCCGCTAACCCCGCCCCGAGATACGGAATCACCTCCATGAAGAACAGACCGAAGTTGGCGCCCTCTTCACCGATGCGGTTGTCGACTGAAATACGCACGTCATCGAGAAACACTTCGCAGTGCATGGCAGACTTCCAGCCGATCAACTCGGTTTTCTTGCCTACGGTCAGGCCCGGCGTGTCGGCGGGCACGAAGAACATCGACGTCGCTTCAATGCCCGGTTTGTCGAGATCGGTACGCGCCATGATGAAGTAGGCCTTGGCGGCACCGGCGTTGGTGGAGAAACCCGACTTGGCCCCGTTCAGTACATAGTGGTCGCCATCGCGACGCGCAAAGCTCTTCAGGCCGATCTTCGGATCGGGTACCGGGCAGAAGGCATCCGCACCGGAGACGTTAGGTTCGCTCGACGCCGACGACAACACGTAGTCATCGTCCTCGGCCATGGCGGTCAACCAGCGCTTGCGTTGCGCTTCGTTGCCACCCTTGAGGATGATGATGGGCGAAGTGGCGCTGACGTTGAAATAGGAAGCGGCGATGGCCACATCGACGGCCCCGAGTTCTTCCATGATGATGACGTTGTCCATGCAAGTGCCGCCCAGGCCGCCGTACTCGGCGGGGATCAGCGTCTTGGTGAAGCCCAGCGACGAGCCCTTGCGATAGAGCTCGCGACACAGATCCCACGGCGTTTGTTTGCTGCGGTCCATGTGCTTGATGGCTTCTGCCACCGGCTTTATTTCGTTAATGGCGAAGTCGCGCGCGGTCTCTTGGTACATGCGCTGTTCTTCGCTGAGAGAAAAATCGATCATGGCTTACATACCCCGTAAAATTGAATCAAGTCATCAAAACGCGCGCGGCGCCTTGAGCTTGCCACTTTTGATTTTTTCGAAATTCATGCGGCCGTAGTAGAACTCCTCGTCCGGCTCGTGCGGTGCTATGCCAATTTGCATTAGCGCAAACTTGAAGGGCTCCATGGTGTGCTGATGAATCTTCATGGTCGGCTGGCGCGTGTAACCGCCGTTGCCGCCCACCAGCCACTGGTAGTATTTCTGCAAGGGCCAGTTGTAATTGCCAAGCATGGCGGTGGGCATATGCTGCATTTCGAACATGACGCGCACCGGCGTGAGGAACCAGTAGATTTCCATGGCCTCGGCGGTCTTGCCTTCGCGCAGTTTTCGGTAGTAGTCGACCATATAAGGCTTGTCGGGCGACTGATAGGCTTCGTAACAGCCGGCGCCGATATATTGCTGACGATTGGCTTGCCACATCAGCGGCAGCATGCGCTCGACAGGATTGCTGACGAGAAGGCGGTCGCCCACCCGGCTCTGAATTTCGGCAGCCAACCCAGACTCGCCAACCTTGCAGGCGACGACGTTGGGAAAGTCGGCGAAGCGGTCCAATAGTTCCGGCGGGTAGCCCGAGTGATGAAAGCGTTCGAAGTTAAAGTGCGGGCTTGGGTAGATCGAGATGGCAAGATTGCTCGCCTCGATCATGGTTTTGCCGGCGCGAAAAATCTCGTCGACATCGTGTGGATAGAAGTTGGGCGGGAAACCCATGGTGAGCGACTGACAACCCGCCGCTTCGGCGTGCCGCGCCATAGCGATGTTCTTCTCGATGGAGTCGAACAACAATGTGGTGCCCACCATGAGTTTGCCCCGGGCTTCGTCGGCAACGATGGCGACGAAGCGCTTGGCCTCGTCAAAGGTCAAGCCGGATTCCGCTGCGCACAAGGTGGCGAAAAAGCCGTGCTTGATCGCTTGCCGCACGTCGTGGCGGATGCCGTCCTCATCCAGTTCGGACAAATCCGGCGAGAACGAAGGAAACGTCACGTTTTCCACGCCGACGATGTTTTCCTTCGCCCAGGCCTTCATTTCCGACGGATGCACTTTCATAACCATTGTTCCTTTTCGCGCTGCTACTTGCCGTACTTGGACATGCTTTGCAAGCTGAAGTCCTCGCGGCGCAGACGCGGCGCCGGCACACCAAAGCCTTTGATGTAGGTGCTGTGCATGTCGATGTGATCCTTGGCAAGGAAATCGTTCATCACCATCATTCCCATCTCAGGGTAGAAGGCGAACGTCTGGTCAACAGTACGGAACAGCCGGCCTTTCCGGTCATAGCTCTCGGTAGCGACAATGATGAAGGTTTCCTTGTCGACATAGATCTTGCGACTGCTATAAACGAAGTTACTGTCGAGCGACGTTAACTTGAGCACGTAGAGCGGACGACGTTCGAACTCGAAGTTAACGAACTCCTTCTTGTCCTTGGTCATGGTCGTACTGCCGTCCAGCGTATAAGCCGGCACCAGGAACTCGCGCTCGTCCACCACTTCGTATTTGTAGGGATAGCGCGTAGGCGATATCTTCTGATTGAAGCCGTCACCGTCCTCGTAGATCAGATCCTGCCCACCCATCGCGTCCTGGGTGTCGGAACCGGACAGTTTGCGAGCGCGCCGCAGACCGGAGATGTAGATCATGAACTGGCTGTTGTTATCCGGACTGGCGTAGTTTTGCAAGGCAACGACGTTGCCGTAGAGATCACGCGGCGCGAGCGCAACGGACATAATCGCCATCGTCTCGCCATTCTCTTTGGCGCGCGCGTCAAACCAGCCGAAGGGTTCCTCGAGCACGCGGCCCTGCAAGCGCAGGTAATGCGTCAGATTAAGGCCGTCGAAATCAATGTCGAGCGACTTGTTAAAACCCACCGCGCGCGAAAACAACAGATAGTTATCCGACTGGGTGTAGCGCTTCTCCCAGTTGTACATGATCTGCATGGCCTTATGCGGGCCCGAGGGCTGCGGGAAGGGGTAGCCGCTGTCATAGCTGTCCACGACCAAATAGCCCTTGTCGGTCTGCCGGGTCTTGCCCGCATTCGCTTTGGTCGCCTTGGCGATGGGCAGCGCCCAGTAATACTGACGCGTCGGCACAACCGTGACCTTGGCGAAGGCGCCGATATGCGGCGGACCACCGGCACTCATGCGGTTGTAGTGGTCAGGAATCAACAGGCTCTTGAAGGGCAGCCGGTCGCGATCCTGATAGGTGTAGGTTCCCGGCTTGATCTCGGGCGCGATCTTGCCGACGACATCCGGCGCCTTGAAGCCGACCACCTCGGCCCAGGCTTTTTTCATCGCCTCCTGGTCGAAGGTGAGCTTGGCGAGCTGCTCACTTGTCAGCACCGCCGAGACCGGCAAAGTTTTAATGAGTGGCGTCGGATCGTCGAAAATCCTCTTGCGCTTTTCGAGTTCGCCGAAGGTCAAATTGAGCTTGCCGTCGGCCGCGCTCGCCAGAGGCGCAACCAGGCAAATCATGGCCAGCGAGCCCAGCGCCCAGCCGACATATTTGAATAGGGTCTTCATGATTCAGTCTCCTCGTAGTGATGGCGTTGGCCGCTCAATCGAATTTGTAGGTGATCTTGGCGAACAGTTGGTCTTTGTTGTCGAACAATTGGAAGCTCTTGCCGCGCTCCCTGCCGTCAAAGTACATACCGCCAACCGTAAAACTCAGCAAGGCGGTGGGCGAATACATCAGTTGCGCGCGATAGAAGTTGGCCTGGTTATTCACGTCATGCAGCCAGAAGACGCCCGGCGAGAGCTTGTCGTTGAAATACGAGGTCGAAATGAACAATGAGGTGCTGTAGTTATTCCGTTCGACGCCGGCGGTGCCGGGCGTCAGCACCACGATGGCGTCACTCGGGTAGCCCATCAGGCGTTGCATGAAGAACTGCGGCGAAATCCTGAAGGAGCTGCGCGAGTTGAGGAATGGGATCCTGACGCCCCAGTCGATGCCGATGCCGGTGTCCCACGTATCCATCCTGTCGTAGGTAAACACGGGCGGGGCGTTGGGGCCATTGCTCATGCGGCCCACGGAGAAGGTGCTATTGAAGGAGTACAGACTCTCAATGCGCACGATGGGCGAAACGCCGCCCAGGGCGTAGGACTTGAGCGGCGTGAGGTCGCGCGTCAGCGTGAAGCCGACGAACTGTTTGCGCGGGTAATAGCCTTCTTGGTAATGATGTTCGATCAGCGTTCCATCGCTGGCCGTTTCCAGTTGCGGCGTGGTGCCTGGTACGTCGCGCTGCACGAACTTTCGTTCGCGACCATAGAAGTAATTGACGGTCGCCAGCGTTTCACCGAAGTTGGCCTTGATGCGCAACGCGTGTTGGATGCCGTCCGAACCACTGGGCTTGCTAATGTTCTGGCTGGTAGGCGACCCAAGGCGGCTCTGCACTACCGGCCCCGTCATAAAGGGCGGCAAGCCTGCTTCGCCGGGCACCCAACAGGGCGGGCCAGGTGGGCAAAATGGCGGATTGATCTGCTTCCAGCCTAAGCCTGGCACATTCGGCGCCCAGATGCTGCCGCGATTGTTGCCGAGCGCGCCTTCCTGGCTGGGAATAAAGTCGATGTTGGGATTAAGCACATATTCGATGCCGAGATCTTGCAACCACGAAGGCTTGGACTCAGGGTAGTACTCGGCGCGTATCAACCAGATTGGAATCACCGAGGTTTCGAACGCCACGTCGGCAAAGCCACGCCGCTGATCCACCGGGTTGATGGTGTCGATGATCTGCTGGCCGTCCATCTCGCCCCATTTGACGACCTGTTTGCCGATGCGCAGCATGCTGTTCTTGCCGGTCCACGTCACGTGCAGTTCGCGCAGAATCTGCCAATACTTGTCGTCGAATTGCAGGAATTCGCGCGATTGATCGAATTGGCGCGACGTCCAACTGTTACTGTTGGCGCGCGCCGCATAGATCCAGTCGCCGGTAGCCATCAAGGAGCCGTAGAACTTGAGATCATCATTCGGCTTGTAAACCCCTTCAAGCAAAACAGTGGTGATGAGCGAGTTCACACCGTGCGCGGAGTCGTAAGTGTCGCGCAAGCCGTAGCCCATGCCCTGACTGACGTAGCCCATGACGGTCGCTTCCCCACCGGCCTCCGTAACCCATGGCGCCGCGTGCGCAGGCAACATCGCCACCGCCAAGAGCGCCCCTAGCGTTGTTTTCCGTGCAATTGATTTTCTATTCATATCGCCCCCAAAAATTTCCGGATTCCATGAACCGCGAAAAAAGCCCTGCTGCCCCGCGTTTCGGGCAAGAGAGGCTTCGTCACCCCCAACTCCTGCTTCCCTACCCAACCACCGCAATACCCACCATGCACGCAGAGCCTGCGCTTACATGGGAAACTGCTCAATGCAACGGCGTGCTCCGGCGCCAGCGTGTCATACGCCGCAAAACGTTGTCCTGCCAAATGTAATGATGTGCCACCGCCACCAGGGCATGTCCGATCGCCAGGCCACCGAGCGTAATTGCGCAAGCGCCATGAATCGTCGACAGCGTCTCGTGCAAGGGCTTATCCCGCGCCACCATGGCCGGCAGCTCGAAGAAGAACGGTACGGGCGCGCCGTCCGACTGCGCCACCAAGACACCGAGCATAGGCACAACCAACATCAGCAAATACATCAAGCCATGCACCACACCGGTGAGGCGTTGTTGCGCGGGCCCAAGACTAGCTGGCAATCCTGGCGCGCCGTCAAGCGCGCGCCAGCCGGTGCGCAACAGGAGCAGTGCCAGCGCCGTCATGCCGATCATCTTGT
This sequence comes from Rhodocyclaceae bacterium, assembly GCA_043761745.1. Lineage (GTDB taxonomy): Bacteria > Pseudomonadota > Gammaproteobacteria > Burkholderiales > Rhodocyclaceae > Desulfobacillus. The sequence goes on from JAYUNL010000019.1 coordinate 14,021, forward strand.
GTGCATCGTAGATTTGCGTCCTCTGTTCGCCTGGCGGTAGTTCGGTCATCGCAAGGCCCATCACGACCAGATCAAGTATCAAGAACGCCATCGCCCAGTGCAGCAGCTTGGAGATGAATCCGTAGCGGTCCATTGAGTTGCGCAATATCATCGCTTGCTTCCTCAGCGCGCTTTGTCGGTGACGGCGACGGGCATCGCCTCACCGTCGTCTATGAGCCGTTCCGCAACTTGCGGCCGCATCGAGTGCTTGAGCAGGAATTTTGGCTTGAGCATGTAAATCATCAGCGGGTGCAAAGTCACCGCCAGCACCACGTTGGTAGCCATGATCATTGCCAAGAAAAACCCCATCTGCGCTTGGAAACGCAGATCAGAAATGAAGTACCACGAGAGTATCGGCAGTATCGTGGTGAACCCGGTGAACACCACGCCCTTACCCGAAGTGCGCACCGTTTCAATCAGCGCATCGCGCAAATGCTCGTGGCGCGGCAGCTCCCATTTCAGCATGGCGTAAAGATAAAGGGCGAAGTCGACGCCAACGCCGACACCAACGGCCGCGATAGGCAGCGTGTTGATGGAAAGCCCGATGCCCATCATCGCCATATAGGCGAAAGCCACCAGGTTGGCGAGTATCAGCGGCACCGTCAGCATCACACCAGCCAGTAGCGAGCGGAAGTAGAGGGAACACAGCAGCAGAATCGCCAACAGCACCGCGCCATCGATGAGGAAATGCGAGCGCTTCATTTCGTCATTGACGGCCATTTCCAGGCCGATGCGGCCACCCGCCAGCAGAAACTGGCCCCTCTCAGTGCTGGTCGGGTGCGTCTTGAAAAAGTCGTAGGCCGCGTCGTGTATGCGCGCCAGGTTGTCGGAGGTGTGATCCGAGAAGAACAGCGTGATCTGGGCGCGCTCCAGGTTGGCGTCCATGAAGCGGTTCATGGTGCCGCGCGCGGCGTTCTCGCGCACATAGCCCATCAATGCTGTCAGCAATCCCTCATCGCGTGGCGTCTGGTACCACAGCATGTCGCCGTCGTGGAAAGTCACGTTGACCAACTGTGCGAGATTAATGACGGACGCCGACGTCTTGTAGAGATCGGGCAGCGTGTCACGCATGTGGCGGGAGAATGCCTCGAAAGTCTTGAGTACTTCAGGGTCGTAGACGGAGCCGCGCTGACCCTCGTAGAACAGCATCAGGTTGTCGGAAGAGGCATCGAAAGAGGCGTCGATCAAGGCCTGGTCGCGATTGTAGGGATGACTGTTGAACAGAAGCGGCGTGCCAGGCGTTGGGTCGCCGATCTTGATGGAGCCCATATTCCACAAACTGAAGGTGAAAAGCGCGGCGCACACGCCCAGCACGACCCAGCGGCCACGCCCTATGGAGAACTCGCAAACACGAACCAGCAGCCGATCCAGCAGGCTGGGATGCGCCTGGCGCGTCTCCCAGTCTCGCGACGCGCGTCGCATCGGCAGCAGGCTGCATAATATTGGGGTGATGACACCCGCCAGAGCGAGGCTCAGCATCCACACGCTGAGGATGGTGGCAACCTGCATCATCAAACCAATCTTGGCGATGAACAGCACCAGAAAACCCAGCGCCTCAGTCAATACGCACGCCGTGTTCGGCAGCATGGTCTTGCGCATGGTTTCGTAGCAGGCCGCCACCGCGTGGTGGTGGCAAGCTTGATATTCCTCGAAGTAACGCTGCGTGATCTGCACGGAGTGACTGATCATGCGCGCACCGACCAGGAAGGCCAGCACATAGAGCAAGGGACTGAAATTGATACCGCTCCAGCCGATGAAGCCCAGACCGAACAGCGTACAGATCAGGCTGAAACCGATGGGCGCGACGATGCCTGCCGGCGAGCGGAATATCAGCCAAAGGATGACCAGGCAAATTGTCAGGCTCACGCCGAAGACGATGAATATCTGCGGCTTGTAGGAATAGATCCAGCCCATCATGATGGGGAACCCCACCACATGTACGGAGACTTCGCTATCGGTGTACTTCTGTGACAAGCCCTCTACCAGGGCGAAGACGCGTTCGTAGGAAATGTTCTCGCGAAACTCGGTCAGGATGAGGGCCGCTGTGCCATCGTGCGAAACCAGCGAGCCTTTATAGGCCGGATTGGAGAACAACTCCTTCTTCAGCAACTCGATCGCTTCGGGCGTGCGCGGCACCTCCGGCCACATCAAGGGCTCGACGCTGATCTCGCCTTTCTTGAGCGTCTTCACCACTTTGGTGGAGCGGCTGCCGATGGACACTGTGAGTGGGCGATAAACTTCGTCCCACATTTCGATTTCCTCGGTCATGTGCTGGATGCGGCCGAGGCGCTCAGGCGTGAAGATATCGCCATTCTTGACCTTCACCGCCACCACCACCGTGGAACCACCGCCGCCGAACACCTGCGAGAAGCGCGCATGGAGATGGAGGTAGGGGTGAGTAAAGGGGAACATGTCCTGCAAGATCACCTCGCCCTTGATGCGCATGGCGCCAAAGCCGACCACCAGAGAGGCGACTACGGCAAGCGTCAGAACGATGATGCGATAGTCGGTGAAGAAGCGCGCCAGCCGGTCGACGCGGCCTGGCCGGCCGATGAGGTTAGCGTCGAGCGGATTAAGGTTAGTCTTATTCATACACCGCCCTTTGCCAGTTTTCCGCCTTGGTGTCGCTGACGTAGATCGCACCTTGCCAGCCTACCGCCACGTAGCCGTTGCGATGCGAGGCGAGACGATAGAACCAGCCGTAGTCGGCGGAGGGCGTCGTCTTGGCGCGCTTCCAGCTTGCGCCGTTGTCACCGGACGTCAATAGCAGCCCATTGCCAGCGATAACAACGCTGCCGCCGGAGGCGGCGACGCTAAACACTTGCGTTTTGGCTGCACCCGTCTTTATTTCGTGCCAGCTCGCGCCGCCATCTTCAGTCCGCGCAACATACCCGTCTATGCCCACCACCCAGGCGTTCTTGGCATCGACGGCACAGATATCGAAAAGAAAATTGTCGCCGAGAATCTCGCCGGTCTGCTCGGACATGCCATAGCGGCCGGCCTGCTTGACCCAACTCTTGCCAGCGTCGGTAGTGTGGTAAATGTGGCCGTATTCGCCAACCGCCCAGCCGTTCTTGTCATCGGCGAAAGCGAGCGACTTGAGGATGAAATCGCCGTCTGAGAATTGCACCGTCCAGGTGGCGCCCCCATCGTTCGTGTACAGAATGTGCGTGCGCTCTGCAACGATCCAGCCGACTTGCGGATTACGGAAGCGCACACGCATGAGAAATAGCGGCACGGGGCTGTGTTGCTTCACCCAGGTTTTACCGCCATCGGCAGTGTGGATGATGGTGCCTTTGTCGCCGACGGCCCAGCCATTCTTGTCGTCGACAAAATGAATACCGGCCAGGGTGTAATCGACGCCGGTCGACTGGCGGCGCCAGGTGTGTCCGCCGTCGTTGGTGCCAACCACGGTGCCCCAACGGCCGCTCGCCCAACCGGATTTCTCGTCGATGAAATGCACGTCGAGCATATCCTCGCGCGGCGCCGAGGCGGCGCCAGCTATGCGCAGCAAGCCGAACAGCAGCACGAGAAACAGCAGTGTCGCTGTCGCTCTACCCCCACTGCTACCAATCGCCAATCGTATGTTCATGCCGCTTCCGTTCTATGAAATATCAGCAAACAATTCGGGCGAAACAAAAGCACAAAACAAAAAGCCCTCTCCGCCGTTTAGGCGAAGAGGGCTGCGTTACCCCGGTATTGCAATTGCGTTGTGTCGAATAATGCATCCGATGAATTGGGCATGTCAAGCGCCTATGCCAACTTTTTATAAATAAGGCGTATCGTCGAAACCTGAAACATTGCAGGTTGAAACATGCGCAACTTGACATTGCACATTGCGAACGCCAAGCGTGATGCGTTACAGTGCGCACGATTTTGGCGCAGCGCCCTTATTGAGCAGAGAAGACAATGATGACCGGACAGTTCGTTCGCGGCGGAGATCTACGGCAGATTGAGTTGTTGAACGCGCTCGGCCAGGAGTTGGTGATGTCCGGCGGCGGCGGGCGCTACTCGCACGTGGCACAGAGCATACGCCGCACATTGAAGCTCGCCGCAGCGACCGTCTGGGTGTTCGACAAGCATCATCATGTGCTCGTCAATGAAGCGCTCGATGTTGATCCGGCCGTGGTGCTTGGCGACAGTGATCTCGCTTTCGACGCCAAGCTCGCGCACGATCGGCGCTCGTCGCTCGGCTCGTCCAGCGTCGAACAGCGTGACGCGGACTCCCCCAGTCCACCGGACGGCTATCCCTACGACTATCTTTCTTTGCCAATTTTCTATCGCGACCTTCCGCGTGGTCGACTGAACCTCTACAAAGTCAAAGGCCAAGCTTGGTATTTCGAAGGGTCGGAAGCAGCGCAGACCGATGTGTTCCTGCACAGCCTCGCCGGCCAGTTGGGTGTGTTTGTCGAGAATCGCGAGCTCGAACTCAACACCACCTTCTTCAAGGAGATACACCATCGCGTCAAGAATAGCCTGGAGACGGTGGCCAGCCTGTTGCGCATGCAGATCCGCCGACTCGACCGCATCAGCGCTGAACAAGCTCTGGAGGACTCCATCGGACGTGTGATGACCATCGCACTGGTGCATGACACCCTGACCTTGGGTGATATCGGCATGGTCGACTTCTCGCGTCTGCTAACCAAGATCAGCGGCCTGCTCACCGCCAATCTGCCTTCGCGTCCGGAGATCAGTCTCACGGTGGCGGGTGGCTCACCGGCGATTGTCGCGCGCGAGGCGACCTCGCTGGCACTGGTGGCGAACGAGCTTATTCAGAACGCGCTATCTCATGGCCTGAATCAAATCGAAGGCGGCAAGATTGAAATTTCGCTGCACTGCGGCGAGAGCGAAGTGGTATTAACCGTAAGCGACAATGGCCATGGCCTGCCCGACGGCTTTACGGCAGGCCACGACGACAGCCTGGGCATCACCATCATCAACGAACTGGTGTCACGCGATTTGCGTGGAACCTTCCATCTCCAAAACAATCCACACGGTCGCGGTGCCGTAGCGTGCGTGCGCTATCCACGTGTGAAGGCCTCTCCCTTGCAATAAACCGTTGCGGAACGGTTGAGATGGACATGCGCATACTCATCGCTGACGACGAACCACTCATACGCCTGGACCTGAAAGAGCTGCTGCAAGGTTTCGGCTACACCGTGGTGGCCGAGGCCTCCGATGGCGGCGAAGCGCTGCGCAAAATCACCGAGCTTAAGCCGGACATTGCCATCCTCGACATCAAAATGTCCGGACTGGACGGCATCGCTGTCGCCGAGCTGGTCGCACGCGACATTCCCGTCATCCTGCTCACAGCCTATTCGAGTCCGCCGCTGGTGCGCGCCGCCAAAACCGCCGGTGTCATGGCCTACATCACCAAGCCGTTTCGCGCCCAAGATATTCCACCGGCCATCGAGCTGGCTCTGGAAAACTTCATCAAGCAGTCGGCTCTCAGCGGCACGGTCGAAAAACTGAAGCTTGAATTGGAGAGCCGCAAAGCGGTGGACCAAGCGAAAGCTGTGCTGATGAACAAACAGAAAATGAGCGAGGCGGAAGCGTTTCGCTATATCCAGAAAGTGAGCATGGAGAAAAACATTTCCATGAAGAATGTGGCCGAAGCAATACTGATCACCATGGGATAGTTTTGCGTGGCTCCAGAGGTTGAAGCCAGCAGATAACGATATACGTTAATACAGTCGTTTTTTAGGAGAAGGGTAATGAATGCAAGAGATGTTAAGCGGGTGCGCATGGGCTTACTTTGCTTGGTGGCCTCCGGCGTATTGAGCGTGATCGGCCTAACCTTGCGCGGCCCCATTATCGATCAGGCAACCATGCCGGAGGCGTTCGCGCTCGGCGCGGCCTCGAAGTCATTTGCTATTGCGTGGTATTTTCTGCTGCCGAGTCTGTGCGTGCAGTGTTTCGGTTGGCTGGCCATGTACGTTGTGCTGAAGGACACACGCTACGACGCGCTGGCCTTCTGGGCGATGGTGTTGAGCATCTTCGGCAATCTGCTCTTCTTGCCGCTCGCCGGTGTGATCGCCTTTGTCACGCCCGAAGTGGGTCGGCAATGGCTGGCGGGTGCGCACCAGGTCATCGAGATCGCCAACAACGGTCTGGCCGGACCATTCGCTTTGCCCTTCATGATCGCTTCCGCAGTAGCGTTGCTGGCCGGTTCCATTCTTTACGGCATCCTGCTCTGGCGGGCGCCGCAACTGCCGAGGTGGACCGCCATCCCCTACGTCTATCACGCACTGGCGCTGACCTTCATCGCACCGTTCTATTATCCGGCCGAGTATGCCGGTGGATTGGCGTTACTGGTGACGACCATCGCCATCGCCCACGCTATGTGGACGCCGGCCGCGCGGACCACCGCGCCAGGGTAAGGCCATCCGCGCGCATAGCAAGGGGTAATTGAGTTCTGGGCCTGTACTGAATTTTGTGTAAACGGACTATTGGCAGGAAACTGCCAAATTTTCTGGAGACACAAAATTCAGTACAGGCCCCCTGTGAAGGATGTTCTCCATTGCTGCCATTGTTAAAAACGAATGGCGCGGCGAATGACAGCTAACCGGCACGGCTGTGAATTCACCCTACCGGCCACAAGCGGGCATACAGCGGCCCGAAAATATGTGAACTTCAACGGCAGGTAACCAATCCGTGACCTGCCGTTCGGCGATGCTGGTCGGCGGACAAGTTGTCGCGGACGAAGCGGCCCTTCGCTGACGCGCTTACATCGCGGAGTCGCTATCGATTCTTCCGGAGGGGAATCTTGCCCTCGCTCCCCCTTGATTCAGGGTCCGGTGTTCTTGTTTATTTTGGGTTTGCGGTGTGACATTCGTGGTTGTCATCTGCAATCACCACTCATCCCAGTACGCATTGTCGCCGAAGCGTTCCAGCAGGAAATCTAAAAACGATCGAACTTTCGCTGGCACGAATTTCCGATTGGAATATAACGCGTAGATTCCCAATTCTCTGGCATTGTAATCGCCTAGCACGTGAACCAGGCGTCCCACTTCTAGGTCGGCGCTAACCAGAAAAGTCGGGAGAAGAACGATGCCGTGGCCATCTAAAGCGAATTGCAGCAGCAGGTTTCCGTTATTGACTTGCACGTCGCCATCAAAATAGACGATCTCCTCTTCACTCCCGCGCTTGAAGGTAAAGATCTTTGGTTGGGGGTTGTAGGAGTAAGTCAGGTAATTGTGTTCGCGTAATTGCTGTGGTGTCTTCGGCGCGCCTCGTTGTGTCAAGTACGCTGGTGATCCGCAAACCACCCGTCGGGTTGTGGCAAGCTTACGTGCAATCAGAGAGTGCGTAGTCGCCAATTGGGCGGCGGGCAAGGCGGCCAGCCAGGAAGGCATCGTTTTCAGCAGTATCGAATGGGTGCTGCAAGAGAGCCGCAGGCGGGTTCGCAGCATCCTCGAAAAACTGTGTCACGACGGGTATTGCGCGATATGATCAGGGAAGTCTTGCGCATGGGCGATCCGCGCTTGTTCCAAGTGTCGCGGCCGATCGAAAAATTTAATACCCCGGAACTGGATGGACTGATCGCTGACATGATCGATACCATGCGTCACCTCGATGGCGTCGGGTTTGCTGCACCGCAAATCGGCGTCGATCTGCGGCTGGTGATGTTCGGCTTTGAGTCCAGCGAACGCTACCCGGACGCCTTGGGCATACCGTTTACCGTGTTGATCAATCCGGTATTGACGCCGCTTTCCACGGAAGAGGAAGACGGATGGGAAGGTTGCCTGTCGGGGCCAGGCCTGCGCGGCTGGGTGCCGCGCAACAAGCGCTTGCGCTATACGGGCTTCGATCAGCACGGACAGGCAACTGATCGCACCGTGGAAGATTTTCACGCCCGCGTGGCGCAGCATGAGCGCGACCATCTCGATGGTATTTTGTATCCGATGCGGGTGCGCGACTTTAGTAGATTTGGGTTCACTGAGGAACCAGGACTTGCCGGAACTCCTGACGATTGAGAACTCTTTTCCGTCCTGTCCGGAGAATCAGGCGCGGGACCTTGCGTGCATAGGACGCTGTGTTTTTCCGGAGCGCTGAATTTGAAATTTCTGATGCTGCTGCTGGTGTTGTTGCCGCTGTCCGGAATTGCCCGCGTCGATCCTTCCGTAGCGTTTTTCTATGGGAGTAATCCGCCTTGGGATGAACTGCAATCCTTCGACATTGTCGTCGTCGATCCCGATCATGTACCGGATCCAGGCGCGGCCGCTTTGGCGGGTACTCGCATCGCTGCATACGTGTCGGTGGGGGAGGTAAATCCTTCGCGCGCATACTCGAAGCGGATTCCCGCTCAATGGTTGGTCGGCGAAAACCACGATTGGGGCAGCCGTGTCATCGACCAGGCGCAGCCTGGCTGGCCGCGTTTTTTCGCCGAGGAGGTCATTGGCCCGCTGTGGCGGGGGGGCTACCGCGATTTTTTCTTAGATACATTGGATTCTTATCAACTCGGGGCGAAGACGCCGCAAGCACGCGAGCAGCAAGAAATCGGGCTTGTGGCCGTCGTCGAAGAAGTGAAGCGCCAATATCCTGAGGCGCGCCTCATTTTCAATCGCGGCTTCGAAATTCTCGATCGCACGCACGACAAGGTGTTTGCCATCGCGGCTGAGTCGCTGTTCCAGGGCTATGACGCCGGCAAGTCGCGCTACGCAGGCGTGTCCGAGCAGGATCGGGCGTGGCTGCTCGCTCAACTGAACAAAGCGCACAACGAGTTCGGTTTGCCCGTCATCGCTATCGATTACGTGCCGTCGGCGCAGCGCGAACTTGCACGCGCCACCGCGAAACGTATCGAGGCGCTGGGCTTTATCCCCTGGGTCGCGACGCCCGATCTGGCGTCGCTTGGCGTCGGCCTGGTAGAAGCAATGCCGCGGCGCGTACTGATGATTCATAGTCCGCTACCTACCGAATATGAATTACGCAAGGACAATGTTGTTAGGTTGGCGACCATGCCCTTGAACTATCTAGGCTACACGGCGGAATACGTCGATGCGCACACATTGCCCTCTGCTCCGGTCGCTGGTAGCTATGCGGGCGTTGTCGTCTGGTTGTCGGCAAGGCCCTCTGTTGAAGAAGGAAGGTTATTAAATATATGGCTTGCGAAGTGCGTTACTGAAAATATTCCAGTCGCTATCGTAAGTCAGGTCGAGGGGATATTCGATACGCCATTTGGCAAATCTTTGGGAGTCGCAGCCGAACCGGCACCAACCGGTTTAGAACGGATAGATATTCTCCAGCAGGCTGCGATGATGGGATTCGAGCGACAGCCACATCCTCATCTTGATGAGTTTTCCGCAATATCATTGAAAGCGGGTAAGCCTCTACTCACATTGGGTAGAAGCAAGACTCGACAAGTCGCGGCGGCAATCACTTCCTGGGGTGGTTACGTGATGTCGCCATATGCGGTAGCAATACTCCCGAACGAAGAATATCGCTGGGTTATAAATCCTTTTGCCTTCTTCAGCGAAGCGCTGCGGCTGCCCGACATGCCGGTGCCGGACACGACGACGGAAAGTGGCCGACGTATGTTGCTGGTGCATATGGACGGCGACGGCTTCGTCAGTCGCTCCGAATTGCGGGGCAATCCATTCGCGGGAGAGGTAGTGCGCGACCGGGTCGTGCGCAAATATCCGCTGCCGATGAGCATCTCGGTGATCGAAGCCGAAATTTCTCCAAAGGGTCTTTATCCGAAATACTCCGCACAACTTGAAGCCGTTGCGCGCGACATTTTCAGTGAGCCCAATGTAGAAATCGCTTCCCACAGCTATTCCCATCCTTTTAACTGGAAAAAGGACGCATCCGCTTCGCGGGAATTGTCACAGGATGGCGAGGGTGGCTACAGCCTTCCCGTTCCTGGATATCGCTTCGATATGCAGCGCGAAATTGAGGGTTCGATCCGCTACATCGAAGAACGCCTCGCACCGCCGGGGAAGAAAGTCGCCATGTTCCTGTGGACCGGCGACTGCAATCCGGGTCGAGATGCACTGGAATGGACCCAGCGGTTGGGCGTGGTGAACATGAACGGCGGCGATACGATCGCTACGCTTTCGTATCCTACACTCACGCGAGTGGAAGGTCTTGGTGTTGAAAAACACGGACTGTTTCAGGTCTTCGCCCCGAATCAAAATGAAAACGTCTACACAAATGGATGGAAAGGCCCGTTTTACGGTTTCGAGCGAGTCATCGAAACTTTCGAGCTTACGGAAAAGCCGCGCCGGCTGAAGCCGATCGGTATCTATTTCCATACTTACTTGACTACCAAAAGTGCCGGCATGGGGTCGCTGGACAAGGTGTTCTCCTATGCGATGGCGCAGGAGACTACACCGGTTTTTGCCTCTGAATATGCGCGCAAGGTACTCAATTTCCAACACGTTGCCATAGCGCGCACGAGTAATGGCAGTTGGCGGATACGCGGGGCGACGAATCTGCGCACGCTGCGTGCGCCGGCTTCGCTCGGTGAACCGGATATGCACAACAGCCAAGCGGTTGCAGGTTTCAAGCGGCAGGCCGGCGTGACATACATCCATCTTTCCGGTGCAGCGGCAGATATCGCATTTGCCGATGCTACCTCCGCCGAACCGATGCTTATTTCCGCCAACGCTCACATCGACAACAGCGCATGGGCCGAGGGAGCTATGCGCTGGCAATTAACGGGGCATGTGCCGCTGCAATTCGATCTGGCCAATGTCGGCAACTGCAGTGTGCGTGCCGATGGACGCGAGATCGCTCCACTGCGCCGCGACGGCGCCATTTTTCACTACCAACTCAAAGCTCATGCTGCCCGACCGCTCGAAGCGATATGCCGGCATTGACGGGGAAATCCCCCGTCTGACGCTGGCCGCGAACTGGCAACTCCTCGTGATTGCATTGCTCATGGGCAGCTTGCTGATGGTGATTTTTCCACGCAAGTCGCTGGTGGAAAAACTCTACGACCAGGAGCGTCTCGACGAGCTATCCACCTCGTATATCGAGAACCTGCAACGTACCGCGCCGGACAATATGGATATTGCCATCCTACTTGGCAGAGTGCGGCAGGAGCGTATGGACGTCGCCGCGACGGAGCAAATGGCGCGGCCCATCTTGCTGCACGGCAATGCCCGTCTAAGGGCCGAGGCGCGTCTACTGCTGCTCGCTGCTTATGAACGCGCCATGGACGGTAGACCTGCTCCCGCTGCATTGGCGATGCTTCGGCGCAACGCAATCGATACAGTCGAAGCCGCACGTCACGACAACATACCTCCGCACTTGGCCGCTGGCATTGCCGCCAGCGCCTTCCGGCTTGATTTGCTGGAAGCGGGAAACGATTTGCTCAAGCAGATGGGTGGTGGCCAAACCGTCGACGTGCTGACGCAATATGGGCGCGAAGCGCTGGGCAAGGGGCGCCACGCGCAGGCAGCGGAGTATTTCATGCTGGCACGCCGCCAAAGTCCAGATCGGGAGCAGGCCAGAAAACTGTTTCAAGCAGGCGTCGGTGCTTACATGGCTGCGAGTCGTTTTCATGAGGCCATGCAGTCCGCCGACCGCAACCTCGGCGATCTCGGCGATGACACGGAAACATTGCGCTATCTTGCGCGGACCGCGCTTTCCGCCGGCGAACCGGCGCGCGCCGCGCAGTATGCGCAGCGCCTGGTGTTTCGCCAGCTTGGCGTCGGGCTCGGAGTGGCCAGATGAAAAGGCCGGCGCTTGCCGGGCTTTGTCTCGCTGCGCTAGCGTTACGCGCCGTGGGCGCCGATATCGAGCCGCTGTTGGGCAAGGACTACTACTCCTTGCAGATCGCCAGCGACGACAGGCAAAATCTTGAAAAAATTTATGCGAAATACGCTGTGCTGCCCTACCTGCGCATCGAACAACGCGACGGGCATTACGTGATGCGCGCCGGTTTTTGGAATAGCGCGAGTCAAGCGCGAAAAGCGGTGGCGGAGTTGCCCGTCGGCAAGGCTTTCTTCCGCGTGGCGGTATTCCGGCCCGATGCGACCGTGCGGCGCAACTGGACGGCAAGTACCGCTGCATCCCCACCGGGCGCGGCCACCACACTACCTGTGGCTAAGGCAATGCCGGCGCAAGTAGAACAACCGGCGGCAAAATCGGCCGCACAGAATAGCCGCATCGCAACGTCCGGCGACGACCTGCGCCCATTCAACCAGGAAGACTACGCGCTGGCTTTCGATGTTTTCGTCGGCAACGGCGATTTGAATCGTGCCTACCTCGTTGCCCGCGAGGCGGTGGCTAGCGTGCCGAACGATCTGGCGTGGCGGCTCAAGCTAGCTCGCCTTGCCGGCTGGACCCGCCGTCCCGACGTGGCCTGGGGAAACTGGGAATACCTGTTCCGCAATGGCGATCGCGGCGATGAGACACTGAACGCCGTGTTGCGACTGGCGCCTTTCGTCAATCATCCCGAGATGGCGCTTGAGGTGTGGAAAATTCGCATTACACACGTGCCGCTGATGCCGGCGCAATGGAACGACATCAGGGAACTCTTCGAAATCGCCGCGCAGCCGCAGCAGGGATCGCATTTTTTCGAGGAGCAGTACCGTAGCCGCCATGACGTTGCATTGCTAGACGCTGCGGCGCAACTCGCCGAAAACGCCGGTGATGATGAGCGCGCGTTGCGGCTTTACACCGAGCGCACCGACGTTGCGCCATTTTCGGTCGACGCCTCGCTGCATGCCGTCGTTATTCTTTTGCGTCGCGATCGACTGCGCGAGGCCTATGCGCTGATGGAAGCGCATCGCACCGAGGTGCCCGCCGAGGCGGCCGATTTCTGGGGCATGCTCGGCCGCACGGCTTGGGACTTGATGGAAACCGATGCGACCGAATTGGCCTACCGCAATTATGTAAAAAGCAAATCGGCCGCCGTGGGCGACTGGGCACAGCTGATCTTACTGGTGCGTCAGCACCATCCAGCCGAAGCTGCCGACTTATCGCTGGAGGCCTATCGGCGTTACGGCGCGATTGATTATCTGGTCGAAGCGCTAGCGATCGACGCAGAAAGGGGCAATCTGGGCGCGCAGGAACGTATTTTCAAATCCCTTGCGCCGGAGGCTGTTGCGGAGGCTGAGCAGAACACGCGCTTTCTCGTCCTGCGTGCGCAATATCATCAGGCCCGCAGGGAACCCGACGCAGCGTGGGCCGATCTCCGTCTCGCGCTGGTGCGTAAGCCGGATGCTACCGACGCATTGTTGGCGGCCTTGTGGTTCACCATCGACACGCATCGTCCGCGCGAACTCGAATTGCTGCTACGCGCAGCGGCGCCGCGGGCGCAAGCCGATTCGGGCTACTGGCTGGCCTTCGCTGCCGCTAACCAGGAACTCGGCCATGCCAAGGAGTCGATCTATTGGTACCGCCGCGAAGTCGCGCGCAATCCCGACGATACTTTACTGTTGCTCAACTATGCGGATGCACTGGAACGCGTGCAAGGTACCGGCATGGCCGAACGCATACGTCGCCATGCCTGGTTGCGTTTGCGCGACAAATTCCCTGCACCCGACATGGCATTGCCGTTGGACCAGAATCCCGAACTGCTGGCCCTGGCGCGGTTGGCGATTTTGAATCAGCCGGGCGATCCCGGGCTTGCCCTGGTGCGCAATGTCGCCAGCCGGCTGCGCGGTCTTCCTGCCAACGACGCCACGAACGCCACCAACGCGCAAACCAGTGATCTCATTCTCGGCTGGGCCATTTCAAAAGAACAGTTCATTAATGCCCGCGCATGGATGTGGCTGCACTATGCGCGCAGCATTGATGCAAAAAATACCAAAAGGACTCCGCCCACATGGGGCGAAAGTCAGACCGCGCTGCAACTCAACGACACGCAGACTCTCGGCCGCCTGCTCGAGCGGAATGCCGAAGGTATGCCGATCTACAATCGCTACGATAGCGCCTATGCACTGGAGCATTGGCCGCAGGCGCTGGATATCGCGTTTCGCGGCATGGAGGCCAACAATGTCGACGAAGACCTGTATGACCGTTACCGCCAGCATGTGCTGCAGCATGCCGATTATTTGCAATTCCGCGCATCGAAGGATAGGTATGGCGTGTTGAACAGCGAGGCGACGCAAATCGAGGCGCGTTTGTTTCCTTATCGAAAGTTGGAGTTGCTGCTTGGGTGGTCACGCCTGCGCCAATCGAGTGGAGACGCCGACATGGGGCCCTTCGCGCCTGCAACCGACCAGTTGAACAGTATCGAAGGCCGCTGGCTCGGCAGCCGTGGCGATACGCGTTTGGCGTTTTTTCGGCGCAAGGAATTGGAAGGCAATACCGGTTGGCGACTCGAGCAAAATTGGACTTGGGACAACCACCTTCAGATCGGCGGCGGGCTGGAGTTGAAGGGCGATGCCACCGACAGCTTGCCACTGCGCGTTGGCGGCTACGAGAACAGGCTGTTTGCAGACGCAAACTATGCCATCGGCAAGCGCGAGTATGTGCGCGTAGCACCGCAGCTGATTCGCTACTATACGCAGGACGGCGACTATCTCGGCAGCGGCCGCATTTTTAACCTCGAAGCCGGCTATCGCATCCGCACCGAGTATCCGGACTGGCGCGTTCGCGGCGTTGCTACGCGGCAGAGTTATTCTTATAACGGTGCTGTGGGCGCACGGACGATCAGCCGTTTGTCGCCCGATGTCCAGAGCGGCATTGCGCTGGGGAATGTCGATCCGGTGCGTTACTTCATTCCCGAGGGCAGCACGACTTGGGGCGTATGCTTCGGCATGGGCGATAATCTCGCCGGGCAGAGCGTTCAGGAAATCTATACGCGGGCCTGGCGCCATTTTTACGAAGTCTGTAAAAACCAGAACAGCGTGAATGGCGCCGGCTATACCGGCATGCTTGGCATTGCCGGTTCGGTCACCGGCGAAGACCATCTCTCGGTGCGGCTGGAGCAGAGCCGTGGTGGTACCGGCATCGGCGGTATGAACCGCACGCTGGCAGTTCGCTATCGACATTATTTTTAGGAAGACTGACAATCATGATTATGAAACAACTTCTCATATTTTTGATGGCTATGGTTGCAGCCGGTTGCTCGACGACTAGCTCGATATCCGGTAGCGCAACCCTCGACGGAAACGCCAAGTGGGTGCTGTTGCCGCTGGAAAACCATACCGATACGCCGCAGGCCGGGCTTTCAGCGGAAGCTATCGCGACGCACGTGTTGCGCCTGCATGGCGTCGGCAATATTGTGCAATATCCGGCGACCCTCTCGCGCGACACGCTGTTCGAGCCATCCGAACGCAAGGTGGTCGACGAGGCCCGCAAATGGGCGCATGAGCAGGGCGCACGCTACGGCATGACCGGATCGGTTGAAGAATGGCACTACAAGGTCGGTATCGATGGAGAGCCGGCGGTCGGACTATCCCTGCAGGTGATCGATCTCGCCAATGACCAGGTGGTATGGAGCGCATCCGGTGCGGAAAGCGGCTGGAGCCGCAATGCGCTGTCCGGCGTCGCAAACAAGCTGATCGAAAAACTGCTGGGCGACCTCAAAATCGGCAGCACCCCAGCGCACTGATCCAGCCGATGCCGCCTGCCTTGAACATCCCTGCGTGGCGACGACTGTTTTCGCTGGAGGCGCTGGCGCCTGAGCGAGTGCTGCCACGCAGCCAGTGGCTGGAAGTCATCCTGATTCCTCTGATCGCCATCGGCCTCGGCTGGCTGAGCCATCCACAGGATCCGCTCTTGGCGAACGCCGCCTTTCCCTGGCTCTGGTTTGCGCCAGCGCTGGTGGCGCTGCGCTACGGTGTATTCGTCGGTCTTGTCAGCGGCGCGCTGATTTTTTGCGACTGGCTGGCGGCCGACAGATTGGGCCTGATCGCGCAAGACTTCCCTCGCGATTTTTTCTTCGGCGGCGGCTTGCTGGTGTTGTTGTGCGGCGAATTCAGCGACGTCTGGCGCGACCGCAATGTGCGTATGGAGGAGAGCAATCTGTATGTTATCGAGAGGCTTTCGCGCCTGACCAAGCGCCACTTGCTGCTGAATCTTTCCCACGATCGCCTCGAGCAGGAAATGCTGGCGCGTCCTGGTTCGTTGCGAGACGCGCTGGCGCGGCTACGCACCGTCGTCATCGGCGATGCCGCCCCGGGGCAGTTGCCGGGCGTCGACGGGCTGCTGCAACTACTGGCCGAGTACGGCAGCATCGAAGCAACCGCCCTGTATGTTTGCCGCGAAGAACATGGAAAATTTCAGTTGGGGCAAATCGCCGGCAGCCTTGGCGAGCCGCATGCCCTAGTTGAGGACGACGAATTGCTGCGCCTCGCGCTCGAAAAGCGCAGTCTGGTGCACATCGCCGACGCTGAGATATCGCTTGAGCGCAGTTCGAACCAGTTGGTGGTCGCGCCGCTCATCGCCAGCGACGACACCATCGTCGGCGTGCTTGCCGTGACCAAGCTGCCGTTCTTCTCGCTCAACGTCGAAAACCTGCAAATGGTGGCGGTGATCCTTGCCTATTACGCCGATCATGTGCGCGTCGCCGAGGATATAGCTCCCATCCTGCGCCGTTTGCCGACCATGCCTGTCATGTTTGCCGACGAGCTTGCCCGCATGCTGCGGATGCAAAGGAAAATCGGCATCTCCAGCCATATCGTGGTGATGGTTTTCAACGGACCGCGCAAGGACAATATCCCGGCCGATTTCCTGCGCATCAAGCGCGGCCTTGACCTCTATTGGCAAACCTTCGTGGATAACAGCCCTGTCATCGCTGTGCTCATGCCGTTTGCCTCGGTTGCAGCGAGTGAAGGGTTCTTGCTGCGCATCGACGGTTGGTTGACGAGCCGCTATGGCGGAAATTTCGCGAGCCTCTGCATCGATGTTCACGTGATCGATTTTTCCAGCCGCGATCCGCTTGAAACGCTCGCCGGAATCATTCCGCAATGAAAGTCATTTATTGGGCATGGATGGCGGTGCTGGCCGACCTCGCGGTTTTCGCCAACCCGATGCTGATGGAGAACTCGACGCGTGCCTTCATTGCGGTATGGGCGGGGCACGCGGCGGCATGTACAGTGCTGGCCAATGCGACCTACTTGTTGCTGCCGCTACGCTATAAAAATCCGCGCGCCCTGGTGTGGTTACTGATGTTCGATTTCGCCTTCATCGCGCCGGTGATCGGGCCACTCGGCATGCTGTTCATCGCTCATACGACGCTGTACCGTGAATCGCGGTCGGCTCTGCGCGCAGCGCCCGCCACCGTCGAGCTGCCCGAATATAACGTCCAGTCTAAGGAAAACACGCGTTCCAGCCAGGGCGCGATCAGGGTGCGCTTGTCCAGTAACGTGCCGCAAGGCGTGCGCATGCAGGCGCTATTGACGCTCCAGTCGGTGCCAAACCGTGTCTCAAATCCGATTCTTGAAGATCTGCTTGGCGATGCTACCGACGATGTGCGCCTCATTGCGTTCGGCATGCTCGATACCGAGGAGAAAAAGATTTCAGTGCACATCCACCGCGAACGCAAAAACCTCGAAGGCAAGCTTACGCCTTCACAGCGCTACAGTTGCCTGCGGTACCTGGTGGAACTGCATTGGGAGCTGATCTACGCCTCGCTAGTCCACGGTGAGCTGCGCGAGCATATCCTCGGCGAAGCGCGCCAGTACATCGAGGCGGCGCTGGTGCTGACGGACAAACCGGATGCGGGGATCGTCTTTCTCAAGGGCCGCATCCTGCTCGCCCAGGGCGAACTGGCTGCAGCAGAGAAGGCCATCGTTAATGCCGTTATGCTTGGCCAGCCCGAAGCATCGGCGCTGCCTTACCTAGCTGAGATGGCTTTCAAGCGCCGCGAGTTTGGCGCGGTGCGAAATTTCATGCTGCGCTTGCAAGGATTGCAGGTGGCCGCGCGCACCCAGGCTATCGTCGACCTTTGGGGCGGGCGCCACAGCGTCGCCAATTCCCATGACCGCCGCATCCTTGCCCACATCTGAAACGGCGTTGCCACGCGCCGATAGCGTTGACGTGCTGCTGCTGCTGGAGGGCACATTCCCCTTCGTCGCGGGCGGCGTATCGAGTTGGGTGAACCAGATCATCCGGGGGTTCCCCGAGATCCGTTTCGGCGCCATTTTCATCGGCAGCCGGCGCGAAGAC
Organism: Rhodocyclaceae bacterium; assembly: GCA_043761745.1. Lineage (GTDB taxonomy): Bacteria > Pseudomonadota > Gammaproteobacteria > Burkholderiales > Rhodocyclaceae > Desulfobacillus. The sequence goes on from JAYUNL010000019.1 coordinate 32,129, forward strand.
TATGGCGAGATGCGCTATGTGCTCCCGGACAACCTGGTGCACTTTGATACCGTCTATCTGTTCGAGGGCCGCGACGCACCTGTCGTTGAGCGTGCCAAGATGAGCGCCGGAATCATGGCGGACGTCGAACGCATGCATGACCTGTTTCAGACCGACATCAGGCATCCGAAGTGTCCGCATCTGTTTGCGCAGTTAATGGATGAGGCCGGCCCCGATGGAAAACTCAGCCACGAGATGTTTCTGTACAGCAGGGAATCGTGGGACTACATCAAGGAAAGCTATCGCCGCCACAGCACCGATCCCTCGTTCGTCGATTATTTCTGGACTATACGCACCATCCATACGCCATTCTGGCAGTTGCGCGAGGTGGCGCTGCGCTGCCCGCCGGCGCGTATTTATCACTCGATTTCGACCGGCTATGCCGGGGTCCTCGGCGTCATTCTCAAGCACCGTCATCCGCGACCTTTCCTGCTCAGCGAACACGGGATCTACGTCAAGGAACGTAAGATCGACCTTTACCAGGCACAGTGGATCAAGGACAACCGCAACGTCTTCGAGCGCGACACTTCGCAGATCAGTTATTACCGCGAGCTGTGGATCCGTTTTTTCGAGCATCTGGGCTATGTCACCTACCAGGCGGCGGACGATATCGTTGCCCTCTACGAAGCCAACCGCCAACGCCAGCTACTTGACGGTGCGCCGCTTGAGCGCACGCAAAACATTCCCAACGGCATCGATCTGGAGCGTTTCGCGCCGCTGCGAGCGCTGCGTCCGGCCAAGCCGCCTCTCGTGTTGTGCCTGATCGGACGCGTGGTGCCGATCAAGGACATCAAGACGTTCATTCGCGCGATGCGTACTGTCATCGCGCATATGCCCGAGGCCGAAGCATGGATTGCCGGCCCTGAAGATGAAGATCCCGACTACGCCGACGAGTGCCGCGAACTGGCGATCAGACTTGGGCTGGAAGATTGCGTTAAGTTTCTCGGTTTCCAGAAGTTGCCGGAACTGCTGCCAAAAATCGGCTTGGTGGTATTGAGTTCGATCAGCGAAGCCTTGCCGCTGGTGATCCTCGAAGGTTATGCCGTTGGCGTGCCGACCGTATCCACCGATGTCGGGTCCTGTCGTCAGCTTGTGTACGGACTGCCTGGCGAGGACGAAGCCATCGGTGCGTCGGGCAGGGTGGTACGCATCGCCGATCCCGAGGCACTGGCGCAGGCCGCGCTGGAACTGCTCGGCGATACCGACGAATGGCTACGGGCGAGCAGGGCGGGTATTCGCCGTGTCGAAACCTACTATACGCAGTCGTTGATGTTCGGCAGCTACCGCGTTCTCTACGAAAAAGGGTTTGCATGGCAGGCATCGGCTTCGAGCTAAGGAAGCTGCTGCAAAAACGCTCCTATGCGGGCATTTTGCAGGCTTATGCCTATGCCGGAATCATCAGCTCCGGGCCCTGGGTGCTATCGATCGTCGGCATCCTTCTGATCGGCCTGCTCAGCATCGGGGTGGTCGTACCCCATGTGCTCATCGCGCAATTTCAGGTCACCGTGACCTATTTGTTCCTCGTGTCGCTGGTCCTTACCGGGGCGGTGCAACTTTCTTTCACGCGTTTCGTTGCCGATCTAATTTATGCCAAGGACGAAGCGTCGATCCTGCCCAATTTCAATGGTCTGATGTTCGTGGTGATCAACGTCAGCATTCTTGGCGCGTTGCCGGTTGCGCTGTTGTTGTTTCCCGAGCAGACGGTTTTTTACCGGCTGCTGTTCGTCATGGGGCTCGCCATCATGTCGGCGATATGGGTGGCGACGGTCTTCCTCACTGGCATGAAACACTACAAGGCGATCGTACTGATTTTCCTGATGGGCTATGGAGCAACCCTGGCCCTGGCGTTGCTGTTTCGCTACCTGCTCGGCATGGAGGGCCTGTTGCTGGGGTTCGTGGTCGGCCATTTCCTGCTGCTTTCCGGCATGGTCTGGCTGGTTTACAAGAACTATCGCTCCGACCGCTTCATCGCGTTCGACATCTGGAAAAAAGGCGCCATGTACCGCAGCCTGATGGCAACGGGTTTCATGTTCAATCTCGGGGTGTGGGTGGATAAGCTGATGTTCTGGTACTACCCGGACACCGGCCAGCAGGTAATCGGACCGCTGCATGCCTCGGTGATTTACGACTTCCCGATTTTTCTTTCCTATCTCGCCGTGATTCCAGGCATGGCGATTTTCCTGGTGCGGATCGAGACCGATTTCGTCGAGTATTACGTGAAATTTTACGATGCCGTACGCGAAGGCGCGACGCTGGAATACATAGAGCGCATGCGCAATCACATGGTCTATTACGTACAGCGCGGCCTGTTCGATATCGCCAAGATCCAGTCCATCACCATCCTCATCACTTTCGTGCTCGGTGAATCGCTGTTGAGATGGCTCGGTGTGTCGACGCTGTATTTGCCGCTGCTGTTTGTCGATGTGTTGGGCGCGGGGCTGCAAGTCGTCATGCTTGGTATTCTCAATGTGCTTTTTTATCTGGACCAGCGTCGCGCCGTCACCTGGCTCACCGCGGTGCTGCTGGTCTCGAATATCGTCTTCACCGCCGCAACCCTGCACTTGGGCGCAATGTGGTTCGGCTACGGCTTCGCGCTTGCCATGTTGGTCAGCGTACTTGGCGGAATCTGGCTGCTAAACCGGAAACTCGAATCGCTGGAGTACGAGACGTTCATGCTGCAATGACCACGCTCTTTCCTAGAGTCTCCAGGCGAGCATTTCGTCGGCTTGGCGTCGGCGTTCGAAGAGTAGCCGCGAAATATTGCGATAGACTTTGAGCCCGACTCTGGATAGGCGTTGATCGATTGATCCGATAGACGCACCAGTACGCAGGGGCTGTCGGCGGTAACGGTGGCGCTGCGGTTTTCCTGATCGGGCCAGCGCCATTGATGATAATCGCTTCATTGCGGACCTTGTTGGATCGTAACCCCTTGGTCGGCTTTGGCCGAACTGCCCAAGAACAATGAATTTCCGTGAACGACGGCAATGTGTTCAGTAAGCGGCCAGATTATTTCTATTCGTCATGAGGCAGCAAAGGGTCGATAGGGTGAGTTCGGAATTTTGACCAGCGGACATTCAAACCGGCGGCAACGACTCGCTGGGTGACCACAGCGGACAATTAACGGGCAAGACGCCCGAACTCAAATACATTGAAATGAACGGGAAGCCCGGATGCAGTTTCCGACTTTATTGCGCAGTTTTCGACTTTAATGGCGCAGAATAATTATTCGACGGACTTTATTTTTCCCGACGGACTTTATTTGTTGTAATCAGCAGTTCTACGCGCGCCGCTTGATTATTCGACCGTCACCGACTTGGCGAGATTGCGTGGCTTGTCGACGTCGGTGCCTTTCACCAATGCGACGTGATAGGCGAGTAACTGTAGCGGCACCACATGCAACACCGGCGAGAGTAGTCCGTAATGTTCAGGCATGCGGATGATATGTACGCCTTCCGACTCGGTGATTTCGCTGCCGACATCGGCGAAGACGAATAACTCGCCACCGCGTGCGCGCACTTCCTGCAAGTTCGATTTCAGCTTTTCCAGCAGGGCGTCGTTCGGCGCCACCGCGATCACCGGCATGTCTTTATCCACCAACGCAAGCGGGCCATGCTTGAGTTCGCCGGCGGGATAGGCCTCCGCGTGGATGTAGGAAATTTCCTTCAGTTTGAGCGCGCCTTCGAGGGCGATCGGATAGTGCATGCCGCGACCGAGGAAAAGCGCGTGTTGCTTACTGGCAAATAGTTGTGCCCAGGCCTCGATCTGCGGCTCCAGTTCAAGCACGCGGCCGACGGCCAGCGGCAAGTGGCGCATGGCGACAAGGTGCGCCGCTTCCGTGGCGGCGTCGATCAAGCCGCGCTGCTTGGCCAATGTCACGGCGAGCAGGAACAGCGCGGCAAGCTGCGTCGTAAAAGCCTTGGTGGAGGCGACGCCAATCTCGGGCCCGGCACGCGTGAGAAAGCGCAGCGCCGTCTCGCGCACCAGAGCGCTTTCTGCCACATTGCAAATTGCCAGCGTGCGCGATTGACCTAGAGCGCGCGCGTGTTTCAGCGCAGCCAGCGTATCGGCCGTTTCACCCGATTGCGAAATGGCGACCACCAAAGCATCGGCATCGGGTACGGACTCGCGATAGCGATATTCGCTGGCGATTTCCACCGAACAAGGCAGCTTGGCGATCTGCTCTATCCAGTAACGTGCCGTCATACCCGCGTGCCAACTGGTGCCGCAGGCGAGAATCAGCACGCGCTTGGCGTCCTTGAGTATCTCGCCAGCCGAGGCGCCGAACAACTGCGGCACCACACTTTGAGCGGCACCGAGCATTTCCAGCGTGTTCGCCAGCGCCTGCGGTTGCTCGAAAATCTCCTTCTGCATGTAGTGGCGAAATTTGCCCAGCTCTACGGAGTCAGCGGAGAGGGCGCTGACGTGGATGGGGCGCGTCACGGTGAGGCCCGCCAAATTGACCACACGACAGCCGGCGCGCGAAATTTCCGCAATATCGCCGTCTTCGAGATAAATCATGTTGCGCGTGACTTGCAGCAAGGCGGTCGCATCCGACGCGGCATAGTGGCCGTCTTCCGCAACACCGAGCAAAAGGGGTGCGCCATGGCGCGCCACCAATAGCCGTTGCGGCTCTTTCTCCGACAATACGGCAATGGCATAGGCGCCGATGAGTTCCGCACAGGCCGCGCGCGTGGCATCAAAAAGGTCCGGTAGCGTTCTGAGCTTGTGCTCGATGAGGTGGGCGATGGCTTCGGTGTCGGTATCCGAGGTGAAGATATAGCCGAGACCCATGAGTCGCTCTTTGATTTCCTCGAAATTTTCGATGATGCCGTTATGCACCACCGCCAAACCGCCCGACACATGCGGATGCGCATTGCGCTCAGAAGGCGCGCCATGCGTGGCCCAGCGGGTGTGTGCGATGCCGGCGTGAGAGGCAGCGCCTGCGGCCTGCACCGTCAATTCGGCGACACGCCCCACGCTGCGAAAGCGATGCAGGCCGCCATTCAATATAGCCAGGCCCGCCGAGTCATAACCGCGATATTCGAGCTTGCGCAGCCCTTCGAGCAGGACGGGAACAATATTGCGGTCAGCGACCGCTGCGACAATGCCACACATAAGACGATATCCCTATATCATTTAAAGGCCGCAGCTTGCGCAGCTATTTTTTGTTCTGCTTCACCGGCCGCTTCCAATTCGCGATCGACACCTGCTTCGCGCGCGAAAGGGTGAGTTGATCTGGCGGTGCATCGCTGGTGAGCGTGGTGCCGGCGCCCAGCGTGGCGCCGCGACCCACCGTGACGGGCGCGACGAGTTGCGTGTCGGAGCCGATGAAGACGTCGTCTTCGATCACGGTACGATATTTGTTGGCGCCATCGTAATTACAGGTGATGGTGCCTGCGCCGATATTCACGTTCTTGCCGATGGTGGCATCGCCCACGTAGGAAAGATGATTGGCCTTGGAATTCTGGCCGATGAGGCTGTTCTTTACCTCGACGAAATTGCCCACATGCACGGCTTCATCCAGCTTGGTGCCGGGGCGCAGGCGTGCGTAGGGGCCGATGATGCAACGCGGGCCAATCTCTGCATCTTCAATGTGAGAGAAAGGCGCGATGCGCGTGCCGACACCGACGCTGACGTTCTTCAACACACAGTGCGCGCCGATCTCCACGCTATCCGCCAGCATTACTCTGCCCTCGAACACGCAGTTAACATCGATAACCACATCGCGGCCGCAGTCGAGTTCGCCGCGCACATCAAGGCGCGCAGGATCGGCCAGCGTGACACCCTGCTCCATTAGACGCAGGGCATTGCCGCTCTGATAAATTCGCTCAAGCCCCGCCAACTGGACCTTGCTGTTGACGCCCAGAACTTCCCACTCGGCATCTGGTTGCGCAGTTGCCACCGGCATAACTTCGGCAATGGCCAGGCGCACAATGTCGGTGAGGTAGTACTCGCCCTGCGCATTGTTGTTACCCAGGCCGGGCAACCAGCGCGCCAAAGCCTCGGTGGGCGCAACGACGAAGCCGGTGTTGATTTCGGTAATCGTGCGTTCATCTTCGCTGGCGTCTTTTTCTTCGACGATGCGCTGCACCTTGCCATCGTCGCGCACAATGCGTCCATAGCCCGAGGGATTCGCCATCTCGACGGTGAGTACACCCAGGCCGGCGCCGGCGGTTTCGCACAGGCGCGACAAGGTGGCGCTGCTGATCAGCGGCACATCGCCGTATAGCACCAGCGTGGGTACAGCAGGGTCGAGATGGGGCAGCGCTTGCAACACTGCGTGGCCGGTGCCGAGTTGCGGCTCCTGTTTGACCCACACGACGTCAACATCGGCGTACCGCTCACGCACGGCTTCGCCGCCGTGGCCATACACCACACAGACCTTGCGCGCGCCGAGTTCGCGGGCGGTTTCCAGCACATGCGTCAGCAAGGGCTGACCGCCCAGGCGATGCAACACCTTGGGCAAATCGGAGCGCATGCGCTTGCCTTGTCCGGCGGCGAGTATGACGACGTTCATGCGAATGGCAAAAGCTCGAAAAGACGCGTGAATTCTAGCATGGCGAACATGACGTTCTGTGTGACGGACTGCGCATAGCAAAAGGGGCGAACGCGTCGCCCCTTTTTTTGGTGTTCGCCAATCAACGCGGCAGCGTCGAGCTGCCCATGAGGAATTCGTCGACGGCACGCGCGCATTGCCGCCCCTCGCGAATTGCCCAGACAATCAACGATTGCCCGCGCCGCATATCGCCGGCCACGAAAACCTTGGACACGTTGGTTTGATAGCAGCCATCGCCATCGGTGGTCGCTTTGGCGTTGCCGCGCGCATCTTTGGCGACACCGAACTGATCGAGTATGCCGCCCACCGGCCCTAGGAAACCCATGGCGAGGAGTGCTAGATCGGCTTTGACGACGAAGTCACTGCCCCGCATCTCGCTCATCTTGCCGTCTTTCCATTCCAGACGAACAACGCGCAGCGCCTTGAGCTTGCCATTCTCACCAATGAATTCTTTGGTCGCCACTGACCAATCGCGCTCGCAACCCTCTTCCTGCGAAGAGGAAGTGCGCAGCTTCATGGGCCAGTTGGGCCAGGTCAGCGCCTTGTTTTCTTGCTCAGGCGGCTGCGGCAGCAATTCAAATTGCGTGACGCTGGCGGCGCAATGGCGGTTGGAGGTGCCCACGCAGTCCGAGCCGGTATCGCCGCCACCAATGACGACAACATGTTTGCCCTTGGCCGAGATTTTGTTCTTGCCGTCACCCGCCACCTGCTTGTTTTGCGGAATCAGGAACTCCAGCGCGAAATTCACGCCATTCAACTCGCGTCCGGGGATGGGCAAATCGCGCGGCGTTTCCGCGCCGCCCGACAACAATACGGCGTGGAAGTCTTTTAGCAAGGCCTTGGGCGTGACAGTGGTCGTAGCATCGTTGATCACGCCTTTGGGCAGTGGGCTGTCTGTCACCATCACGCCGGTGCGGAAACTCACGCCTTCAGCGCTGAGTTGCGCCATGCGCCAATCGATCAGGCGTTTATCCAGTTTGAAATCGGGTATGCCATAGCGCATCAGGCCGCCGATACGGCTGTTCTTTTCAAACACGGTGACATTGTGACCGACGCGCGCAAGCTGCTGCGCGGCCGCCAGCCCGGCGGGGCCGGAACCGACGACGGCAACTTTCTTGCCGGTCTTGTGCGCTGGCGGCTGCGGCACGACCCAGCCACTTTCGCCGGCCTTGTCGATAATGGCGTGTTCGATGGACTTTATGCCAACCGCATCGTCGTTGATATTCAGCGTGCAGGAGGTCTCGCACGGCGCCGGGCAGACGCGCCCGGTGACTTCGGGAAAGTTGTTGGTCGAGTGCAGCGCGTCTATGGCTTCGCGCCATTTACCGCGATAAACCAGATCGTTCCAGTCGGGGATCTGATTGTTGACCGGACAGCCGCTCATGCAGAACGGGATACCGCAATCCATGCAGCGTGCACCCTGGATGGCGGATTGCTCGTCGGTCAAACGCAGCACGAATTCCTTGTATTCCTTGACTCGTTCTTCTACGGGCAAGGCGGCCTCTGAGAGCCGCTGGTACTCCATGAATCCGGTGATCTTGCCCATCTCAGGCGGCCTCCAAACGCTGCTGCTCTGCCGCCATTTCGGTCAAAGCCCGGCGATATTCGTGTGGCATTATTTTTACGAACTTGCTGCGATAGCTGTCCCACTTGTCGAGGATCATGCGGGCGCGCTGGCTGTCGGTGTGTTGCGCATGCTTCTCGATCAGGCTGCGCAAGAGTTCATCGTCGGCGCGGCCGAGATGGCGCACGTCGACTTTGCCATGCGATTCCAGCTCGCCGGTGTCAGAGGCGGCTTCTTCGTCCGGCACGGGCTCCAGCGCCACCATGGAGAGATTGCAGCGCTTCTCGAAATCACCTTCTTCATCGAGCACGTAGGCGACGCCGCCGGACATACCCGCGGCGAAATTGCGCCCGGTCTGCCCGATCACTACCACAGTGCCACCCGTCATGTATTCACAACCATGATCGCCCACACCTTCCACCACCGCCATCGCGCCGGAGTTGCGCACGGCGAAACGTTCGCCGGCGACGCCACGGAAATAGCATTCGCCCGCGATGGCCCCGTACAACACCGTGTTGCCGATAATGATGTTGTCTTCCGGCTTGCCACGGAATTCCGGTGACGGCTTGACGATAATGCGCCCGCCGGAAAGCCCTTTGCCGACATAGTCATTGGCCTGGCCGGTCAGTTCCAGCGTGATGCCTTTCGCAAGAAAGGCGCCAAAGCTCTGGCCTGCCGTGCCACTCAGCTTCACTTGAATACTGTCATCCGGCAAACCAGCATGGCCATAACGTTTGGCGACTTCATACGACAGCATGGTGCCTACCGTGCGATTGACGTTGCGCACCGACATTTCAAAGGTAACCTTCTGACGGCTTTCCAAGGCGGGCCGCGCTTTGGCGATCAACTGATGATCGAGCGCACGCGCCAGCCCGTGGTCCTGCGGCTCAACGTGATAACGCGCCACCGCGGCGGGCACTTTCGGCCGATAGAAAATCTTGCTGAAGTCCAGTCCCTTGGCCTTCCAGTGCTCAAGGCCCTTTTTCATGTCGAGCAGATCGCTGCGGCCGATGATGTCCTTAAGCTTGCGCACGCCCATTTGCGCCATCAGCTCGCGCAATTCTTCGGCGACGAAGAAAAAATAATTGACGACGTGCTCGGGCTGACCGGTAAATTTCTTACGCAGCGCCGGATCCTGCGTAGCCACGCCGACCGGACAGGTGTTGAGGTGACACTTACGCATCATGATGCAGCCTTCCACCACCAGCGGCGCGGTGGCGAAGCCGAATTCATCCGCGCCCAGGAGCGCGCCGACCAGGACGTCGCGACCGGTTTTCATCTGGCCGTCGACCTGCACCGCGATGCGACCACGCAAGCGGTTTAGCACCAGCGTCTGCTGGGTTTCGGCCAGGCCCAACTCCCACGGCGTGCCAGCATGCTTGATCGAAGAGATGGGCGAGGCGCCAGTGCCCCCGTCATAGCCGGAGATAGTGACGTGATCGGATTTGGCCTTGGCCACGCCCGCCGCCACGGTACCCACACCGACTTCCGACACCAGCTTGACGGAGATGGACGCGTTGGGATTGGCGTTTTTCAAATCGTGGATGAGCTGCGCCAGATCCTCGATGGAGTAGATATCGTGATGTGGCGGCGGCGAAATAAGGCCAACGCCTGGCACCGAGAAGCGCAGCTTGGCGATGTATTCGGAAACCTTGTGGCCGGGCAATTGACCGCCTTCACCGGGCTTGGCGCCCTGCGCCATCTTGATCTGGATCTGATCGGCACTGGCGAGATACTCGGCAGTGACACCGAAGCGCCCCGAGGCCACCTGCTTGATCTTGGAGCGTAGTGAATCGCCGGCCAGCAGCGTCAGATCGCGCTCGATGCGGTTCTTGCCGATCAACTCGGTCAGCTTTTCACCGCCCTTGAGCTTCTGGTAGCGCATCGCATCTTCGCCGCCCTCACCCGTATTCGACTTGCCGCCGATGCGGTTCATGGCGATGGCCAGCGTGGTATGCGCTTCGGTCGAAATGGAGCCGAGCGACATGGCGCCGGTGGCGAAACGCCTGACGATATCCTTGGCCGACTCAACCTCTTCTAACGGCACAGCCTTGCCCGCTGGCTTGATGTCGAACAGACCGCGCAACGTCATGTGGCGCTTGCTCTGGTCGTTGATGAGCTGCGCGTATTCCTTGTAGGTCTCGTATTGGTTGGTGCGCGTAGCGTGTTGCAGTTTGGCAATGGAATCCGGTGTCCACATGTGCTCTTCACCGCGTACGCGCCAGGCATATTCGCCGCCGGCATCGAGCGCGTTGCTCAACACCGGATTCGCGCCAAAAGCATCGCCGTGCATGGACAGCGTTTCTTCCGCGACTTCGATCAGGCCTATGCCCTGCACGTTGCTGGCAGTGCCGTTGAAATACTCGGTAACGAAGGTGGAATTAAGGCCAATGGCTTCGAAAATCTGTGCGCCGCAGTAGGACTGATAAGTGGAGATGCCCATCTTGGACATCACTTTCAGCAGCCCTTTGTTACTGGCTTTGACGAAACGCTTCTTGGCTTCTTTGCTGTCGACCTTGCCCGGGAGGCCAGGGGCAATATCGTCCAGCGTCTCAAAAGCCAGCCACGGACAAATCGCTTCGGCACCATAGCCTGCGAGCAGGGCGAAGTGATGCACTTCGCGCGCGGAGCCGCTGTCTATCACCAGGCCGGCACTGGTGCGCAGGCCTTTGCGGACGAGATGATGATGCACGCCACTCGTGGCAAGCAGCGCGGGAATCGCCACCCGGCTGCGCGAAATGGCGCGATCGGAGAGGATCAGCACGTTGTATTTTCCGACCGCTTTCTCGGCCTCAAGGCATGTGTCGCTCATGGCCTTTTTCATACCCGCCGAACCTTGGCTGGCCGGATAGGTAATGTCGATGACCTTGGCGCGGAAATCGCCGCCCGTGAGCTTGTCGATTTCGCACAGCTTCGCGAGGTCTTCGTTGGACAGGATGGGTTGCGTGACTTCCAGTCGCGGCGGCGGGTCGGTTTCATCGATGCCCAGCAAATTCGGCTTGGGGCCGATAAAAGATGTCAGCGACATGACAATCTCTTCGCGGATTGGATCGATCGGCGGATTGGTTACCTGCGCGAAGAGCTGCTTGAAATAATTGTAGAGCGGCTTGTTCTTATTGGAGAGCACGGGCAGGGCTGCGTCGTGCCCCATGGAGCCTATGGCCTCTTCGCCGGCGGTCGCCATAGGCTGGAGGATGAACTTGATATCTTCCTGCGTATAGCCAAAAGCCTGCTGTGTATCGAGCAGTGACTCTTTAAGCGCCTGCTTGCCATCGACGGCAGGCAAGTCAGCCAGGAAGTAGCGTGATTCGGCTACCCACTGGGCGTAGGGCTTGGCGCTGGACAAGCTCTTCTTCAACTCGACGTCGTCGATAATGCGGCCTTGCTCGAGGTCAATGAGGAACATCTTGCCCGGCTGCAAACGCCATTTCTTGACGACCTTGCTCTCCGGTATCGGCAACACACCGATTTCGGAAGCCATCACCACCATGTCGTCGTCGGTGACGAGATAACGCGCGGGCCGCAGGCCATTGCGATCCAGCGTAGCGCCAATTTGGCGCCCATCGGTAAAGGCCACGGCTGCAGGGCCGTCCCAGGGCTCCATCATCGCGGCATGGTATTCGTAGAAAGCGCGACGCTCTTCGTCCATGAGCGGGTTGCCGGCCCAGGCTTCCGGGATCAACAACATCATGGCGTGTGCCAGGCTGTAGCCACCCATCACCAGCAGTTCCAGCGCATTGTCGAAGGAGGCGGAATCAGATTGTCCGTCGTAAATCAGCGGCCAGACTTTCTTCAGATCGTCGCCCAGCACCGGCGAGGAAATCGCCTGCTGGCGCGCGCGCATCCAGTTGACGTTGCCGCGCAGCGTGTTGATCTCGCCGTTGTGCGCGATCATGCGGAAAGGATGCGCCAGATCCCAGGTCGGGAAGGTGTTGGTGGAGAAACGCTGGTGCACCAAGGCCAGCGCGGTGACCATGCGCGGATCTTTGAGATCGAGGTAGTAGTCGCCGACCTGATTGGCAAGCAACATGCCCTTATAGAGCAAGGTGCGCGCCGACATGGAGGGCACGTAGAACGTTTTACTTTCGGCGAGCTTGAGCGCCTGTATGGCATGGCCGGAAGCCTTGCGGATGATGTAGAGCTTGCGCTCCAGCGCATCAGTGTCGGCGATGCCGGCGCCTTTGCCGATAAACACCTGACGCACAACTGGCTCCAGGTCTTTGGCGGCCTGGGCCAAGCCGAGGTTGTCGCGTGGCACATCGCGCCAGCCAAGTAGTTTCTGGCCTTCCGCCTTGATGGTGCGTTCGATGGCCTTTTCGCAAGCGCGCCGATCGGCGTCGCCGCGCGGCAGGAAGACCATGCCAACGCCATAGTCTCCAACGGGCGGCAAAGTCACGCTCTGCCCGCTCATCTCTTCGCGCAGGAACTGGTCCGGCGTCTGAATGAGGATGCCGGCGCCGTCGCCCAGCAAGGGATCGTAGCCAGTGGCGCCGCGATGCTCGAGATTTTCGAGTATCTGCAAGCCCTGCTCGATGATGGCGTGGCTTTTCTTGTTTTTGATGTGTACGACAAAGCCGACGCCGCAAGCGTCATGTTCGTTGGCGGGATCGTACAAACCCTGACTGCCGGGTAGGCCCATCTCAGTTCCTCAACACAAAATCATCAACTGCGTGGCTGGTTGCGGCGCCATGACTGACGCAGCGCAACGAGCGCCAGCCCGCAGGACGGCCGAAGCCAAGAAGCCGGTGCACGAACGCGCACGGACTTTGGCCAAAACCATTTGGGCGAACCGCGAAATATACCGCCAAACGGCGACGGCTTCAAGAACTGCCGACGGGCTGGGGCCTAGATTTCGCCCACCGCGAACAAGCGCCGATGCTCGCGGATGGCGTAGCGGTCAGTCATTCCGGCGATATAGTCGGCCACGGCGCGTGGCTTGTCCTGCCGAGCCATTTGCTGGTACTGCGGGGGAAGCAGCCTAGTGTCGTCCATGAATGCGCCGAAGAGATCGCTCACAATACGGCGCGCCTTGTTGGTCATGCGCAAGACCTGATAGTGCTGGTAGAGATTGTTCCGCAAAAATTGCTTGAGCTCAAGATGCTCGGCCAGCATGTCGGCGGAAAACGCGGCCAGCGGCGGCGCCCGACGCACATCATCCAAGGTCGCCACACTGGCGGCGGCAATATTGCCACGGGTTTGTTCGATCAAATCTACCGCGAGGGAGTTGATCATGCGCCGCACGGTTTCATGAATTAGGCGACGACCGGCAATATCCGGGAATTCGGACCGCACTTGAGCAACATGGCGCAGCCAGATGCCCACGCTATCAAGTTGCTCTAGCGTCACCAACTCGGAACGCAAGCCGTCGTCGACGTCATGATTATTGTAGCCGATTTCATCGGCCAGGTTACATAGTTGCGCCTCTATGGAAGGCTGGGTGTTCTCCAGGAAACGGCGACCCAGCTCCCCCAATTCCCGCGCATTCTTGGGCGAGCAGTGCTTGAGAATGCCTTCGCGGGTTTCATAGCAAAGATTGAGGCCGTCGAAGGCGCCGTAGCGTTCTTCCAGCAGATCCACCGTGCGCAGGCTTTGCAGGTTGTGCTCGAAGCCACCGTAGGCTCCCATACACGCATTTAGTGCATCTTGGCCCGCATGGCCGAACGGCGTGTGACCGAGGTCGTGCGCCAACGAGATGACTTCGACCAAATCCTCGTTCAAGCCTAGCGCTCGCGCCAGGGTGCGCGCAATTTGTGCGACCTCAATGCTGTGCGTGAGGCGCGTGCGGAACAAGTCGCCTTCATGATTCACAAAGACTTGGGTTTTGTATTCGAGCCGGCGGAAAGCGGTGGAATGCACCACGCGGTCTCGATCGCGCTGGAATTCGCTGCGCGCCGTCGGGGCCGACTCGGGATGCCGGCGACCCCGGGAGTTATGCTCGCTAACCGCATAGCTCGCCATTTCAGTCATGGCAACAGGACTCTATGGTGGCACGCAGATCCTCTGAACTGGCGTCGGCGCTGATGACGCCGCGGCCAATCGACTCAAGCAGAATCAGCCGCAGTTTGCCGGCGCTCACTTTCTTGTCCAGTGCCATCAAAGCGAGATAGCGATCAGCGCCTAGCGGCGGCGCTGTAACAGGCAAACCAGCCTGGCGTAGTAGATCCACGACGCGTTTCACGTCGGCTGCTGCCAACCAACCCATGCGACGTGATAACTCGGCAGCCATGACCATCCCCGCCGCCACGGCCTCGCCGTGCAGCCAGGCGCCGTAACCCATTCCTGTTTCAATAGCGTGGCCAAAGGTATGGCCAAGATTGAGCAAGGCGCGCACCCCGGATTCGGTTTCGTCCTCGGCCACAATCTCGGCCTTGTTAGCACAAGCGCGCTCGACGGCGTAAGTGAGTGCCTCCGCCTTCTTCGCCAACAGCTCGTCGATATGGTCTTCGATCCATGCCAAAAACGGCAGATCGCGAATCAGGCCGTACTTGATGACTTCCGCTAAACCGGCACGCAGTTCGCGGTCAGGCAAGGTCTTCAGCGTTTCGGTATCGGTCAGCACGGCACGCGGCTGATAAAAGGCGCCAATCATGTTTTTGCCCAGCGGGTGATTTATGCCGGTTTTGCCGCCTACCGAGGAATCTACCTGAGCCAGCAACGTAGTGGGTACCTGGATAAAAGGCACGCCACGTTGATAGGTCGCGGCGGCAAAGCCAGCCAGGTCGCCAATCACACCGCCGCCTAACGCAATGACGGTTACTGAACGCTCACAACGGTTTTCCAACAAGACATCGTAGATGCGATTAAGCGTAACGGTGTTTTTATATTGCTCACCGTCAGGCAACACCACTTCCGTGATCTGCACCCCCGCCGCACGTAGCGGCGCTGCAAGCCTCTCCAGGTAAAGTGGCGCAACGGTGGTGTTGGTAATGATGGCGACCTGCGGCGCCTTTAGCAGCGGCAGCAACAAATCGACACGCGCCAGCAGACCGGCGCCGATATGAATGGGGTAAGCACGCTCACCGAGCGCTACGTCGAGTGTACGCATCTACGCTGAATTTCTTGTTCGATAAATCGGACCACGCTGGAAGGAGACTTGCCGGCACACTCGACCACCAAGTCCGCCGCCTCGCGATAAAGTGGATCGCGCAGTGTATAAAGTTCGTGGATGCGCCCCCTCGGATCGGCCACTTGTAGTAAGGGCCGATTACGATCGCGTTTGGTGCGGCCGTACAACTCGTCTGGTGGCACGCAAAGGTAGATCACGAAGCCGTTGCGCTTCAGACTTGCACGGTTCTCCGCATCAAGTACCGCACCACCACCGGTGGCAAGCACCACGCCGGTCTCCTCCGTGAGGCTGCGCAAGACCAAGGTCTCGCGCTGACGGAATCCGTGCTCGCCCTCAATCTCAAAAATCAACGGGATACGCACGCCGGTGCGCGCCTCGATTTCGTGGTCGCAATCGACAAAACGCTTTTGCAAGCGCTTTGCCAACTGGCGGCCGATGGTTGTCTTGCCAGCGCCGGGCATGCCGACAAAATAAATGTTGTCGCAAGAATTCACCGGAGAATTCTATCAGGCGAAACCCTACCCAAGAAAAAGAAAAGGCCGGCGAAGCCGGCCCCGGAACCAAACATACCCTTCAGCAAAGAAAAAATCGGGCCATTTATCGAATACTTAGAGAATCCGTAAGTATTTTCGGCGTGATAAATATCAAAAGCTCGGTTTTATTATTCAGTTGCTCAGTGTTCTTGAATAAGAAACCGACATAAGGCAGGTCCCCGAAGAACGGGATACGTGTAACGTTGTTGCGCTCGGTTTGCGTGTAAATACCCCCAATCACCACGGTCCCGCCGTTCTCTACGAGAACCTCCGTTTTGACATGCTTGGTATCGATCGCAATACCTGCTGCCGAGTTTAATGAGGCGTTAGGCGAGTCTTTGTTGACGTCGACGGTAAGATTGACTTGGCCATCCGGTGTGATCTGCGGCTTTACTTTGAGTGACAAGTTAGCCTTACGGAAAGATACGCTGGTCGCGCCAGAACTGGTCGCCTGCTGGTAAGGAATTTCAACACCTTGTTCAATAATTGCCTCAATCTGATCGGCAGTGACTACGCGGGGGCTGGAGATTATCTTACCCCGCCCATCCGCTTCCAGGGCGCTTAACTCCAGATTTAGAACGCGGTCAAAGACTTTACTAAACAACGAAAAGGCTATCTGTCCGGCGTCTTTGGCATTAATGCCCCCAGCCGCCAAATTGGTGTTCAAGACGTTCTTAAAGAAGTCTGGCTTGGTTTCGATCTGCCCTGTAGTGTAGCCAGTCGATGCCAGACCTCCACCGATGGCATTCTCCGGCACAATATCAGTGGGAATTTTAAAGGCGCCATCTTTTTTGTCGCTGTTCCTCGCAAACGTACCGCCGTATCCCTCAACGCCCAGCCGAACCCCCAGATTTTTTGCGAAGTTGTCATCCGCCTCTACAATCCGCGCTTCGATCATCACTTGCTTGGTCGGCACGTCAATTTCAGCGATCAGCCTTCTCACTTCCTCCAATCGACTAGGCACGTCGTTGACGAACAACTTGTTGGTACGTAAATCGGTGACCGCACTACCGCGCTTAGAAAGAATTAATTGCGACTTGTCCGTCAGCAAGGCTTTGACTGCCTCCGCCTTCTGGTAGCTCATTTGAAAGCTCTCGGTGTGCGTCTGCTCCAAATCAGTGATTTGCTGGCGAGACTCCAACTGAAGTTTCTCCTTGGCGGCAAGTTCATCTCGCGGTGCTATCCAAACGACGTTGCCATTCTTGCGCATATCCAGTCCTTTGGCCTGAAGGATAATATCCAGCGCCTGATCCCATGGCACATCCTTCAGTCGCAAGGTAAGGTTACCGCTCACGCTGTCACTGGTGATGATATTGAAGTTAGTAAAGTCGGCGATCACTTGCAGCACAGCGCGCACATCAATGTTTTGAAAATTAAGCGATAGTTTTTCGCCTTGATAACCACGACCACTACCCGCCACCAACTTATTGGGATCTTCCAAAACAGCTTTAACTTCAATAACGAACTGATTATCGCTCTGATAGGCGTTGTGCTCCCACAGGCCTTTCGGCGAAATAGTCATGCGCACATTATCGCCCTGTGGCGAGGTGCTAAACGTGGTAACTGGCGTGGCAAAGTCGGTCACATCAAGGCGGCGGCGCAGATTTTCGGGTAGCGCTGTTTTGACAAAGTCGACGACGAGACCTTTGCCTTGCTGGCGAATGTCTATGCCGACATTGCTATCCGACATGTCGATGATAATGCGCCCTTCGCCATCTTTGCCACGACGAAAGTTGATGTCGCGAATGCTATGAGTTTCTGTTGCCGATTTTGCTTCTGCAAAGCGTGGGGTACTTGCGTTGCGCTCCTCTGGAGCAACCGCCTGAGCGGGAGCAAGCGTGATGAACAAACTCTTGCCTTCGATTCGTGTATCGAACTGCTGAAGCTGACGCAAGTTAAGAACCAGCCGTGTTCGGTCTCCAACCTGGACGACGTTAATACTGCGCAAATCGCCTTCATTAAAATTCTGCGAGTTGCGGCCCAACGCATTGCCTGTGGCTGGGAAGTCAAAGGCGACACGGGCCGGTTTCGCCACAGTGAAGCTTGCCGGTGGCGCGGTAAGTGGCTGAGCAGTGGTCAGCTTAATAATTACACCCCCTGGCTGCTGGCTAACGTCCAGTGACACGATACTGTTCTGTACACTGCCTGAGTCGCTCTTTTCTTCGCTTTGCGCCATGACTGCGCCGGCACATATCACGCCAGCAAAAAGGACCATGTGCCGGAAATTCGCCGCTCTGTTAATCATTTCTTAGCCTCCTGCTTCTCCTGCAACTGTAGCGTGCTGGTACGCTCAGTAAAATCCCCCAACGAGTCGGGAACCAACTCTTTCAATGTCAGTTCCGCTTCATTGATGCCGGTGATGACCCCGAAACTTTGGCCCATGTAGTTACCCACCTTGACTTGATAAACGTTTTTGTCCGCCTGAATCAAGGCATTAACCGACTTCTCCTTCATAATAGTGCCAACCATCTTCAACGATTCGAGCGGATAAGCCTCCAGCGGCTCTTTGCGGCGATTCAAATCGGGCTGAATGCCACCACCTTTTCCAACCTTGCGCTCTGGCTCGATTTTCGATGGCTGGAACGGCTCTACCAAACTCACCGCATCGTAAGCAACAACAGGGTAGGGCTTGATCTCCGGCAGTGGTGGCACCTTGCCTTTGAAGTCATTCGTAGACTCTGCCATCCATTGCTTGAGGTCTTGATGCTCGTCGCCGCCACAAGCCGACAAGCCGACGCACGCTAACACCGCGATCAGCTTTTTCATTTCTTGCCACCCTGAGCTTTCGCCGCTTTTTCCCGTTTTTGTTTCGCGACTTCTTCATCGTCGAGATAGCGGTAAGTCATGGCTACGGCATCCATCTTCAATGCTTGGTCTTTACCGCTCTCGATTGCGATCTCCGCGAGCGAAACGATACGGGACAACTTGGCGATATCTCCAGCAAACGCACCCAGATCGTGATAGCCACCTGTTATCCGGACGCTGATTGGCAATTCAGCATAAAAGTCTTTTTGCGTTTCATTGCCCGGCTTGAATAGTTCGAATTGCAATCCGCGGCCCAGACCTGCCTGGTTAATATCAATCAGCAGGGCTTCCATTTCTGACTTATTAGGCAACTGCTTCAACAAGGCGCCGAAAGCCTTGTCGATATCTGCCAGCTGCTTGCGGTGTTCATCCAGGTTAATGGCCTGCTTCTTTTTTGCAAGATATTCGTCTTTAAGCTTCGTCTCTTGTTGTTGCTTCTCACTCAACTCGTCGAGCTGGTTATTCCAGTCGAACCACCACGCGGCAAAAAGCAAGCCAACGAACAAAGCCAACAGTGCCGATATCCGGGGCAAAAGCGGCCAACTGCCGATATCCTTCGGGTCAAGTGACTTAAAGTCTTCCACCAGTGACTGGAAGTCGAACTTGGGCGCCGCAGGCAAAGCCGGGACGGCGAGCTTTCTCATGCTTTTTTATCCTGCTTGACCGGCTGAGAAGGCATCGTTGCGCCCCCTTTCACCGAGCTTGTTGTCTTGTCGTCATGGGCGGCCGCCCTGGCAATCATGACATTCAGCAGAAACTCGTTAAGACGCCGATTGCCAACCGTGGTCGCCTTGATTTCCACCAAACTAGGGTTCTCAAAAAGTGTCGAAGCCTCCATGTTACGCATGAGCGTGGAGACACGGGCATTGGATTGCGCATAGCCAGTTATGGCAATTTTCTGTCCGGTTTGCTTGATGTTCTTTAGATAAATGCCATCCGGCGTCTGACGCGCCAACTCGTTAAAAAGTCTTACCGCTTCAGCCCGATTGTCCTGCAACGACTCGATCACCCGCTTGCGCGAAAGCAGGGCGTCGGTTTGCTCTTTTAGACGTTTGATCTCATCGATTTCTGTATCGAGAGCGGCAACTTCCTTCTTCAAGAAATCGTTTTTGCTCACTTGCTGACTGATGTAGCCGGAGTTCACGCCGTGTACCATCACTGCGATCAGGCCCGCAAGGACGGTCATCAGGCCCGCGAGGGCAAAGAATTGCTGGCGCTGGGCTTTGCGCTTTTCTTCGCGATGGGGGAGGAGATTTATGCGGATCACTGATCAAATCTCCGCAAGGCCAGCCCGCACGCCACCATCAGCGAAGGCGCGTCGGCGGCAAGGTTCTTGGGGCGAATACGCTGCGAAAGCGCCATGTTGGCAAAGGGGTTGGCGACCACCGTGCTGATCTGCGTGCGGTTGGCCACCGCCTCATCCACGCCCGGTATCACAGCGCAGCCGCCCGCCAGCACGACATGATCAACCTGGTTGTATTGCGTCGACGTGAAGAAAAATTGCAGCGCGCGTGAGACTTCCAGCGCAAGGTTGTCCATGAAGGGACGCAGCAGCTCAGCTTCGTAGTTCTCGGGCAGATTGCCCGAGCGCTTGGCGGTTTCGGCTTCGTCCTGATTCATGCCGTATTGACGCATAATGTCTTGAGTCAGTTGACTGCCGCCGAAAGCCTGTTCGCGTGCATAAACCGACTGGTCGTTGCGCAGTATGGTGACGTTCATGACGTTGGCGCCAACATCCACCAAGGCGATGATTTTATCCTTGCCGCCATCCGGAAGCTGCTGCTCGACCAGTTCGAAAGCGGCCTGGGCAGCGTAAGACTCGACGTCCATCACCAAAGCGTTCAGGCCGGCGGCTTCGGCCACGGCCACGCGGTCCTCGACCTTTTCTTTGCGGGATGCCGCGATAAGAATTTCCACTTCTTCCGGGCTACTTGGCGCCGGACCGACGACCTGAAAATCCAGATTCACCTCGTCGAGCGCGAAGGGGATGTACTGATTCGCCTCGGATTCAACCTGCACTTCCAACTCGCGCTCGCGTTGGCCGGCGGGGACGATAATCTTCTTGGTAATGACTGCGGCAGCGGGCAAAGCAAGCGCGACATACTTGGTCGACGTCGCCATGCGTCTCCAGGCCAGTTTGACGGCTTCGGCGGCAGCCTCAAGGTTAGCAATATTGCCATCGACGACCGCGTCGCGTGGCAATGGCTCGATGGCATAGCGCTCGATCCGGTAGTTTCCCTTCGTCGGCTCCGACAGTTCGACCATCTTTACAGAGGACGAACTGATATCAAGCCCCAGCAGCGGACGTGCCTTCGGGTTGAATATCGAGAGATCTATCTGCAAGTAAAATCCTCTTGAAATATCACTAGTTAGAAGAACTACAGATAATTTACATTAAATGCTAGCAACAACTATGTCCCGTGTAAAGTTTTTTTTGTATCTGCTGTCGCCGTTTCCCGACAGTCCTCATTCAGCGCTCGACCGCATCAGCTCGACCGCATCACTCGTGACCTAGCCGGGGGTAACGGCATATAATGCCGCGTCTTGATCCCCATTCCGCCGAGTCGCTCCTTGCCTAACGCTTTCCGCTGGCTCCTCTATCCCGCCTTGCTACTCGGCGGGCTTGCCTTAATTGGCGCCGCCTTGGTCGGCATCATCGTCATCCTGGTCTACCCGCAACTGCCTTCGCTGGGGATACTCACCGATTACCAGCCCAAGATTCCGTTGCGGGTCTATACCGCTGATGGCTACCTGATCGGTGAATTCGGCGAAGAGCGGCGTGCGTTGGTGGCCATCCAGGATGTGCCGCCCATTATGAAGCAAGCCATTCTGGCGGCGGAAGATGATCGTTTCTATCAGCATTCAGGCGTCGATTACGCGGGCGCGCTACGGGCCGCGATCGCAAACTTCACTTCCGGCGGCAAACGCCAGGGCGCCAGCACCATTACCATGCAGGTGGCACGCAATTTCTTTCTCTCGAGTGAAAAAACCTGGTCGCGCAAGGTCTATGAAGCGCTGCTGTCCTTCAAGATTGAACACAACTTCACCAAAGACGAAATCCTCCAGCTTTACATCAACCAGATTTACCTGGGCCAACGCGCCTACGGCTTTGCCGCCGCCTCGCAAATTTACTTCGGCAAGCCGCTCAAGGACGTGACACTGGCCGAAGCCGCCATGCTGGCCGGCCTGCCCAAAGCGCCCTCCAGCTACAACCCCGTGGCTAACCCCAAGCGGGCCAAGCTGCGCCAGCTATACGTCTTGCGGCGCATGCACGAGTTGGGATACGCCACCGACAAGCAGGTCGCCGAGGCGCAGCAGCAAGCCCTGGCGGTAAGGCGCGACATCAACACCTTCGCCGTGAAGGCCGATTTCGTCGCTGAGATGGCGCGGCAGATGGCCTTCGAGCGTTTCCAGGATGATATTTACTCGCACGGTCTGCGTATCATCACCACCATCCTGAAGGCGGACCAGGAAGCCGCCTACGCCAGCGTTCGCCGCGGCGTGCTGGAGTACGACCACCGCCACGGCTATCGCGGCGCAGAGGGCTATGCCGACATGCAGGACATCGCCTCCGACCAAGACGAGGCGCTGGAGGAAATACTGCAAGATGAAGTCGATTCCGACGATCTGCTTGCCGCCGTCGTCCTCGATGCCAACCCGAAACTCGTGCGCGCCTATCTCCGCGGCGGCGAGATCGTGGAGATCGCCGGCGACGGACTCAAGTTCGCGCAGCGTATGCTCGACGACAAAGCGCCGGCCAACAAGCGCGTGCGGCGCGGCGCCATAGTCCATGTGCAGAAGGATGACAAAGGTCACTGGCTGCTTACCCAGCTTCCTGAGGTGGAAGCCGCGCTGGTGGCCGCCAACCCGCAAGATGGCGCGATACGCGCGCTGGTCGGCGGCTTCGATTTCAATCGCAACAAGTTCAATCACGTCACGCAAGCCTGGCGGCAGCCGGGTTCCAGCTTCAAGCCCTTCATTTATTCCGCCGCGCTGGAAAAGGGTTTTACGCCCGTGTCGATCATCCCGGATGAGCCGATCACCATCTCCGCAACTGAGACTGGCAGCCAGGCCTGGGAGCCGAAGAACTATGACGGCAAGTACGAAGGCCCCATGTCCATGCGCACCGGACTGGCCAAGTCGAAGAACATGGTCTCTATCCGCATCCTCCGCGCCATTGGCACCCAGTACGCACAAGATTACATTACGCGCTTCGGCTTCGACGCCGACAAACACCCGCCCTACCTCACCATGGCGCTGGGTGCCGGCTCGGTCACGCCCTGGCAGCACCTCACCGCCTACGCGATTTTCGCCAATGGCGGTTATCGCATCCAGCCTTACGTCGTGAAGCAAATTCTCGACGATAAAAACAATGTTCTCGCCCAGGCCAAGCCGGTCGTCGCCGGCGACGAAAACCTGCGCGTGCTCGACCCGCGCAACGTCTTTCTCATGGACAGCATGATGCACGACGTGGTCCGTCGCGGCACCGCCACGCGCGCCATGCAATTGAAGCGCGGCGACCTGGCCGGCAAGACCGGCACCACCAACGATTATGTCGACGCCTGGTTCTGCGGCTACCAGGCCACCGTGGTGGGTATCGCTTGGATGGGCTTCGATCAGCCTAAGAAACTGGGCAACGGCGAAACCGGCGGCACAGCAGCCCTGCCGATGTGGATAGGCTATATGGAGAAGGCGTTGAAAGGCGTGCCCGAGTCTTACATGACGGCGCCGGAAGGGCTCATCAGCGTGAGCGTGCCGCCCGATCCGTCCAACAAACATCCAAGTGGCAACACGACCGAACTCATTTACAAGGAAAGTCTGCCACCGCCACCCGAAAGCGGCGAGAAGCCGGCAACCCATGATGCCGGCCCAATTCCGGCTCCCTCTGCGCCCGCCATGCCGGCAGCACCCTCGCTGCCCAACATGATGAACTCAGGCTAGCGAAACAACTTCGCCCGCCTGCTGGCTGACCAGTCGGCTCAACGCTTCCATCAATTCCACGCCATCGCGCGTGCCCACCCAACTGCCATCATCGTAACGAAAATGAAAGCCGCCGGATTTTGCCGCCACCCAGATTTCCCGCGCGGCAGTATGGCGGTTGATAATGATCTTGCTGCCGTTCTCGAATTCCAACTCGAGCACCCCGCCGGGCATGACTTCGTAGTCGATATCGACCGTAGCGGCATCCAGCGCCGCTTCAATGCGCGCCAGCATGGCCTCGGCCAGCGCGTTGAACTCCGTTTCGTTCATGGTGGTCATTCTGCTAACATTCCCGTTTCATTTCCGGCAAGCATCATGCGCCCCTCTCTCAATATTCTGTGCAGCCTGAGCCTCGCACTCGTATTTTGTCTTTCCGCCTGCGGCACCAAGGGTCCGCTGGTCATGCCGCCGGCCAAGGCCGCCACGCCTACGTCAGCACCTACGCCACCGGCCGATGATAGCAAAGCCGCCGCCGGAACCCCGCAATGACAGGCTTCGGTAGACACAACGGCGTGCTTTGCGCGGAAGGCGTGCCGCTGCCGCGCATCGCCGAACACTACGGCACGCCTTGCTACGTTTATTCCTACGCCGCCCTAAACGAGCGCTATAACGCCTTCCGCGACGCGCTGACCGGGCGTGATGCCATGGTCTGCTATTCCGTCAAGGCTAATTCCAACCTCGCCATCCTCGATCTCTTCGCCCGCGCTGGGGCGGGGTTCGACATTGTTTCCGGCGGCGAACTCGCTCGCGTGATTGCTGCTGGCGGCGACCCCGCCAAGGTGGTGTTTTCCGGCGTGGGCAAAACCGCCGATGAAATGCGTCAGACCCTGGAAGCCGACATCTTCTGTTTCAACGTTGAGTCGGCCGCAGAGCTGGCGCGCCTGAACGAGGTCGCTGGAGAGATGGGCAAGCGCGCCAACATCGCACTGCGCGTCAATCCCAACGTCGACCCCAAGACCCACCCCTATATTTCCACCGGCCTGCGCGGCAACAAATTCGGCGTGGCGTTTGAAGACGCGCTGCCGCTCTACCGCCAGGCGCGTGACTTGCCCAATATCGAGATCCGCGGCATCGCCTGCCATATCGGCTCGCAGTTGCTTGATCCGGCGCCTATCGCGGAGGCTGCCGACAAAGTCATCGCACTGGCCGATCAGCTCGCCGCAGAGGGTATCACCCTCTCGCATCTCGATCTCGGTGGCGGCCTGGGCATACGCTATCGCGATGAAACGCCGCCCAGCGTGGCGGAATATCTGGCGCCGCTGTTGGCGCGCCTGGCCAAGCGCCGCGAAAAACTGCTCTTCGAACCGGGCCGCGCCCTCGTCGGCAATGCCGGCCTGCTGCTCACGCGCATCGAGTATCTCAAGCATGGCGCGGAAAAAAACTTCGCCATTGTCGATGCCGCCATGAATGACTTAATGCGTCCTGCGCTCTACGACGCCTGGCACGATATTCAACCCGTAATGGAACGCGCTATCGACGCGCCACTCTATGAAGTCGTCGGCCCCGTCTGTGAATCGGGCGATTTCCTCGGCCACGGCCGCCGTTTGAGCGTGGCAGCCGGCGACCTGCTCGCCATCCTCTCCGCCGGCGCCTATGGCATGACCATGAGCTCCAACTACAACACGCGACCGCGCGCCGCCGAAGTCATGGTCGATGGCGACAAGGTCTATGTCGTGCGCGAACGTGAAACGGTAGAGCAACTCTACGCGCTGGAACATCCTCTGCCCTGACTCCATGAAATACAAAACCCACTTGCTCTGGGCCCTGCTCCTCGCTACGGCCGCGGGCCTGAGCTGGTGGTTCTATGCCAACGAAGGCAACGTCAAAAAACCCGCGCCCGCGCCCGCGCCGGTCACGCTGGCGCAAGCCAGCACGCGCGACCTATCCCTAGCACTCGATGTGGTCGGCCGCGCCGAAGCCTATGCCAGCGTCACGCTGAAGTCCCGCGTCGACGGCCAGGTTGCCACCGTCGCCTACACGGAAGGCGAGCATGTGCGCAAAGACGACGTGCTGGTGCGCCTGGACCCAGCCGATTTCGAAGCGCGCTTGCAGCAGGCCGAAGCCAATATGGCGCGTGATCAGGCGCAACTCGGCAAGGCGCACGCCGATGTGGAGCGCTACACAGCGCTGAAAGAGCGCGGCTTCGTCTCCGCCGAAAAAGTCGGCGAGGTGAAGAGCAACGAAGCGGCGCTCGCCGCAGCAGTACGCGCCGACAAGGCCGCAGCCGAATCAGCGCGATTGCAGCTCAGCTACGCCACCATCCGCGCGTCCTTCGACGGCATCGTCGGCGCCCGCCTGGTGTTTCCCGGCACTGGCGTGAAGATCAACGACACGTCCCTAGCCGTGGTGAATCGCGTGCAGCCGCTTTATGTCACTTTCACCGTGCCGGAAAAACATTTACCCCGGCTGCGCGCCGCCCTCAAGAATGGCGCACTCAAAGTCACGGTGAGCGTGCCGAACGACAGCAGCCAACGCTTTGAAGGCGAAGCGCGCTTTCTCGACAACGCCGTCGATGCCGCCACCGGCACTATCCAGATGAAGGCCACGCTGGCCAATCAGGACGAGAAGCTCACGCCGGGCCAGTTTCTCAATGTCCAAGTCGTGCTCGACGTGCTGCACAATGCCGTGGTGGTGCCGTCCGAAGCCGTACAGCAAGGCTCGGCCGGCAGTTTCGTGTACGTAGTGAAAGCCGACAGCACCGTCGAGTCGCGCCCCGTGGAAGTAATCGCCACGCAGGAAGGCATAAGCGCCATAGGCAAAAATTTACGCGTCGGCGAAACCGTCGTCACTGACGGCCAGTTGCGTTTGACGCCGGGTGCGCGCGTGCAGGCCAAATCTGCCACAGCCGCGCCCAACGCCGCCTCTACCCAAGCCGCACCTGCGTCAGCGCCACCCGCCGGCAAGTAGTCACCATGCAACTGCCCGAGCTTTGCATCCGTCGGCCGGTGATGACCACGCTGCTGATGGCGGCCTTCGTGCTCTTCGGCATC
Source organism: Rhodocyclaceae bacterium (assembly GCA_043761745.1). Lineage (GTDB taxonomy): Bacteria > Pseudomonadota > Gammaproteobacteria > Burkholderiales > Rhodocyclaceae > Desulfobacillus. The sequence goes on from JAYUNL010000019.1 coordinate 58,662, forward strand.
ATCGCTTATCGCGCCCTGCCGGTCAGCGAATTGCCCAGCGTGGATTTCCCCACCCTCTCGGTCACCGCCGCACTGCCCGGCGCTTCGCCCGAGACCATGGCCGCTGCGGTGGCCACGCCGCTCGAAGGCCAGTTCGCCACCATCGCCGGGCTGGAGTCCATGACCTCCACCAGCGCCCAGGGTTCGACTTCCATCACGCTGCAATTCTCGCTCGACCGCAATATCGACGCCGCCGCGCAAGACGTGCAATCCGCCATCGCCGCCGCGCAACGCCGCTTGCCGCCGGACATGCCCACGCCGCCGTCCTTCCGCAAGGTGAATCCGGCCGATGCGCCCATCTTCTACATCGCCATGCTCTCGCCCACGCTGCCGCTGTCGGTGGTGGATGAATACGCCGAAACGCAACTCGCCCAGCGGCTATCCACCATCGCTGGTGTGGCGCAGGTGCAGGTGTTCGGCGCACAGAAATTCGCCGTGCGCGTGCAAGCCGATCCCAATCAGCTCGCCTCGCGCGGCATAGGTCTCGACGAACTACAGCAAGCCATCAAGCAAGCCAACGTCAATCAGCCCGTCGGCAGCATCGACGGTGGCCGTCAGAGCTTCGCCATCAAGGACAACGGCCAGCTCGCCAATGCCGCCGCCTACCGGCCTCTCATCGTCGCCTGGAAGAACGGCGCGCCGGTGCGTCTGGAAGAAATCGCCGCGCCGCTGGACAGCGTGGAAAACAACAAGATTGCCAGTTGGTATGTCGACCGCCGCGCCATCGTGCTCGCCATCCAGCGCCAGCCGGGCACCAACACCATCGAAACGGTGAACGCCATCAAACAGGTGTTGCCGGCCTTCCAGGCCAAGCTGCCGGCCGCCATCGAGCTGAATGTGCTGTTCGACCGCAGCGTGTCGATCCGCGATTCCATCAACGACGTGCAGTTCACCTTATTGCTGGCAGGCTTTCTGGTGATCCTGGTCATCCTGCTTTTCCTGCGCAATGTGTCGGCCACGCTGATCCCCGCGCTGGCCCTGCCGATCTCGGTGATCGGCACCTTCGCCTTGATGCAAGTCTTCAGTTACAGCCTGGACAACCTCTCGCTGCTGGCACTGACGCTCTCGGTGGGCTTCGTCGTCGATGACGCCATTGTCATGCTGGAAAATATCATGCGCCATGTCGAAGCCGGCGAGCCGCCTTTCGAGGCGGCGATCAAGGGCGCGCGCGAAATCGGCTTCACCATTATTTCCATGACGCTGTCGCTCATCGCCGTATTCATCCCGGTGATGTTCATGAGCGGCATCGTCGGCCGGCTGCTGCATGAATTCGCCGTGACCATCTGTGCTGCGATCCTCGTCTCCGGCCTGGTCTCGCTCACCCTCACGCCCATGCTATGCAGCCGCTACATCAAAGCCGCGGGCAGCGAGCGGCATGGCCGCGTCTATCTCAAACTGGAAAGATTTTTTGACGCCTTACTCGACCATTATCGCCGCTCGCTGGCCTGGACCATGGAACGACCGCGAATGGTGCTGACCACCTTTGTGGCGACGCTGGCGGTGAGCGTCGCGCTGTTCATCACCATCCACAAGGACTTCCTGCCCAGCGGCGATTCCGGCCAGATCATCGCCTACACCGAAGGCGCGCAGGACGCCTCCTTTGAGGCCATGGTCAAGCATCAGCGCGCCGTGGCGGAAATCCTCGCTGCCGATGTCAATGTGGAGGCCTTCATGTCTTCGGTCGGCGCCGGCGGCCCGCGCCCCACCGCCAACACCGGCACCATGTTCATCCGCCTCAAGCCTCGCGGTGCACGCCTGAGCGCCGAGCAGGTCATCCAGGAACTGCGGCCCAAGCTCCAGGTGGTGCCGGGCATCAAGGTCTATCTGCAAAACCCGCCGCCCATACGCATCGGCGGCCAGATCACTTCCGCGCAATATCAATACACATTGCAAGACACCGATCTCGACGAACTCTATGAATGGACCGGCACTCTGCTAGCGCGCATCCGCCAGTTGCCCGGCTTTATCGACGTCTCCAGCAACCTCAACAATCAAAGCCCGGTCATGGCGCTGGACATCGACCGCGACAAGCTCGCCAGCCTGGGCCTCAGTTTCGCGCAGGTGGAAGACGCCCTGCAAAGCGCATTCAGCTCGCGGCAGATCTCCACCATCTACGGCGCCACCAACCAGTACCAGGTGATCCTCGAACTCGCGCCTGATTTCAAGGCCGACCCCGCAACACTCACGCGTCTCTACGTCCGCGCCAATAGCGGCAAACTCGTGCCGCTAGATACCGTCGCCAGCTTCACGCGTAAAACGCAGGCGCTAACGGTGAATCACCAGGGCCAGCTACCCGCCGTGACCATCTCCTTCAATCTGCTGCCCGGCATCTCATTGGGCGAGGCCGTGGACCGCATCAAAACGGTGGAACGCGAAGTACGCCTGCCAGTCTCGCTCACCACCAGCCTGCAAGGCACAGCGCAAGCCTTCCAGGCTTCGCTGCAAGGCCTGGGCATGCTGCTGCTGATCGCCGTGCTGGTGGTGTATATCGTGCTGGGCATACTCTACGAAAGCTTCGTACATCCGCTCACCATCCTTTCGGGCCTGCCCTCGGCCGGCATGGGCGCGCTGCTCACCCTGCTGATCTTTGGCATCGATCTGAATCTCTACGCCTTCGTCGGCGTCATCATGCTCATCGGCATCGTCAAGAAAAACGCCATCATGATGATTGACTTCGCGCTCGACCGTCAGCGGACTCATGGCGCTACAGCGCGCGACGCCATCTTCGACGCCTGCCTGATCCGTTTCCGTCCCATCATGATGACCACCATGGCCGCACTGGTCGGCACCCTGCCCATCGCCGTGGGCTTCGGCGCCGGCGCCGAAGTCCGCCGCCCGCTCGGCCTGGCCGTCGTCGGCGGGCTGCTGCTCTCGCAGTTTTTGACGTTGTATCTGACGCCGACGATCTATCTCTATCTGGACCGTTGGTCGGGTAAGGGCCCTATCGAAGCCACGCCGGTTGGGGCATAAGAGACCGATGCTTTCGCCCCTTGCGCCGCCAGCAACAAAGCTAATATTAGGCCTAATAATAGACTATTCTATTAGAATTAGTCATATAACAGTCTATTTTTAGATTGTTATTATTTGACTTCCATGCTATTCCGGGCCAAAATCCGGGCATCAATCCTCATCCAAGTTCTTGGCCCATGACCACCTCCTCGCTCACCGATGCCGAAATCGCCTTGCGCCTGGCGCAGGCGATTCGTGCCTGGCGCATCGCGCCCGAGGGTGCCGGCATGACACAGGCGGCGCTGGCGCGCAAAAGCGGCATCGGCCTGACGCCACTCAGGCGTTTTGAGAAAACGGGCGGTATCACCCTGCGCAATCTCTTGGCCTTGTTACGCGCGCTCGATCTGCTGGATGGCTTGGAAAACCTGGTACCGGACCCCAACAGCCCCGGACCGCTCGCCCTGCTCGAAGCAGAGCGCGCACAAACCCAACGCAAGCGCGCACCCCGCACCACGGCAAAACGCGCGTCATCCAGCGCGCCATCCACAAAAGCGGGCGGTCATGGCTGAAGTTCGCGCCGTCGAAGTGCGCATCTGGGGGCAAACCGTCGGGGCGGTGGCGCCGCTACGCGGCAAGCCCGGCATTTACGAATTTCAGTACGCGCCCTCTTTTGTCCGCTCGGGACTGGAACTGTCGCCGCTGCGCATGCCGCTGGACGCAAAAAAACGCTACAGCTTCGCAGAGCTCAACCCCGAAACTTTCCACGGTCTGCCGGGGCTACTCGCCGACGCACTACCGGACAAATTCGGCAACGCGCTCATCAACGAATATCTGGCCCGTCACGGCACCAGAGTCGAAGACATCACCACCCTGCAACGCTTGCTGTACGTCGGCCGTCGGGCGATGGGCGCGCTCGAATTTGAACCCGCAGTCGAAGAAACGCGCAGCCCCGCCATGGTCGCGCCGCTGCAGATGGCGCACCTCGTCGAAGATGCACGCAGCGCGCTGCGCGGCGACTTCAGCCGCATCGCGCAGGACATCATGGATGTCGGCAGCTCCGCCGGCGGCGCACGCGCCAAGGCCGTCATCGGTTGGAACCCGCAGACCAACGAAATCGTTTCCGGCCAATTCGAACTCCCGGAAAACTTCGAGCATTGGTTACTCAAATTTGACGTCGGCGAAGTCGGCGACAACGGCGCCCTCGGTTACTCAGCCGGCTTCGGCCGTATCGAATACGCGCATTACCTGATGGCCGCTGCCGCTGGTATTGAGATGAGCGAATGCCGCCTGTTGGAGGAAAACGGTCGCGCGCACTTCATGACGCGACGCTTTGATCGGCGGAGCAACCAAAAACTGCATGTGCATAGCCTCTGCGGTCTGGCGCATCTGGACTTCAACACGCCCTACGTGCATGGCTACGAGCAATACCTGCGCACCATCATCGAGATGAAGCTCGGCGCGCCGGCACTGGAGCAGGCATGGTTGCGCTGTGCGTTCAACATCGCGTGCGTGAACTGTGACGACCACACCAAGAACCTCGCCTTCATGCTGGATGAATCCGGCGAATGGCGCCTTGCGCCAGCCTATGACATGTGCTTTTCCCACAATCCGTCCGCCGGTAAATGGACACGGCAACACCAGATGCTGGTCAACGGTAAGGCGTGGGACATCACGGACGACGACCTGATCGCACTCGCGGTGAAGTTCGGTATCCGGCAACCGAAAGCGCTGCTAGCGCGCGTCGTCGACGCCCTGGCCCGCTGGCCGGATTTCGCCCGGCAGACTGGCGTTGCTGAGGAGGAAATCACCCGAATCGCATCGTTCCGCCCTGCGTGGGCGATTCGCTAGCCGAAGACGTAGAGGCCCGCTTAAACAGAGCTTGTTGCGATCACAGCACTGTGAGAAAGTACAATTGTTCGATTGAAGTCGCTTGGGCTTAACGACCGCCTGTGGAATAAACACAATATGAAGCCCTCTATCGCCCTTGAGCAAAAGCGCAACGCAGTACGCGATGCGACCAAGCGTTTTCGTACCTGCAATCCACGCGTGTTCGGCTCGGTGTTGCATGGTGATGACAACGAGAGCAGCGACCTCGACTTGCTGGTTGATCCCCTGCCCGGTACCACGCTATTCGATCTCGGTGGCTTGCAAGTCGAACTCGAAGAACTGCTTGGCGTCCGCGTAGACCTGCTCACTCCCGGCGACCTCTCACCGAAATTCCGCGATCAAGTGCTCGCCGAAGCAAGCCCAATATGACAGAAAACCGCCTACCCGATTACCTGGCCCACATGGCAGAAGCCGCAAACCATGCACTCGGCTTTGTGGAGGACATGGACAAAAAAAGCTTCCTGGCCGACAAGCGTACGCAGCAAGCGGTGGTTCTAAACATCGTCATCATCGGTGAGGCTGCGACCAAGCTGCTCAAGGACTATAGCGATTTCCTGGACCGACATCCCAAAGTGCCTTGGCGCAGTATGAAAGGCATGCGCAACCGCATCGCGCACGGCTACTTCGATATCAATCTTGATGTGGTTTGGGACACGGTCCAGACCGCCTTGCCAGAGTTGATCGCGAGTCTGGTTGCGGTTCGGAAAGATGCCGGAGAGTAGTGCTCTCGTATGGGCGATTTCGCGGCCTACTTGAGAATGCCAGAGGGAAAAACACGTCGGCAGCGAAGCTGCTCACGTACAGGGCCAGTCGGGGGCTACGTACCCAAGGCACTCAAACGCACCGATTCCAAAGTTAATCAGCAGGTCGAAGGCCGTCTGAGACAAGGGGAGCAGTAGCAGCCATGACGAGCATTCTTGAGCAATTAACAAAATCTAGAATTGATTGGGAAAAAACCAGCGAGAATGAATATATTTTTCGAGCGACCTTTAGAGCGAAGGAAGTGCTGTTGAGACTCAACGATTTTCCGGACCAGCCGCTCTGTACAGCTATCATTGATGATCAGGAAACGTATCTTGAAGAGTTTCCAAAGTCCTGGACCTTACCGCGCCATCGAAGTAAATGAATTGCGGGCAAAGTAGTGGTGCGCTCAATGCTGGTGATCGTGTTCCGCCGGCGCGGCGGTGGCGGTGAGGTCGCGCACTTGGGCTTTGACTTCCACGCTTTGCACCTTCTTGTCTTTGCCTTCGATCTTGAGCGTGATGGGCACAACATCACCTGGTTTGGCCTGCTTTTTCAGGTCTAGCAGCATGACGTGGTTGGCGCCGGGGGCGAAGAGCACGGGTTTGCCGGCGGGGAGTTCCAAGCGTGGCATGGCGCGCATTTTCATGATGCCGTCTTCGAGTTTCATGGTGTGCAACTCGGTCGCGCCGGCTGCCGGGCTGCTGGCCGAAAGCACCACCGCATCTTCGCTGCTGACGATTTCCATGAACGCACCGGTGGCGCGTTGCGCTGGCGTGGTGCCGCGCACCCAGGCATCTTTCACCGTCACGTCAGCCAACGCCACGCTGCACAACGCAATCAACAACAAAGCCAAGGCAGTTCTTTTCATCTTGTTACTCCTAAATAAAGTGGCGTCATTTTACCTTGCCCGGCGCGAGCAACGGCAAGTCAACGAGAAGGAAGCGCTTGCCCCTCAGGGCGACGAACCACGAAGCCCGAAACCCTAAACTCGAAACCGTCTACAGGACGTAGCGCGCCAGGTCTTCGCTTTGCGAGAGTTCCTTGAGCTTGCCGTCGACATAGGCGGCATCGATCACCAGCTCGCCGCCGCTGCGGCTGCCGGCATCGAAGGAGAGTTCTTCGAGCAGCTTTTCCATCACCGTGTAAAGCCGCCGGGCGCCGATGTTTTCGGTGCGCTCATTGACGGAATAGGCGATTTCCGCCATGCGGCGTATACCGTCCGGATTGAATTTCAGCGTGACGTTTTCCGTGGCGAGCAGGGCTTCGTACTGGCGTGTGAGACAAGCGTCGGTACCGGTCAAGATTTGCTCGAAGTCGTCGACGGACAGCGAATCGAGTTCCACGCGGATGGGGAAACGGCCCTGCAATTCGGGTATCAGATCGGAAGGCTTGGCGAAATGGAAAGCGCCGCTGCCGATGAAGAGGATGTGGTCGGTTTTCACCATGCCGTATTTGGTGGTGACGGTCGTGCCTTCTACCAGCGGCAGCAAATCCCGCTGCACGCCCTGGCGCGAAACGTCAGCGCCATGCATTTCCGCACGCGAAGCAATCTTGTCGATCTCGTCGAGAAACACGATGCCGTTTTCCTCGACCGCCTGCACCGCTTGCAACTTGATCTCTTCGTCGTTGATCAGCCGCGCAGCTTCCTCGTCGGTGAGCGCCTTCAGCGCTTCCTTCACCGGCATGCGGCGCGTCTTGCGCTTGCCGCTACCGAGGTTCTGAAACATGCCCTGAATTTGCGAAGTGAGATCTTCCATGCCCGGCGGCGCAAAAATTTCCATCTGCGCTTGCGGCATGGTCACTTCGATTTCGATCTCCTTGTCGTCAAGCTCGCCTTCGCGCAGCTTCTTGCGAAACTTCTGGCGGGCGACGGATTCTTCCGGTGTTTCGGCATCACCATGAAAGCCAACGCTGCGCGCGGGCGGCAGCAACACATCGAGCACACGATCTTCCGCCGCGTCCAACGCACGGCTGCGCACGGCGCGCATGGCATGTTCGCGCGCGTCCTTGATGGCGATCTCGACCAGGTCGCGAATAATCGTGTCGACATCGCGGCCGACGTAACCCACTTCGGTGAACTTGGTCGCCTCAATCTTAATGAAGGGCGCATTCGCGAGCCGCGCCAGACGCCGCGCGATCTCGGTCTTGCCCACGCCGGTCGGCCCGATCATGAGAATATTTTTGGGCGTGATCTCGGTGCGCAGCGGTTCCGCCACCTGCGCACGCCGCCAGCGGTTGCGCAGCGCGATGGCCACGGCGCGTTTGGCGCGCGACTGGCCGACGATATTCTTGTCCAGTTCGTGGACGATTTCCTGGGGAGTCATGGTGGACATGGCAAACCTTTTTTGACGCGGATTACTCGGATGAACGCGGATAGACTTTTCGCTTATCCGCGTAGCTCCGCACTATCCGCGACCGCCTTATTCAAGCACTTCGATGATGTGGCTCTGGTTGGTGTAGATGCACAAATCGCCCGCGATGCTGAGCGATTTTTTGACGATTTCCGCCGGCGAGAGGTCGCTGTTCTCCAGCAAGGCACGCGCAGCCGCTTGCGCATAAGGCCCGCCGCTGCCTATCGCGACAATGCCGAATTCCGGTTCCAGCACATCGCCCATGCCGGTGATGACCAAGGATGTCTGCCTGTCCGCCACGGCCAGCATGGCTTCGAGCCGGCGCAGCATGCGGTCGGTGCGCCAGTCCTTGGCCAGCTCGACGGCGCTGCGCAACAGATTGCCCTGATGCTTTTCCAGCTTGGCCTCGAAGCGCTCGAAGAGCGTGAAGGCGTCGGCGGTGCCGCCGGCGAAACCAGCCAGGATTTTTTCCTGATAAAGCCGCCGCACTTTGCGCGCCGTGGATTTGATAACGATGTTGCCCAGCGTCACCTGGCCATCGCCGCCCAGCGCGACCTTGTCGCCACGTCGAACCGAGAGGATGGTAGTGCCGTGATATTGTTCCATGAGGATCGTCGAGTATCAGGTTTCGAGTTATTGGATGATGCAGTGGCATATGGGGTTCAACCCGAAACCCGCAACCCCAAACCCGAAACTTTCTTTCTAGAATTTTCGCCGTTCGACGTGCGCCACCTGGTTGATGCCGAGCACGCTGAACAAGCCATACACCAGCAGGTTGGGGCGCCACACCATGACTTTCTTGCCGGCCACCTGCAAATTGGTCAGCGTGTTGAGGAACATACCGGCGCTGACGAAGTCCATGCGCTTTAGGCCGGTGCAATCAATGATCACGATGTCGTGCTCGTTGGCGTAGTCCTGCAAACGTTGCAAGGCGTCGGAGCCGGAACCGGCGCCGGTCATTTGGCCGGTAAGGGCGAACATCTCCGATTCGGCGGCGTTTTCTTCAGCGACGACGGGCGCAGCCGGCATGCCAGCTTTCTTGGCAGGCGGGTTTTCCCAGGACGGCGGCGACAGTTCAAAGGTGATCGCATAGTTGAGCGCCCATTCCTCGAAAGGCTCTTGCTCGCCGGTGTGCTGGCAAAGCTCGATCAAGAGCAGCCAGATGTCTTCGCGATCGCGCCGACCCACTTCGATTTTATTCTTGAGCAGTTCGAGGAACTTCGGCGCACCCGCCATGATCAGTTCGCACTTGGATTTGCGCGCCAACTTCAATGCCTTGAGCAACATGGCTGCGCCCAGCGCGTCGATATCCTGCACCTTGGTGAATTCGACACGGGCCATCGGGCCTTTGGCGACCAACTTTTCGAGTTGGGCCATCTGCTTTTCGCTGGCTTCGGTGACAGCGCCGGAGAAGGCCACATAGGCCTGACCACCCCCCGCTATAGCGGGGTTTTGCGCTTGCTTGTTGGCTTCCACCCAGGTCGGCGGTGACTTCTCGAACTTCACCGAGTATTCGAATGCACGCTGGTCGAAAGCCTCGCGCTTTTCCATGAGCTGATAAAGATCGAAGAGCATGGCCCAGGCTTGATCGCTGGCTGCGCCAAGATTGCCGGCTACCGCCGCTTCCAGCGTCGCGAGCGCCGCTTCGTCCTGACCGTTGGCGTAGAGAATGGCCGTTTCTTCAATGGACTGATGCGTGCCGCCGCCGCTCTCTTTCAGTTGGATGCTCGCTTCGAGCAAGCCATCGGTCAAGCCATCGAGGGGCGGCGTTGACGCCGCGGGTGGGGCGACGGGTCGGGGTTGCGGCCGTGACGGAGGCTGGGCGACGGGTCGAGGCTGGGACGGGGGGGTGGACCGAGGCTGGGAGACGGGCTGCTGCGCCTTGGGCGCTGCCGAGGTCTCGCGTCCCGCATTAGAACCGCTGGGGGTGAAATCCAGTGACGCCAATTCTCTCTTCGGTTCGGGCGCCGCAGGCTTGAGTGGGGCGGCGGGTTTGACGGCCGGTGCGGCGGGCGCAGTTGGCTTAGCCGGCGCAGTCGGTTTAACGGGCGCGACCGGCTTCCTCGCAAGGACCTTGGCGGGCGGGGGTTTCTTGCCGAAAAACGAAAAGACCACGATGGATGTCAATATGAAGAATGGGGATAACAAACGGCAGGCATTGAGCCAATTTTACGTATCAGTTTTTAACACATCGAGGGCAGTGGTGCAACGCAACTTGGCACACTGTGGCAGAAAATTTCCCCACAGTTACGTACGCCCGCCGGGGCTGCCCAAACACCCTGCCCCTAGTCCCCAACAAGGCCGCCCCATCGCGATGCTTGTTGCCGGATTTAGAAGGCTTTGCTAAGACCCACGAATACACCCCGCCTCGGACCGAATTGTGGCGCGCCCACCCCTATGCCGCTGCCATCGCGAATTTCGTAGACTTTGTCGAAAGCATTGATAACGGCTAAGCGAACCTCAACAGAACCGAAATCCATCGCGTCGAACTTGCGCGATGCGCCAAAGTTGACCTGTACATAAGAGGGCAGATGCTCGGTGTTAGCAAAGCCACGTCGCAGACCACTGCCATAAATCGTATCGGCGCTCAATCTCACACCCGACCAGTTGTATGAAACGCCGGCGGACGCGGTATAAGTCTGATCATGGTCGGTATGCACCCAATTACGGGCAACGTAGTCAAGTTCATCCTGCGGGAAATTAAACTGGGCGGTAGTGATGTCCTTCGCCAGGTTCACTGTTCTAGCCACATTGGCATAAATGCCCCAGTTGTCCAAACGATAGCTCGCCGTGAACTCGACGCCGTAGATCTTTCCTTGGGCGTAGTTGAAGGGGGAGAAGATCAGCGCTTGCCCGAACTGGCCCTCATCCAGCAGATTGGTGACGCGCTTATAAAAACCGTCAACACCCAAGCTCACGGCAGCGCTGAGTTGATGGGTGACGCCCACGTCAAAATAATGTGAGCGTTCCGACTGAACTGGTGAGTTCAAATCCACTTCGGGCGCGTTTGAAGTATTTGCATACAAGGCCACGGTCGCCGGCGACACCAATTCGGTGGGCGGTGGCGTGAAGTAACGCGCATAGCCAGCATGCATCGTCGTTTGTGGCGTCACTTTATAAACGAGGCCCAAGCGCGGACTTAATTGACGTTCGCTGACAAACGCGTTCACCTGGTCAAACCGCGCTCCGTAATTAACGGTTAGCTGGTCAGTCACTTTCCATTCGTCCTGGAGATAAAGGCCCAGCAGGCGATTGCCGTTCTTGGTGTGGTTATCGACGAGCGTGTAGGGGCTGCCGCTGACCATGCCGGCTGGATCGACGGGAAAGACCGTAGAGGAATTGTTGCTGCGTATATTTTCGGTGCTCGCCATCACCCCCATGCGCAAGGTGTGGGTGTCATTCAGCCGATAGCTGCCATCGCCTTGCAGGCCATTGCTGAAACTACTGCGAAACACATCGGAGGCAACGCCGTTAAAGACCAAGTCGCCGATCGCGTCGGGCAGAAAATGAACGCTGGTGTAACGGGTGAACAAGGCCACTTGATAGTCGAAATTCGAACCTAGGGAACTTTCCAGTGCGAGGATGCCGTAACGGTTGGATTCGCGCTGACGCTCAGTCAGCGCGGCCGAGTCGAACTCCGCGACGCCGGCGCCCGCCAGAAACCCTAGTCCGCCAGGGTCGGGCGTTTGTCCCGGATTGTTAGGGATCTGAAAACGACCGTTGTAGCTGCCAACCATGGCGCTCACGCGAGTAGTGTGATCGACCAGGTAAGACATATAGGCGAAGCCCTTGGTCTGGTTGGTGCGGTCGTGGATAGCCTGTGTGTCGGAGGTGGGGCTCTCAATTCCCAGGCTGTTGGCGAGGTAGGAACCACTAAGGTAATAACTCAGTTTGCCATTCGTATTGCCGTATTCGACGCTAGGATTTATCGTTTGGTGACTACCCCCATAGAGGTTTAACGTACCGCCGGCTTCGAACTGGCTCTTAGTCTCAATTTCGATGACGCCGGCTGTGCGGTAACCATATTGGGCCGGCAGCGCGCCCGTGAGCAGATCGAGCCGCTTGACGAACCGGGTATCCAGGGCCTGGCCGAAACCAGAAATACCTTCCGGCAAAATGACGCCGTTAATACGGTACTGCAAATTGCCGTGGTCGCCTCGTACGTGCAGTTGGCCATAGGAGTCGTTGGCGACGCCCGGCGCCTGAAGTAACACCTGGTTGAGCGGGGTGTTATTGCCCTCGGGCAATATAGCCACATCGTTGGGATTGAAACGATAGACGCTGCCACCAGTATCGGGTGACAAGCCGTTTCTAGCGCGATTTAAGTGCTCGGCGACCACGACCATCTCGTTGACTTCCTGCGCGGCTATCGGTGCGGCTTGTAGCATCGCTGCGCAGCCTAAGAAGAAGGCTGGCGCCCAGGCGCCGCCCTTCACAATCTTGAACGATGACATTTTGTACTCCGTGTATGAACCGCTTTGCCCCGCTACTGCAAGGCAAAGCAAACTGCTTAAGGGATGACGACAGGTCGTTTAAGCAGCGCGGTACGGAGGAGCGCGTGAATGGTAGGAAGTGCGGCGTGCGCTGGCGACCCGTAAAGTGGGTCGCCAGCGGGGACGGATAAACAGCAGAATCAGAACTGCCAGCAACGAGGCGGTTGCCGGGGGCGCCAGGTCCAGCGGTTGGTGGGCCGCGACTTGACAGAGGCTGCACGCTTCGTCGAGCGCCGCAGAAGTGTGATGGTGCGACGACTCGATAA
>JAYUNL010000020.1:0-7190 GCA_043761745.1 Rhodocyclaceae bacterium
ATCGTCGACTTGTCACATACAATTAGGTTCTTCATCCACGGCTCCTTAAAGTCCATGGGCTAACATCATATCTAATTTATTAAACGCAATGTCGTATCAGTCGGTGGGAACTGCCGTTCCCGATGCGCCGGTAACAGCGACTCGACGGTATCCAGCCAGTGCTCGCTCGTCAGTAGGTTGAAGAACGCGTAGGCGTCGCTGTGACGGGCTTGCTGGCGAACAAGATGCTGTTGCGATGTGCCAACGTTGTGGTTAACATGCATTTGGGCTGGCTCCTTGGGCGATGGATGGGTGTTTCGCAAACTCCACCTTATCATCCAGCGAACCAGCCTACTTTCAATCATCAACTCAGATGCTTGGCGTTAAGTAAGTGCCATTCGCACATGCCCCATTTTTGAATTGCCGGTGTTGAGATTGCTGCGTCAGAATACGCGCGCCCAGATCAGCGCGCCTTGTTGGCGAGCGGATGCCCCTTCGTGAGCTTGCCGAAAGAGTAGCCCTGTACCTGCGCGGCCCTGCGTTCAGTCGATCAAGATTTATCGCTTCGCTTCTTCTCCGGCGGTGTGATGAAGCCGATGGATCGCTTCGGTGGCTCGGGCGGCGGCGCCATGAGTTGGCGTATCGCATCGAGAATCCCGGCGATAGCCTGATCGTGACCCTTCAACTTGCGCTCCAACTCGGTGAGTTTCGTCGCCAGCTCCTTGTTACCGGCCAGCACCTCACGAATGCGCGCATGACCTCGATGTTCACCGCAATGGCCTGTGGACTGGAGAGCACGGAGGACAACATGGCCACACCTTGTTCGGTGAAGGCATAGGGCGCGGTGCGGCGACCGCCGTGCATCAAACTTGAGGTCACAGATTGTGATCTCAAGATGGCAAGGTCTTGTTTCTCAAGTTGGAACATGAAGTCCTTGGGGAAGCGCTCCAGGTTGCGCTTGACCGCCTGCACCAGCACACGGGTTTTCCACTCCGTAGAGTGCCGCCAGATCGGCATCAAGCAGCACCTTGTGGCCGCGCAGCAGCAAGATGCGGGTCGCGATGTGTTCCATCGGTGGAGGGGGCGTCATATTATTGTCGGCCATATTCTTCCCGATGCCCTGTGCGTGCTGTTTGTCCGCTGCTTGCGCTGGGTGACCAATCGTCGAAGAAAACCGTCGCATATCCGAGTGCAAGCCGCACTCAAGCGCTTGCCTAGCGAAACACCACAGTACGATTACCGTTCAGCAACACGCGGTCTTCGACGTGATAGCGCAGGCCACGCGCCAGTACGGCTTTTTCGATGTCCTTGCCATAGCGCACCAGGTCTTCCACCGTATCGCCGTGGTCTATGCGCACGGTGTCTTGCTCGATGATGGGGCCAGCGTCGAGTTCGGCGGTAACGTAATGACAGGTTGCGCCGATCAACTTCACGCCACGCTGGTAGGCCTGGTGGTAGGGTTTGGCGCCGACGAAAGACGGCAGGAAGGAGTGGTGGATGTTCACAATGCGGCCGGGATATTTCTCGCAGAGTTCCGGCGCGAGCACTTGCATGTAACGCGCCAGCACCATCACGTCGCCGCGCGCTTCTTCGAACAGGCGCGCGACCTCGGCGTAGGCGGTGGCCTTGTTCTCCGCCGCGACGGGCACATGATGGAATGGAATGCCATGCCATTCGACAAAGCCGCGAAAGGTATCGTGATTGGAAATCACGCAGGGAATGTCGATATCGAATTCCTTGCTTTGCCAGCGCGCCAGCAAATCGTAGAGGCAATGTTCCTGCTTGGAAACGAGGACGACAACGCGCTTTTTAACGGCGGAATCAGTGATGCGCCAGTCCATGCGGAACTCATCCGCAATGGGCTTGAAGCGGTGACGGAATTCCGCGAGATCGAAGGAGATCGATTCGGCCTTGATCTCGATGCGCATGAAGTAGCGCTCGGTGTCCGAGTCGGCGTGGTGGCTGGTCTCCAAAATCCAGCCGCCGTTGTCGGCGAGAAAGGTCGCGACGCGGGCGACGATGCCGACGCGGTCGGGGCAAGAGGCGGTGAGCGTGTAGCGGCGTTGCGGATGCATGATGTCGGCCAGATAGATGGGTGCACGGATTCTAGCGGAACTTACTGCCGCTGGCGGCTCAAGACTTTTCCACTTCTTCCTGCAAGGCGAGCCAGCGTTCTTCCGCTTCGGCGAGTTGCTGCGTGAGTTCGCTCTGGCGTTTGACGCTTTGTTGCATGGCCGATTTGTCTGGCGATTGATAGACAGCGGAGTCGGCCAGCTTGGCCTCCAGCGCAGCTTTTTCCTGGTTGAGCTGGGCCATGCGGCGCTCCAGTTGTTCGAGTTCGCGCACCTTGGGGTTGCGCTGATTGCCGGAAGCTGCTTTCTTTGTTGCGCTTGCGGCTTCTTGTTGGGCCGGCTTGGCGCGGGCTTCGGCGCGTTGTTGGCGTTGTTCTTTGCGGCTGGTAGTCTCTGGTTTGTTGGCGACGGCTTTTTCGCCGGCGGCGGATTGGTCCAGCCATTTGCGGTAATCGTCCAGATCGCCTTCGAAGGGCTGGACGCCGCCATCGGCCACGAGGCTGAAACTGTCGCAGGTGGTGCGCAGCAAATGCCGGTCGTGCGAGACCAGCACCATGGCGCCTTCGTATTCGGAAAGCGCCAGGGTCAACGCGTGGCGCATTTCCAGATCGAGGTGGTTGGTCGGTTCGTCGAGCAGCAGCAGATTGGGTTTTTGCCAGATTAGTAGGGCTAACGCGAGGCGCGATTTTTCACCGCCGGAAAAAGGACCGACCTTGGCGGTGGTCATGTCGCCGTGGAAGTTGAAGCCGCCGAGGTAGTTGCGAAAATCCTGCTCGCGCGTGCGTGGGTCGAGATGCACCATGTGCCACAGCGGACTCTCGTCGGGACGCAATTGTTCCAACTGGTGCTGGGCGAAGTAGCCGATCTTGAGGCCTTTGCCCTCGCGTCTATGGCCGGATAGCGGCTCGGCCAAGCCCGCTAGCAGACGGATCAAGGTCGACTTGCCGGCGCCATTGCGCCCCAAAAGACCTAAGCGTTCGCCGCGTCGCAACGTGAGGTTGAGGTTAGAGAGCACCACACGCTCGCCGTAACCAGCAGCGCCGTCTTCGAGCATCAGCAGCGGATCGGGGCTGCCGACGGGTTCGAAGAAACGAAATTCGAAAGGCGTGTCGACGTGCGCGGCGGTGACTTCTTCCATGCGGGCCAGCGCCTTGATGCGGCTCTGCGCCTGACGCGCCTTGGTAGCCTTGGCGCGGAAGCGTTCGATGTAGCTTTTGAGATGGGCGACTTCGCGCTGCTGCTTGTCGTACATGGCCTGCTGCAAGGCCAGATGCTCGGCACGGGCGCGCTCGAAGGCGCTGTAGTTGCCGGTGTAGAGCTTGAGCCGCTTGCCCTCGATATGGGCGACATGGCCGACGGTGGCGTCGAGAAAATCGCGGTCGTGTGAAATCATCAGCAGCGTGCCGCGATAGCCCTTCAGCCAGCCTTCCAGCCAGATCACCGCATCGAGATCGAGGTGGTTGGTTGGTTCGTCCAGCAGCAGCAGATCGGAGCGGCACATCAGGGCGCGGGCGAGATTGAGCCGCACGCGCCAGCCGCCCGAGAATTCTGCCACCGGCTTCTCGAATTCCGCGTCGGAAAAACCCAGGCCGTGCAGCAGCGCGGCGGCGCGGGCGCGGGCGCTATAGCCGTCGATGTGGCCGTAGTCTTCGTGCAGATGAGCGATGGCTTCGCCGTCGTGGCGCTCTTCGGCATCACGCAGCGCCGCCTCGATGCGACGCAGTTCCGCATCGCCATCCAGGGTGTAATCGATGGCAACAGTGTCCAGTGCCGGCGTGTCCTGCGCCACGTGGGCGATGACCCATTGCGGCGGCATTTCCAGATCGCCCTGTTCTTGGTGCAGATCGTTGGTGAGCAAGGCGAACAGGCTGGATTTACCACAACCGTTGGCGCCGGTGATGCCGACTTTCTGGCCGGCGTGGAGACTCAGATTGACGCCTTCCAAGAGTGGCCGCCCAGCGCGGGCGAGGGTGAGGTTACGTAGCAGAATCATGAGATGTATGTGCTGGTTCAACCAGCGAGCAGGCAAACGCGTTATTGTACGCAAGAGCCCAACAGATCACCCGTCATGAAGCACTTTCCCCTTTCCTTGTTCGCAGCCTCACTGTTATTTATCGCTTTTTCCGCTCATGCGGTGGACGAGCCGGCTGTGGCCACCGCGCCTGCGGCGCCAATCACGTCTGAAGCGTCTGAAGAGCAGCAGCTCGCCGACAAGGCGCGCACACTGAAGAAACAAGCGGACACGCAAAAAATCGCCGCCGAAGCCAAGTTCAAGGAGGCTCAAGCCAGTTGCTGGCAAAGAACCTTGGTCTCGACTTGCCTGGATCAAGCCAGGGAAGACCACACCAAGGCCATGACCGAGGCGCGCAAGCTGGAAACAGATTCGCGGCAGATCGAGCGAGACCTGCGTCGCCGCGAGCGGGCCGCGAAAGAAGCCAAGGAAGCGGTCGAAGCGCCGCAGCGTCGTGCCGAGTTGGAAGAAAAAGCGGCGCGCGGCCGCGAAGAATCCGCGCAACGCGCCAAGCGCCGTGCCGAGGCGCAGGCAGAGCGAGAAAAGCGCGCCGCCGCAGGTCAGGCGAACGCCGTGACTGAAGCCAAGCGTCGCGCGGAAGCCGCCGCCGAGCGCGAACAGAAACGCAAAAAGGCCGAAGACAAAGCGCGCGAACACGCCGAGAAAGACAAGCGCCGCGCCAACGGCATCACGAAATAAAGCGGATATCGCTTTCCAATTCCGGAAACTTGCCGTGCTTGTCCGCGTAGTAGGCGCGGACGCGGGTGAGGTCTTCGGCTTCGTTGCCGCTCAATTCCAGATAAGTGTCGACGCCGATTTCACGCTTGGCGTAATCGATGAACCCTAGCCCCAGTGGCACTTTCGCTGCCAGTGCAAGCCGGTAGAAACCGGATTTCCAGTGATTGGTTTTCTTGCGCGTACCTTCGGGCGCGATGGCAAGATAGAACTCCGCGTTACGCTCGAACTCTGCGCACAAATGCGCCACCAGCCCGGTGCTTTGACGACGATTCACCGGTATGCCGCCCAGCCAGCGAAAGAACCTGTTGAAGGGTGGCCGGAACAATGTGTCCTTCCCCGCCCAGTGCACCGGAAAGCCCAGCGCGTAGCGCGTGAGGTTGCCGAGGATAAAATCCCAATTCGAGGTATGCGGATAGAAAATGATGACCGCCTTGGCGGCCGGCGGCCAGCGGAACACGGTACGCCAGCCGGAGAGGTGCAGCAGACCGGCGCAGAGTCGGCCGAAAATGCCGGGGCGGGACAGGTTCGACATACCTTGCATATTTTCACGGCGCCGTGAAACACACAAGGCCCCCGGCTATCCTAGTGCCACATCATGATGATGTGCTGTCCCTCCGCTACTCGGAGGCGCCTGCTGTTAGACGTCGGCTACAGAACCGCGCAACCCGCGCAACGTTGACGCTGCCTGTTTCAACAACTGCCGTTCCGCAAATAATCCGCCCGGCTGGTGGCGATTTCGTGTTCCGCTTTGACGCGGGCGCGGTAGGGAATGTCGTACAAAAGGCAAATGCCGATGAATACGGCCACGCCCGCGAGGGTCGGGTTGAATCCCAGTTTGAAAAGGAAGGAATAGAGCGGGTAGGCAAGTGCGGCGGATATCAATAGCCAAAGAATAGTGAGGGTTTGGGCCTTGGACATACCAGAATTTGCGGGCTTGGTTTTCATGACAATCTCCAGATTCGACAGCCTACCTTCAGCAACTGTCGTGCCGGAACGACGTCGATTTTTAAGTCATTGAAATGACTTGCGAGTCTATCCAGGGAGGTATTGCGGCTTGCCGCTTTGCGCCAGTTTTAGACAAGAATCGGCAACACGCATCGAACGGTGCGCGGAGACACTGTGACTTATGTCACGAACCTCAATACTCGATGCCCTGGCTCACCAGATAGTCTTCGTAGCCGCCTTGATAGTCGACGATGCGGTCCGGGCGGATTTCGATGATGCGGTTGGCCAAGGACGAGACGAATTCGCGGTCGTGCGAAACGAAGATCAGCGTGCCGGTGTATTTTTCCAGCGCGGTGTTGAGCGATTCGATGGATTCCATGTCGAGGTGATTGGTCGGCTCATCCATGAGCAGCACGTTGGGCTTTTGCAGGATCAGCTTGCCGAAAAGCATGCGGCCCTGCTCGCCGCCGGAAATGACTTTCACCGACTTGCCGACTTCGTCGCCGGAAAACAGCAAGCGGCCTAACGTGCCGCGCACCACTTGCTCATCGTCATCGCCGCGCGTCCATTGCCGCATCCAGTCGGTGAGCGCGGTGTCGTCGGCGAAGTCCGCCGAATGGTCCTGTGCGAAGTAGCCGGGGCGGGCCTTCTCGGCCCATTTGATCTTGCCGGCCGTGGGGGCAAGGCCACCCAACGCCAGGCCCGCCAGGCAACGCAGCAGGGTAGTTTTACCGACACCGTTCTCGCCGATTATGGCGACCTTTTCACCGGCTTCGAGGGTGGCGCTGAACTTCTTGAACAGGGGCGCCTTTGCTGGCTCATAGCCGTGGGTCAGGCCGTCGATTTCCACCGCATGGCGATGCAGCTTTTCCTTCTCATCCACATCGAAGCGTATCCACGGATATTGGCGTGACGAAGGCTTGATGTCCTCGACCTTGATTTTCTCGATTTGTTTGGCGCGGCTGGTGGCCTGGCGCGCCTTAGATTTGTTAGCCGAAAAGCGACGCACAAAATCCTGTAGCTCGGCGACGCGCTCCTTGGCTTTGGTATTGTCCTTAAGCTGCTGTTGGCGGGCCTGGGTCGAGGCCTCCATGTAGTCATCATAGTTGCCGGGGTAGATGGTGAGCCGGCCGTAGTCCAGATCGGCCATGTGGGTGCACACCTGGTTGAGGAAGTGGCGGTCATGCGAAATGATGATCATGGTGCTGCCTCGTTCATTCAGCACGTGCTCCAGCCAACGAATGGTATTGATGTCGAGGTTGTTGGTCGGCTCGTCCAGCAGCAGGATGTCCGGATCGGCAAACAGGTTTGCCGACCCGGAAATTTTGTTGCTGGACGAGCCGACCAACAACCTCGACATCAATACGATCCGTTGGCTGGAAGACATATTGAATGCGCGCAACAGCACCATGGTGATTATTTCGCATGACCGCCATTTTTTGAAC
>JAYUNL010000021.1:0-1585 GCA_043761745.1 Rhodocyclaceae bacterium
AGCTGGCGTTTCGCCGCTTGCTGCAAAGCGGCGGTCTTAACTGTCCGGATTTTTATCACCTCGGCAACGACGCCCAGGCCGCAACCCTGCTGCCACCACAGCAATTTCCAGTGGTCGTCAAAGCGCGCCGGCTTTCCGCCAGCCGCGGTGTAATTCGCGCCGACACGCCGCGGACATTCGCGCAAGCCGTGCAATGGGTGCGCGGCATACAGGTCAAAGCCGATCGTGACGCCGCCAAGTTGGGATTGGTCGTGGAAGACTTCATCCCCGGCCGCGAACATGCGCTGGAAGGGCTGCTGCAAGACGGGCGGTTGCGCGTGCTGGCGCTGTTCGACAAACCCGATCCGCTGGACGGCCCCTATTTCGAGGAAACCCTGTACATCACGCCGTCACGCCTGTCGCAAGTAAGGCAGGACGGGATCGCGCAAACAGCGCAACGCGCCTGTGAGCTGGCCGGGCTCACCAGCGGCCCCGTCCATGCCGAAATGCGCGTCAACGAACAAGGAGTATGGCTGCTGGAAATCGCCGCGCGCTCGATCGGCGGGCTGTGCGGTCGGATGCTGCGGCATGGGCTGGGCATGAGCCTGGAGGAATTGATCTTGCGCCACGCCCTTAACCGGCCATTGCCGCAGATGCACCCTGGAGAGGCTACCGGCGTGATGATGATCCCGATTCCCAGACGCGGTATTTTCCAAGGCGCGCACAACCTCGACAGCGCGCTCAAAGTCGCCGATATCAGCGATATCCAAGTCACCGCCAACCCGGGTCAGGTCATTGCACCGCCGCCGGAAGGTGCGAGCTACCTGGGCTTCATCTTCGCGCATGGCATGTCGCCGGACGCGGTTGAAACCAGTCTGCGACAAGCGCACCAGCGGCTCGTCTTTGAAATCCAAGCGGATATTCCCGTCAACCAGGCAAGGGCATAGCCGCGTGTCGCTTTGGCAGCGCATCGGCGACCCTATCTCTTCGGCCATCGGCGCACCTTCGCGCCGGACCGGCGCAACGCGGTGGGCGGCGGCTGCATCGACTCAGCCTTCGCAATTGAGGGGAATGGCAAGCGCTGCTTCGTCAAACTCAACGATACCTGTCGTTCCCGAAAAAGCCATGTCGGACCATCAACGAGACGTTCTGGTTACCCGGCCAACCGTTTGTAGTGGTGATGCAATCCGCCAATATCTGCTAATTCGACCGCGGTGCCTCGGTCGGGTTGCACAGGTCGTGCTTCAGGGCAGTCCATTGCTAACGACAAACGAAATCTCGGAGTCGAGGCCGACGACACACTCGAGATTGCAGAGCAGACAGGGGCGTAGATCTCATACCTACGGAAGCGGCCGCCAAGTCGGACGGTCGTTTCCCGGCCAAGGCGGCCATCCAAATTCGTTCGCCAAACCGGTCAATCAAACTGGCGCGACCGACTCGCCTCAGCGACTGTCGTCTTCCCTTGGATGATCTCCATCACAAAGGCTGCCTCCTGTTTGGCCGCCCACCGTTTGGATTCCTCTTTCATCACCATCCTCACGTCATCTTCCTTTTGAGATTATGACCTGAGCAGAAATTCAGTGGGTTATTGCAGCTGCGGCAAAAA
>JAYUNL010000022.1:0-2115 GCA_043761745.1 Rhodocyclaceae bacterium
TTATGCGCAAGCGTCCAAGAGCCATCCCTAAGTTCGCAAGTGAAGCTGCGGAAAGAGCGTTCTGGGAAAAGAACGACTCTGCGGAGTATCTGGACTGGACGAAAGCGAAGTCCGCAGCGTTGCCCAATTTGAAGCCGTCCACTCAAACGATTTCGTTGAGGTTGCCGCAGCATTTGCTTGAGTCAATCAAATCGGCTGCTAACTCGCGCGATGTGCCGTACCAGTCCCTGATTAAAGTGTGGCTACAAGAGAAGGTGACCAGTCAGTAGCGGCCAAAAGCGGAAATTCAACCAGACAAAACGCCTGCCGGAAAGCAGGCATTGAACCGGGTAAGTTACCCGTCGTGCCTTGACAGCCAACTACATGGGCTTTACGTCTTGTTGGGAGGACCAAAACCGCTGACCGTTGGATTCCTGTATCCAGTACTGAGTGAACTGATTTGCCGGTGCGCAAAATCCGCCGACTACGATGCCTTCGCCGCCCAAGACTAGCGTAGACCGTAAAGAGGGGACGCCAATGGACAGAACTGGACGACGCATCAGCTACATCTTTCTTTGCGCACTGCCGTTTCTTGATCTCGTCATCGTCGGCCTGCGCCCTCTCAGAATCCCAGGCGTCTATAGCGCCGTTGGAGGCGTTCTGTTTGCGGCGATCGTGATTGCCGCGTGGATCCTTGGAGGGCGGGTAATCGGCTCCGCTGCGACTGGGAGGCGAAGGATGGCACTGGCGGGGTCTCTCCTGATTGCGCCGTGGGCAATCATTTCGCTCTTGTGGGTCGGACTCGGGGCACCTTTTCAGGCGACCACGACAGAGAACTACATGCGCCTTCTCGTCCTCCTCGGTAGTGCGGTCGTCGTAGCGAGCGCGTTCGTCGCCCTGAAGGAAGAGCTTTACGACGCCGGTGAGCGCTTCTATTCGACCGTCGGTTTCGCGGCAAGCATACCCGCCGGCGTGGGCTATTTCGTCTCCGTGAGCATTGATGTCGCCGGGATCATGGCACAGCCGGGTGGGGACAAGGTGACTGCCCCTCTGTTGCTCTTCAACCTGGGCAGCGTACTGGAGTTCGTCGCAGTCGCCTTAACCTATATCGCTACGGCGGCGTTCGCAGCCTCCCTCAGACAAGCCCGCTGGCTCGGGAGGGGCGCGGCTCGCGCTTACGTGATTGCGAACATGATCCTGCTGCTGCTGTTGGTGGCGAGAGGTATATCGTTCCCTGAGCTGTCGAGCCACACCGCGCCGTGGTACACGCGCCCCGGCTTCATCGCCGGGATCCCGGCCATTCCGTGGATCATGTCCGGTCTGTTGGGCGTCGTCTTGGTGCGGCGCGCAGGTGACGAGCAGCCTTCCCGATGACGGCCGAACAACCAGATCGAGCGGCCGCGGACGGGTCGCGTGCGCTACATCTGCGTCCGCGACCGGCGCGCCGCCTAGATGTTGAATTGCCCGGACACCCGTGAATGACCGCTGTGGGCCGCCACTGAACCACAGTCGATAAGGCGCCTGAGCACGCCCAAAGAGAAGGCTGTACTGCGCAAAATCAATGCGGAGTGGTGAGGATGCAAAAGAAGCTCTTTAGTCGCTTGGTCGAGAGCATGCAGCAGATGGACGAGATCGTGCGCGGCGAGCGAGCGCCGTCGCGCGAGTTTTACGTGGATGCTTGCAAAGTGAAGGAGATTCGAGCCCTGATCGGTTTAAGCCAGCCAAAATTTGCCCGAATCCTGCATGTTGACGTGGGTACCCTGCGAAATTGGGAACAGGGCAGGCGAGAACCAACGGGTCCGGCTCGGGCCTTATTGCGAGCGATCAAGAACAATCCGCGCGCGGTCCCCAAAGCCCTTGTGGCCTAGAACTTGCCGGCGCTGTATCGCGCGCCGCTGTCAGGGTTAGTCAATTCGGTTCCGGCCATCGGTCGCCGGTCAGGCGGTGAGGCGGTGAGGCGGCTTTCGGCCAGCAGCAGTCACACGGTATCGGCGTCCAACTATCTCGAAAGCAATGGGATGGACCCCTCCTCGTCTTACGGCATCTAGTGCCAGACTGGAAGTGTCGTCAACCAGTCCCAGATGAGGAGGGATCCGTGATGAAGCTTACGCGCGTGGGTGTGGATTTGGCCAAACA
>JAYUNL010000023.1:0-2613 GCA_043761745.1 Rhodocyclaceae bacterium
GGCGCGATCATCAAACCGGCCGCGATGGAACCGAAGTTCTACAAGCACAAGGGACGCGCGGTGGTGTTCAAGGACTACAACGACATGAACGCGCGCATCGACGATCCGAATCTGGACATCGACGAAAACTGCGCCATCGTGCTGCAAAGTGCCGGGCCGCAAGGCGCGCCCGGCATGCCGGAGTGGGGCCAGTTGCCGATTCCGCAAAAGCTGTTGAAGCAAGGTGTGCGCGACATGCTGCGCATCAGCGACGCACGCATGAGCGGCACCAGCTATGGCGCTTGTGTGCTGCACGTGACGCCGGAGTCGCATATCGGTGGCCCGCTCGCGCTGGTCAAGACCGGCGACATGATTTCGATTGACATCGAAGCGCGCCGCATTGACATGCTGATCAGCGATGAAGAGATGGCGAAACGCAAAGCGGCGTGGAAAGCGCCAGCGCCCAAGTTCACCCGTGGCTACGGCGTGCTCTATCTCAAGCATATCCAGCAGGCCGACAAAGGCTGTGACTTTGATTTTCTTGAACCGGATCATGTCGCCTCCACCGGGAGCGGCGAACCGGAAATTCATTGAACCTTCAGTAGAAATCAGAAAGCCAGTCATGCGCCGATACTCGAAAAAACTCCTTGCCGGAATCACAACCACGGCGCTGCTGGCATCCGGCCTCGCGGCCAACGCAAGTTACGCGCAAGCGCCCTACCCCACGCGCACGGTGACGATGATCGTCCCGTTCCCGCCGGGCGGCGGCACCGATGTCGGCGCGCGCATCATCGCGCAGCGCCTTTCCACCAAGTGGGGACAATCGGTGGTGGTGGAAAACCGCGCCGGCGCAGCCGGCATCGTCGGCATGGACGCAGCCGCCAAAGCCAAGCCCGACGGTTACACCATCATCATGGGCAACGTCGGCACGATCTCGATCAACAACTCGCTGTACAAAAAACTGCCCTACGACCACGACACCGCGTTTGCGCCGATCACCTTTGTGGCCGATTTGCCGCTGGTGATGCTGGCCTATCCCGGCTTTGCGCCCAAGACCCCGCGCGAGGTGATCGACCTCGCCAAGACCGCGCCGGATAAAGTGACCTTCGCCAGCTCCGGCGCCGGCGGCGCGCCGCATCTGGCAGCCGAAATTTTCTCCAACATGGCGGGCGTGAAAATGCTGCATGTGCCGTACAAGGGCGGCGGCCCGGCGGTGGCTGACTTGATGGCGGGCCACGTCAACATTCTTTTCACCACGGTGTTGGAGGCGGCAGGGCATGTGAAGTCCGGCAAGCTGCGCGGCATGGCGGTGACCAGCAGTACCCGCTCGCCCGCCTTGCCCGACATGCCGACGATGGCCGAAGCCGCGCTGCCGGGTTACGACACCGGCTCATGGCTCGGCCTGCTCGCGCCGGCCGGTACGCCTGCCGCCATCGTCGACAAGATCACCGCCGATGTGCGCGAGATTTTGGCGCAAAACGAGGTGCGCCAGACCTTCATCACGCAGGGGGCGATTCCGCGCAGCATGTCGACCGCCGAATTCACCGCGCTGATCGAGACCGACAAGAAACGCTATGCGCGCATCATTGCCGAGAAGAACATTCAGAGCCAGTGATCATTGCCATCAATCCCTCCCGCTGTGATGCGCTGCAAGCGCCGGGCGCCCTCGCCCGTCTGAAAAAGTCAGCGTCGCCACCGTCTACACGCAACTCTTCAAACGCGGCTTTCGCAATGTCTACATTCAAGACATCGCGCGCCTGACCGGATTTGCGGACGAAAACATGGCCGGCCCGGGCCACGTGCGGGTGCTTGACTGCCGCGGCGAGACGCGCGTCGCGTCCGGCGGGCAGATTCTCACCACGCAGCTCAAGGTGCGCGGGATGCGGCCGAGCAGGAAGTGATGGAAGCGTTTTTGCTGGAGAAGGTGCAAGGCGGCGCGATACTGCGCGGCACCTATCCGCCGAACGAAGAAACCAAAGCGGCGTTCGCGGTGTGGCGCAAGCAGAAGGGGCTTTGAGCCGGCGCGAACGCTTTAGGAGATTGAGATGAAAAAAACGACATTCAAAAAATGGGATGTGGTCGAGCATCTCAAAACAGACAAAGACATGGCTCTTTATCTGGATGCCTGCCTTGCAGAGGGTGACTCGGCGCTGGTAGCCGCCGCACTGGGCGACATCGCCCGTGCGCGCGGCATGTCGCAGGTGGCACGCGACACTGGCATGTCACGTGAAAGCCTCTACCGCTCGCTGTCCGGCGAGGGCAACCCGGAGTTCGCCACAGTGATGAAAGTGATCAAGGCGCTGGGGATTCGATTGCATACTTCGGCGATCGCACCGTAGCGTCAAAGTTTGCTGCTCGATCTGAAGCAGGCATCCAGGTCATCGCGCCGAACCCGCCGCGCGAGGGCGTTCTGCCAGCGTGGTAAGATTTCGGCTTACTTGGCACGGAACTACATCATGCACCAAACCACCGTACTCTCGCAAAAAGGCCAAGTTGTGTTGCCCAAGGCCCTGCGCGATGCCTGCCGCTGGAATCCCGGCACGCGCCTTCACGTGCGCGAGACTCCCGAAGGCCTGCTGCTGACCGCCGCCGCGCCGCTCAAAACCCGTGACGTACGCACAGTCGCAGGTTGCA
>JAYUNL010000024.1:0-1506 GCA_043761745.1 Rhodocyclaceae bacterium
CGACCGTCATTTGCGGTACGTGGGAACGACGCCTAACGCCTGAGTTGAGCGGCCGCACGCAGATGCGTGACGCGCGGTCGGTCGGTTGAAAATCGGAGACCCCTATATCGTGCGTATGGCACTTTATCGGTCACGGTCCGATCCAACGATTGGTTAGTCATCACAGCCACCTTGAGATGAGGAATAGAAAATCCTGGCCAAAGAATGCGGCACTCGCACATCCAAATGTGATCCAGTTTAGCGGCATTCGGGGCTGTCGAACTAGCGCAGCGGCTGCAAGCGCCGTGGCCGCGATCGGAGCCAACAAGGCAACCGCGAGCGCAACAAGCATGACGCCACCGACACCTGGAATGACCCTAATATCGAGCGATGCGAAGCGCAACAAGAGAAACAGCAGCCAGATTGCTACCCAAATCGCAAGGCACGAGATAGACGCAGTTCGCAACGATGCCATGGCCATTTCTTACGTCTGATGCCTAACGAATAATTAGCCGACCCAAACGTCGGGTGAATTGCGTCATTTGCGGTACATATCGGGCTGGGCCTTCCGGCATCTTCCTGATTTCCTTGATGTGATGTGTTGGTGGAGTCTCCTATCGCCCCGGGGAATTATATGTGGGTGAGACGCGGCTTGCTCGAGGTCTCTCGCGAGAGGATGCGCACCCGGCGCCTCGCGTACCGGACGGAGCAGGCATACCTTCAGTGGATCCGGCGGTACGTAACGTATCACGGCCGGAAGCACCCGCGCGAAAATGGGGCCGGCGGAGGTCGAGGCGTTCTTGACGCATTTGGCAGTTGAGGACAAGGTCGGCGCATCAACACAGAATCAGGCGCTGCAAGCCTTGTGTTTCTGTACCGGCACGTGCTTGACCAAGAGCTGCCATGGCTTGAGAACGTGACTCGTGCGCATCGGCCAAAACGGCTTCCAGTGGTGTTGAGTCCCGCTGAGGTGCGTTCGTTGATTGCGCATCTTGACGGCACGTCGTGGCTGGTCGCGAGCTTGCTTTATGGAGGCGGGTTACGGTTGATGGAGGGGCTTAGACTTCGCGTTAAAGATCTCATCCTGGAGCGCGGCGAGATCATCGTCCGTGACGGCAAGGGGGGCAAGGATCGGGTGACGGTATTGCCGGGGGCCATCATTGCGCCATTGCGTACGCATCTCGCCAAACCGCTTCGAAGGCCATTGCAAACTCGGCGAGCCGGGTGTGTCTTTGCCGGTATCGGTTACGCGTAAATATCCGCAAGCCGCCAGGGACTGGGGCTATGTGTTTCCTGCGAACTCGCTTTGCCGGGATCCTTATAGCGGACGACGGGTTCGACATCACCAGCATGAGAAGTCCGTGCAGCGCGCTGTTCACATTGCCGTTCGCAAGGCGGGCATTCCGCAGCCGGCAAGCTGCCACACTTTCCGCCATTGCTTCGCAACCCATCTGCTCGAGTCGGTATGTGACATTCGTACCGTGCAGGAACTGCTGGGCCATGCCGACGTAAAGACCACCATGATTT
>JAYUNL010000025.1:0-17098 GCA_043761745.1 Rhodocyclaceae bacterium
CGTCGACTTGTCACATACAATTAGGTTCTTCATCCACGGCTCCTTAAAGTCCATGGGCTAACATCATATCTAATTTATTGAACGCAATGTCGTATCAAGGGCCGCGCATCCGTTCTGGCCCGCACGATGCAGAGAAATCTATTCGGTCTTACCCATCATGAAGAAGGGCCGCAGCGCGGCCCTTCTCACATCAGCAACTACGCTTGCAGCGGGGAGCGCTAAGGGTCAAGGGTTATGCCAAATAAATTCACCTTGACCCCATTGAGCCGCTGACCACATTGAGCCGTGAAAAATAGAGGGAAGCTCACTCTGCCATGAGTCAGAATTTTGCGCTATTCAAGCGCAGCATTAACGTCATGGGATGCGCCGATGATGCTTGAAATCCGTAGTGCTCGTAGAACTGTTTGGCGCGGTCATGAAGAGCGTGCACCAGCAGTGCTCTGACGCCCGCATTTTGGGAAACAGCCACTGCCCGATTAACGGCGTCCTGTAACAAGGAGGCGCCAAGCTTGATCCCTTGGGCGCGCTGATCGACAGCAAGCCGCGCCAGAACCATCACCGGAACGGGGTCGGGCATATTGCGACGCACGGAACTCGTTGCCATCTGGTGCGAGACTGCGCCGGCAGCCATGGCGTAGTAACCGTAGATGCGCTTGTCCTGATCGGCCACGACAAACGTGCGGCTGGCTCCACTCAATTGGTTGGTCATGGCACGACGTTTGAGCCACTCGTCAAGTACAGCTTCGCCGCACGCGAACTCATCCGATAGATGATCGGTCCGCAGCGGCTGCGGTGCGCTCAGTTGCAAACTCGGTTGCAGACTCGATTGCAAACTCACGCCTTCCAAGGAGCCTTGACGGCCATGAGGCGTTTAAGCCCCGGGTTGTGGGTAGGTGGTGCGTCGAGCAGTTGGGTGAATTGCTTGAACTTGTCGGTGTCCAGCCTGAAAAAAACCTGATCAAGCACCACTGACTGCGCTTTGTCACAGGCGGCCTCGAGCATGAAGTCCGACCGGTTCTTGCCCAATAAACTTGCAGCTTGATCAATTAGATCCCGCTGCGCGGGAAGCGCCCGCAGATTGATGGCGGCGTCACGCATGAGTATCTCCTTTTTCGCATATACAATAGATATACGCATCATAGTGTCGCGTGTAGCCGCTGTCAATACACCTGCCGCGACACTATTTAAAGCCGCCCCTTGACAACATAAACAATATTGATTATGTTTTAAACCATGAACAGCAGCGAGTTTAAGCGGTGGCTGGCAAAACAGGGAGCGACATTCCAGCCGGGCAAAGGATCGCACATCAAGGTTTACCTGAATGGAAAACAGTCGGTGCTACCAATGCACAACACCGATCTGAAAAAAGGCACGCTGGAAGGCATCAAGAAACAACTCGGATTGAAATAAGGAGCGCAACATGTTTATGTACCCTGCCACTCTCACCCCGGACAAAGACGGCGGATTCGTCGTGACCTTCGCGGACATCCCCGAAGCTATCACTCAGGGCGACACCGAGGCCGAAGCCTTGGCCGCCGCGCGGGATGCCCTCGAATCGGCCCTCGATTTTTACTTCGAGGACAAGCGCGCCGTGCCGGCGCCGTCGAAGGCAAAGCGCGGTCAAAGCGTGGTCGAGTTGCCGGCCAGCCTTTCGGCCAAGATTCTATTGCTGAACGAGATGATCAAGCAGAACGTGCGGCCGGCGGAATTGGCGCGGCGCCTCAATACCACGCCACAGGAAGTCAACCGACTGACCAACGTGCATCACACGACCCGCATTGATGGCATCGCAGCGGCATTGCAAGCCCTGGGCAAGCACTTGGATATGCGCGTGGTTTGAATAGCCAACCACCATGAAGAAGGGCCGCAGCGCGGCCCTTCTCACATTAGCAACTACGCTTGCAGCGGGTGGGGGATTGAGGGTTATGCCAAATCAATTCACCCTGACCCCATTGAGCCTGCTCACTGAGCCTGAGAATATTGGCATTGCTGTTCATGGAATATCAATGGCATGATTGGCGCCTACACATCACAAGCGCCTGAAAGTAAGGGAATGGGACGATCTATCAATGGCCGATTTTAAAATCTCTGACGGACGGTGCCAGTTCTGTCATCGTACATCCAGCGATGTCGAGCACTTGGTTGCAGGTGATTCGGCTTTCATTTGCAGCGACTGCGTGCGAGCTTGCAACGCGCTGATTCAGCCGACTGACGACACACAAGCAGTGGATGAACCGCCGGAGCGTTACTTGTTTCAGCGCCTAAGCAAGCACTTCACACCCGCTCGACCACAAGACCTCATCGCGACCTCTCGTGCCTATCCCATGCGTCAGCAAGCGGACTTGCAAAAGGCCTTGGACGACCAGTTCGGTGAGCGCTGCATACCGAAAAACTTTGTCGGCATCCATCATCCATATCGACATGAAGCCCTCGGGTTTTCCAAGCTGTTAGAAGAAGGGCGCAACTCGGTAGAAGCTGCGCCGGCACAATATGAGGATGTCTATATTGGCGGCGGGGAAACGGTTCGTTGCCTGAAGAATGGCCTGTGGTTGCTCCGCGACGAACAGGGGTCCTACGCCGTCATCCTCGCCCAACAAGACAACTACGGACAGGGTAGCAATCTAACCGTTGAAATCATGACGGCTCCGGGAGAACCTGGCGTTGCGCTATGCACACGAGTCTTCGACGCGCTTGCGCATCGGCTTTCCCATGGGAGCTGTTATCGAGGTCGTGTCCTCTCCCTTGAGCAAAGCTATCAGTTTTCGGGGCTCGCACCCCGTATCAATGTTCACGAACTGGAAACGGTAGATCGTGCCGACGTGATCCTACCGGAATCAACGCTTCAAGCCGTCGAGAGAAACGTCCTCAAGTTCGCCGCGCAGCGCCAAGCGTTGCGCGAACTCGGACTGTCGACACAAAAAGGGCTGCTATTCCATGGTGCGCCGGGGACCGGAAAGACGCACTGCATTCGGTATCTCGCCGGACAATTGGCGAATCACACGACGCTCCTGATTACTGCGGAGGGCGCGGGACTACTGCCCGAGTACATGGCTTTAGCCAGACTGCTGCAACCAGCAGTGGTGGTGATCGAGGACGCGGACTTACTTGCGCGCGAGCGCACGGATCGTACGGGTGTATGCGATGAAGTAATGCTAAACCGCTTGCTCAACGAAATGGACGGTCTGCGCGAGCGCGCGGACGTGTTTTTCATCCTGACCACCAACCGGCCAGAAACCTTGGAACCCGCGCTGGCCAGCCGCCCGGGCCGCATCGATCAGTCCATCGAATTTCCATTGCCGGATACAAGCCTGCGCAAGCACTTGATCGCGCTGTACGGCAAGTCGCTGTCGATACCGGAGGAAGTCGTGGACGAATTCGCTCAGCGCACCGATGGTGCCAGCCCGGCGTTCATCAAGGAATTGCTCCGACGGATTGCGCAGCACCATCTGGAACTCGACCGTGGCGGCTATGTTTCACGTGAGACAGCCGAGGCGGCATTGCACGAAATGCTGTTTTCCGGCGGCGCGCTCAACACGCGACTGCTGAGTGGCGCTACTGCCGATATTGCTTAGAACGCTTTAGGTACAAGTAACCATGCTCAAGACCTTGGCCGTTCAAAACTATCGAACCCTGTGCGACTTCGTGATCCCCTTGGATCAGTTGAATTTGATCACCGGACCGAACGGGAGCGGCAAGTCGAATATCTACAAGGCGCTGCGCTTGCTCGCCGAAACCGCACAAGGTGGCGTTATAGCCTCGCTGGCACGCGAAGGCGGGCTGGCTTCCACGCTTTGGGCGGGGCCTGAATCTATTTCGGGCGGGATGCGGCGTGGAGAAATTGCCGTGCAAGGCACCAGACGAAAAAAGCCCATCAGTCTCGGACTGGGCTTCGTTGGATCCGAGTTCAGCTACTCTATCGATTTGGGACTGCCGCCGCCTGATCGTTCAGACAATCCGACCGCGTTTTCATTGGACCCCGTCATCAAAGGCGAATTTGTCTGGGCTGGCCCCACACCGCGCCCAGCGGCCAGGTTGGTCGAACGGCGGGGTCCCATCGTGCGCTCTCGTGGCGACGATGGCGAATGGCAGATCGTCCATGATCGTCTGTCGGGCTTCGACAGCATGCTGTCCCAACTAGCCGACCCGCGACAGACGCCCGAACTATTGAGCTTGCGCGAGCAGATTCGTTCCTGGAGATTCTACGATCACTTTCGTACCGACTCCGCCGCGCCAGCTCGAATGCCACAGATCGGTACGCATACGCCGGTCTTAGGTCACGACGGCGCCGATCTTGCCGCCGCATTGCAAACGATACGTGAGATCGGTGATGCTGAAGCCTTGGATGGCGCTGTGGACGACGCCTTTCCCGGCGCGTCGATAGAGATAGAAAGTCATGATGGGCGCTTCGAGACGACGATGAGACAACCTGGCCTGCTGCGCCCCCTCAAAGCGGTCGAACTGTCCGACGGAACATTGCGCTACTTACTCTGGATTGCCGCGCTGTTATCGCCGCGCCCGCCACAGTTGCTGGTACTCAACGAGCCCGAAACGAGCCTGCACCCCGATTTGCTGCCGGCGTTAGGGCGCCTAATCGCTACAGCGGCACAGCACTCGCAGGTCTTCGTTGTCTCTCACGCCCATCGACTCATCGCCGCCTTGGAAGACGAGGGCTGTTTGTCCCTTACTTTAGAGAAGGAACTGGGTGACACCACGGTTGTCGGTCGCGAAAAGCTGGATCGCCCGTCTTGGCATTGGGTAGATCGCTGACATCGCGAGAATTCGGAACAATAAGGGGCTAGCGTGAATTGATTTGGCATAACCCTTAAAAAACTGCCCAAACCGTCTTCGCAGTACTGTTCAATTGCCATGCTGACAAACTTCGAGATGAGGCGATTGTACTGACAATGAACACACGCTATACTAAGCCTCAACCAGTTTCAAAGGCGCCGCCAACATGCTCTCCTCCTCCAAAACCCAACGCGTCGACTTGCGTGTTTCTCCCGCCGCCAAGGAGATGATCCAGGCCGCTGCTCAATCGCAGGATAAAACGGTCAGTGAATTCCTGCTCGACAGTGGCTTGGCTTCTGCCGCTGAGACGCTGGCCGAGCGTCGCTTGTTCCTGCTCGACGATACGCAGTGGGCAAAATTTCAGGTCGCGCTGGACACACCACCCCGCGCACGACCGCGCCTTGCCCGGCTGATGAAATCCGGTCGGTAAGCGCCGGTGCCTTCAGCGAAGTCGCGTTGGCTCATCCAGAAACTGGATCGACGCCACGTTGTCGACTCATTCAACTGCGGAGACGCAGCGCTCAATCGCCACCTCGCTCGCTTCGCCCTGAACAACCAAACCGCCGGCAGCGCGCAAACCTATGTGGCCATTGCCGACGAGCGCGTGGTCGGCTATTACAGTCTGGCGGTGGGTGCGGTTGCACACGCGGACGCTCCAAGCCGGGTGACGAAAGGTTTGGCGCGTCATCCTGTCCCGGTCATGCTGCTGGCGAGGCTCGCCGTCAATAACGCCGTCAAAGGCAAAGGGCTGGGCGCCGCACTTTTGCATGATGCCCTCGCCCGAACGCTACAAGCGGCAGACATCGCCGGAATTCGCGCCGTGATCGTGCATGCCAAAGACGACGACGCGCGCCACTTCTACGAGCATTTCGATTTCGACCCCAGCCCGACAGACCCGTATCACCTTTACCTTTTGATTAAAGACATTCGGAAAGCTGCCCGCTGATCTGAGCAACATCTCTTCACTTGCCTTTTCTCCGCCTTTTGCGCATAGTGCGCCGCTCGTTTTTGAAGCGTCTAAAGCACCACACTCATGCTGCCCCCCATAGAACACCGCATCGCCACTGAGCTCGGCGTCAAGCCGCAGCAAGTCATTGCCACCGTCGCCCTGCTCGATGAAGGCGCGACCGTGCCTTTCATCGCGCGCTATCGCAAGGAAGTCACCGGCGGACTCGACGACACGCAGTTGCGCACGCTGGATGAACGTCTGATTTATCTGCGCGAGCTGGAAGAGCGTCGCGCCAGCGTGCTGGCCTCTATCGCCGAGCAAGGCAAGCTCACACCCGAGCTGGAGAAGGATGTCGCCACCGCCGATACCAAGCAACGCCTGGAAGACCTCTACCTGCCCTACAAACAAAAGCGCCGTACCAAGGCGCAGATTGCGCGTGAAGCGGGCCTCGGCCCGCTGGCCGACGCACTGCTGGCCGATGCGACTTTGAGTCCCGAAGCCGAAGCGGAAAAATATATCGACGCCGAGAAGAATGTCGCCGACGTGAAGGCCGCGCTGGAAGGCGCGCGCCAAATCCTCATGGAGCAATTCGCCGAGGACGCCGACCTGTTAAACCGCGTGCGTGGGCATTTACTAGCGCATGGCGTGCTGGTATCGACGGTGGTGGAAGGCAAGCAGGAGGAAGGCGCGAAGTTCCGCGACTGGTTCGATTTCCGCGAGCCCATTCTCAGCATGCCCTCGCACCGTGCGCTGGCGCTCTTGCGCGGGCGCAACGAGGGCGTGCTGCGTCTGGCGTTGAAACTCAATGAGGAGTTGCAAGAAAATCCGCTGCCCGGTCCGAATAGCTGCGAGCGCCTGATCGCCACGAACTTCCAGATCGCTGATCGCGGTCGTCCCGGCGACAAGTGGCTGCTGGAAACCGCACGCTGGGCCTGGATGGTCAAGCTTTCGCTACACCTGGAACTCGAACTCATGGGCGCACTGCGCGAGCGCGCCGAAGAAGAGGCCATCCGCGTTTTCGCGCACAACCTGCACGATCTGCTGCTCGCCGCACCAGCCGGCCCGCGCGCCGTAATCGGCCTCGATCCGGGCCTGCGCAGCGGCGTGAAAG
Organism: Rhodocyclaceae bacterium; assembly: GCA_043761745.1. Lineage (GTDB taxonomy): Bacteria > Pseudomonadota > Gammaproteobacteria > Burkholderiales > Rhodocyclaceae > Desulfobacillus. Next base: position 6,849 of record JAYUNL010000025.1, read on the forward strand.
TAGCGGTGGTGGATCGCACCGGCAAGGTGCTTGATACCGGCGTCATTTATCCGCATGCGCCGCGCAACGACTGGGATGGCGCGTTGCACGCCCTCGCCGCGCTGGCAAAAAAACATCAGGCCGAGCTCATCAGCATCGGCAACGGCACAGCCTCGCGCGAAACCGACAAACTCGCCGGCGAACTCATCAAGCGCCATGCCGAATTGAAGATCACCAAGGTCGTGGTGTCGGAGGCCGGCGCCTCGGTGTATTCCGCCTCCGAACTTGCCGCCAAAGAATTCCCGGAAATGGATGTGACCCTGCGCGGCGCCGTATCCATTGCGCGCCGGCTGCAAGACCCGCTGGCGGAGCTGGTGAAGATCGATCCTAAGTCCATCGGCGTTGGCCAGTACCAGCACGACGTCAATCAATCCAGACTCGCGCGTAGCCTCGACGGTGTGGTGGAAGATTGCGTGAATAGCGTGGGCGTCGATGTGAATACGGCCTCTGTGCCGCTGCTGGCGCGCATCTCCGGCCTCAACGCCACGCTGGCTGCCAACATCGTTGCGCATCGCGATGCTCATGGCGCCTTCAAGAGTCGCAACGAGCTGAAAAAGGTGCCGCGTCTCGGCGACAAAACCTTCGTGCAGGCCGCCGGCTTTCTGCGCGTCATGAACGGCGACAACCCGCTCGATGCTTCGGCCGTGCACCCGGAAGCGTATCCGGTGGTCGAGCGCATTATCAAGGACGTGAAGCGCAGCGTGAAGGAAGTCATCGGCGACATTCAGTTTCTCAAGGCGCTGGATGCGAAGAAATACACTGACGAACAATTCGGCCTGCCCACGGTGCAAGACATCCTCAAGGAACTCGAAAAACCCGGCCGCGATCCACGCCCCGAGTTCAAGGCGGCCACCTTCCGTGTAGGCATTGAAGAGATCAAGGATTTGCAACCCGGCATGCTGCTCGAAGGCGTGGTCAGCAACGTCACCAACTTCGGCGCGTTTGTGGACATCGGCGTGCATCAGGACGGCCTGGTGCACATCTCCGCGCTCTCCAACAAATTCGTCAAAGACCCGCGCGAAGTCGTGAAAGCCGGCGACGTGGTGAAAGTGAAAGTGCTGGAGGTGGACGAGAAACGCAAACGCATCGCCCTCACCATGCGTTTAAGCGACGATGCCGTGCCGGTTGCCCTAGGCCGCAGCAAACCCGCCCCCGCAGGCAAACCCCGCCAACAAGCAGCCGACGCCAAACCGCAATCAGCGCTGGCCGATGCGCTGGCGAAAGCGATGAAACGATGAACCCCGTAGGATGGGTGGGGCGTAGCGTAATCCATCAACCTCGAAACGGGTTACGGCACAAAACGCCTCCACCCCTCTTACGCACCGTCCAGTCCCCATGCCCTTCCCCATAGACATCTCCGAAGAAGCCGGCGTGCGTTATTTGCACTTCGGCTCGGAATGGATACAGGGCGCCATGCGCATCGCTCGGCCTTGGTCGCTGGAGCTGGATTACACGCGGGAGATGATGACGGCCTTGCTCATGCGGCCCGAATCGAACTGGCCGCACAACGCGTTGTTGATCGGCCTCGGCGCCGCTTCGCTCACCAAATTCCTCTATCGCCACCGGCCGCAGACCAAGCTCACGGTGATCGAAATCGAGCCCTCTGTCGTCGCTGCGGCGCGCGCCTATTTCAAGCTACCGGAAGAATCGGCCCAACTGAAAATCGAAATCGCCGACGGCGTTGAGTGGCTGGCGAACTCCAAAAAATATTTCGACCTCATCCTCATCGACGGCTTCGATTCCAACGCCCGCGCTGGTGCACTCGACACCCAGCCCTTCTACGAACTGTGCCGCGGCCACCTGCGCGGCGACGGCCTGCTGGTGGTGAATCTATTGGCACGCAATCGCGGTTTCGGCGCCAGTGTGGGCCGCATCGGCGCGGCCTTCGAAGGGCGTGCCATGGTCTTCCCCTCCTGTGACCACGGCAACGCCATCGCCTTCGCCGCGGTAGGCGACCCCATAGACTTGCCGCTCGCCGAGTTGAAAGAATCGGCTCGAACGTTGAAGAAAGAAACCGGCCTCAATCTGCTGCCCACCGTCGCGCGGCTGGCGCAATGGGGCCGTTGTGCGCAGGGGCGGGTCTCGTTTTAAACTGCTGACAAGGCAAGGCTGGAGAACGGCATGATCAAGATTTACGGCATCAAAAATTGCGACACCATGAAGAAAGCCTTCGTTTGGCTGGAGGCGCACGGTGTTGAGTATGCATTTCACGATTACAAGAAGCTGGGCGCCGACGCGGTGAAGCTAAAGCAATGGGCAGCGCACGTGGGGTGGGAGAAACTCATTAACACGCGCGGGCCAACGTTTCGCAAGTTGCCGGCTGAGAAGCAGGCGAATCTCACCGTTGCCAAGGCGTATGCCCTGATGGTGGAGAATCCCAGCATGATCAAGCGACCTATTGTTGAAGCTGGCAAGAAGTTGCTGGTGGGCTTCGACGCAGCCGAGTATGAGAAGGCTCTCGGCGGATAGCCCCCACACAATCCATGCACCGCGCCGTCATTTCCGCGCACGTGGGAATCCATCGGCGCTTTGGAAACACTGGATCCCCGCTTGCGCGAGGATGACAAACCGACGTAACCGATATGACCTCTGATTTTGTAGTGCGCTTTCTGTTTGAAGACCTCGATATACGTGGCGCGTTTGTGCGCCTGGGCGATGCCTGGCGCGCCATGCAGGCCAGGCGCGACTACCCAGCGGCGGTGCGCGATCTGCTCGGCGAGATGACGGCGGTGACGGTGCTGATCGGCGGCAATCTCAAACAGCCGGGCCGCATCGGCTTTCAGTTGAAGGGCAGCGGGCCGGTGCGCCTCTTGGTGATCGATTGCACTGAGCAACTCCAGATACGCGGCATGGCGCAAGCGGATGATGATGTCTCCGCCACTGACGCACCCACGCTGCTGGGACACGGGCACCTCACATTTTTGTTGCAGCATGAGGCGGTGCGCGAGCCTTATCAAAGCATCGTGCCGCTGGTGGGCGAGACCATCGCGCAAATCTTTGAGCATTACCTCGCGCAGTCCGAGCAGCAGCCGGCGCGACTGTGGCTGGCGGCGAATGCGATGAGCGCGGTGGGTTTGTTTCTGCAAAAACTGCCCGAGGCCGACGCCAAGGACGCCGACGGCTGGACGCGCATCGAGCATCTGGCCGCCACGGCAAGCGCGAACGAGATGCACACACTGCCTGTAGAAGCCCTATTGACGCGGCTTTTCGCTGATGAGACATTGCGCGTCTATACGCCGCGCGCAGTCAGCTACGAGTGCCCGGAGGATCGCGACAAGGTGGTGAGCATGCTGCGCAGCCTGGGGCGCGCAGAAGTCGCCGAGGCGATTGCCGAACAAGGTGTGCTGGTGGTGAAAGACGACATCTGCAATCACGAATACCACTTCGACGTGAGCGATCTCGACGAGTTGTTCCCGCCGGAAGCGCCGCCGACTTTGCACTGAGCGAGAACCACCATGAAACCGATCAATACCCCAGTCCCGCCTCGCAATCCCTGCCAGAGTGTCTGCGAGATCGACCCGCAAACCAACTTCTGCAAGGGTTGCCAGCGCTCGCAGAACGAGCGCGAATGGTGGCCGGCTTATACCGATGACCAGCAGCGCGAAATTCTGCGCCGCTGCGCGCAGCGGCGCGAAGCGCTGCAAACGGGCAGCGAAGAACCGGCACCGGACATGGGGCCAGTTGTGTCGCGCCGAAAAACCTGAAGGCTGACGAGGCGTCCAGCGACTATGCAAATCTGGGTCGACGCCGACGCTTGTCCGCTGGTCATCAAAGAGATACTCTTTCGCGCTGCCGAGCGGGCGCAGATTACGCTGACGCTGGTCGCCAACAAGCTATTGCGCACACCGCCATCGCCCTGGATCAAGGCCATCCAGGTGGAAGCCGGATTCGATGTGGCGGATCGGAAAATCGCCGAGCTGGTGCAAGGCGGCGATCTGGTGATTACCGCTGACATTCCGTTGGCGGCCGATGTCATAGAACGCGGCGGCCACGCACTCAATCCGCGCGGCGAGTTTTATACCAAAGAAAATATTCAGGAGCGCCTGACCCTGCGCAATTTCATGGACGAGTTGCGCGGTAGCGGCGTGAATACCGGCGGGCCCGCGGTGTTTTCCCAAGGCGACCGACAAGCTTTTGCCAATCAGTTGGACCGGTTTCTGGCGAAAAGTCGGAAAGGGTAAGGACGTAGCTGAGCACGTAGCTGAGCGCGTAGGATGGGTGAAGGCGCGCAAGCGCCGAAACCCATCGCTTCTTTGGCGTCACTTCGGCGTCACGGATGATGGGTTACGGCGCTAGCGCCTCCACCCCTCCTACGATTCCTCAACCGCACGCCGTAACCTCACGCTCCTGCGGTAGACTGGCGGCATGTCCCCGATCAATGCCCATGCTTCACACCACACCTCGCAACACACCTCGCAGCCGATTTATCGCGTGGCGCAAATACGCGAGATCGAAGCCCGGCGGCTGGATGCCGATCCGCCGCTGATGGAACGAGCCGGCGCCGCCGCAGCGCGCGTGGCGCTGGCCATGACGCGCGGCACGCGCATACCGACGCTGATTGTTTGCGGCCCCGGCAACAACGGCGGCGACGGCTTTATCGTCGCGCGGATTCTCAAGCAGCGCGGCTTCGCGCCTATGGTGGTGTTTCGCGGCGATGTGGCGCGTTTGCCCCTTGATGCGCGCGCCGCTTACGAGGCCTGGCGCGAGAGCGGCGGCGAGGTGCTGAACGACATTCCCAAGCGCCAGTTCTCCTTGGTCGTGGATGCGCTGTTCGGCATCGGCCTGACGCGCCCGCTCGAAGGCGAGCATGCGGCGCTGATCGAAGCAATCAACTGCCAGGATTGCCCGGTGCTCGCGCTGGATATTCCCAGCGGGCTGGACGCGGATACCGGCCGCGTGCTGGGCTGCGCCGTGCGCGCCACACACACCGCCACCTTCATCGCACTGAAGCCCGGCCTCGTGACGCTGGATGGGCCGGATCACTGCGGCGACATCAGCGTGCATGATCTCGACCTCAATCCGGAATCGATAGTTGCGACCGAGGCGCATGTGGTCGCACCAACGCTATTCAGCACCTGTCTCAAGCCGCGCCCGAAGAACAGCCACAAAGGCATGATGGGGGGCGTCGGCATCATCGGCGGCGCACCCGGCATGGTCGGTGCGGCGCTGTTGGCGGGCCGCGCGGCGCTCAAGATGGGCGCCGGCCGTGTCTACGTCGGCCTCATCGACAATCACGCGCTCGCCGTCGACACCACCCAACCGGAGCTGATGCTGCGCACACCCGATGAAGTGCTGAGCTCGGGCCATGCCAACGCGCTTTCGGTCGGGCCGGGCCTGGGGCAAAGCGATGGCGCACTGGATCTCCTGAAGCGCACCATCGCCAGCGACTTGCCATTGGTGCTCGATGCCGACGCGCTGAATCTCATCGCCACGCATCCCGTGCTGGCGACTCACGTGGCGCGACGTGCCGCGCCTACCATCATGACGCCGCACCCGCTCGAAGCCTCGCGGCTGCTCGGCATGGACTCCGACGACGTGCGCGCCAATCGCATCGATGCCGCACTGGTCCTGACGAAAAAATTCAAGGCCGCCATCGTGCTCAAAGGCACGGGCAGTGTGATCGCGCTGCCGACCGAAGCGGCGCGCTGGTACATCAACACCAGCGGCAACCCGGGCATGGCCACCGCCGGCATGGGCGATGTGCTCACCGGCATCGCCACCGCGCTGCTGGCGCAAGGCTGGCCGGCGACCGATGCGCTGCTCTGCGCCGTGCATTTACACGGTCTCGCGGCGGATCATCTCGTCGAGCAAGGCATCGGCCCCGCTGGCATGACGGCGGGCGAAACCATCGATGCGGCACGCGCGCTGTTCAACGGTTGGACAACGCCATCATCTCGTAATGCATAGCGATCGTAGGGTGGGCAGCTTTGCTGCCCACGCAGGGAATGTTCGAACGGCAGTACGCGTGGGCAGCAAAGCTGCCCACCCTACGGGGCGATATTGAACTCCGCTTCAACGCCGCACACCCTGCGCGGCATTTTTTTGTTGCTCCTCGCGCTGGTATTCTTCGCTGTGCTCGACGCCACGGTGAAGCAACTTACCGCGACCTTCGCCGTGCCTTTTCTGGTGTGGGCGCGCTATGCGGTGCATTGCGTGCTAATGCTGATTTTTCTTGCGCCCTCGCTGCGTGGCCAGTTGGTGCGCACCGATCATCTCGGCACACAGATTATTCGTGCGCTGATGCTGTTGTCGACCACGGCCTGCGGCGTATTTGCCTTCCGCACCATGCCGCTAGCGGAGACCACCGCGGTGATCTTTCTGTCGCCGCTGATGGTGGCGCTGCTGGCCGGGCCAATGCTGGGCGAGAAGCAGCGTGCAGGGCGTTGGATAGCGGTGCTGGCGGGCTTTTCTGGCGTGCTCCTGATCGCGCATCCGGGCGGCGCGCTCAATGTGGTGGGCGTGTTGTGGGCATTGGGCAGTGCGGTGAGCTACACGGCCTATCAAATCCTGACGCGGCGCTTGAGCCACCTCGAACACCCGATGGCATTGCTGTTCTATACCGCGTTGGTCGGCACGCTGGCGATGAGCGCGGTGCTGCCCTGGTACTGGCACCAGCCGACACCGACGGCAACGCAATGGCTGATGCTGGGCTCGCTGGGCATACTCGGCGGTAGCGGACACTTCCTGCTGATCCGCGCTTTCCGGTTAGCGCCAGCCTCAACGCTCAGCCCATTTCTCTATGTGCAACTGGGGTGGGCGGCGGCGCTGGGCTGGCTGGTGTTCGATCACCTGCCTGATGGGTGGACGGTGCTGGGCATGCTGATCATCGCCGCCAGCGGGCTGTGGGTCGCGTTGGGCGAACGGCGCGCTTAGAGCCTAGCCGGCAAGCAGGAAATCACGCACCGGCGCGATCTGAGACTCATCGAAAAACATCGGCGCGTGACCGACGCCGGGTATTTCCACCAGTGCGGCACGCGGGCCGCGATGCGTCATCTCCAGCGCGGTTTCCTGCGAAAGCAAATCCGATTCGGCGCCGCGCACCAGTAGCGTCGGGCAGTGGATGGCTTCGTAAAGCGGCCACAAATCGATGTCCGTTCCGTTGAAAGCCTTGCTGAAAGGAGCAGCAATGCCGGGGTCATAGACCAGTTCAACGACGCCGCCGGGCATCTGGCGGGTTGTGTATTGCGTGAGGTGTTGCCACTGTGCGTCAGTGAGCTGACCAAATGAGGCGCTGACGGCGCGGATATGGCGCTCGGCCTCTTCCACGGAGGCGAAGCGCGGCGCCAGACCAACGTATTGGGTAATGCGCTGGATCGCGGCGGCGTTGATGAGTGGCCCCACATCGTTGAGCACCAGCCGCGTAATGGGCGTTTCCGGCAGCGCCGCCAACGCCATGCCGATCAACCCGCCCATGGACGTGCCTAGCCAATGCACCGATGGCACATCGAGACGCGCGATCAGCGTCACCATGTCGGCGACATACTGCGGTATCTGGTAATCGTCCTTCACGGCCAGCCACTCGCTCTTGCCGCGCCCAACGACATCCGGGCACACCACGCGATAGCGGTCCGCCAATGCCTGCGCCAGAAAATCGAAATCTCGCCCGCACCGCGTGAGGCCGTGCAAGCAAATCAGCACGCGCGGATTTTTCGCATCGCCCCATTCGGTGTAAGCCATGCGATGCAAACCATGGGCGCTGGCACACTGCACTGTCAGTTCGCGCATCTTGATCCTCGATGTGATGGGCAAAGTGTATCAGCCGCCGTGCCAATAGCGGCGCCGCGCTTCGCGCTCCCGCTCGATCTGAGCCGGTGCAGCGCCCAGGCGCAGCGTCACCGCACCGTCGCGGTCGCTGCGCCATAGCTGCGCGCCACTGGCCTCAAAGCGGCGCACGACGTCGGCATTGGGATGATGGAAGCGGCTGCGGTAGCCCACCGGAAAGATGACGGTTTTCGCGCCCACCGCTGCAATGAACGCGGCGGTCGACGAGGTGCGGCTGCCGTGATGCGGCGCCACCAGCCAGTCCGCCCGCAATGCCTCGCGGTGCCGTGCCAATAGGGCTTCTTCAGACAGTGCCTCAATGTCCGCCGTGAGCAGTACGCTGTTCCTATTGCCACCCTCGCCGGCACTGACTTTCAGCACGCAGCCCATGTCGTTGCTCTTGCGCGTCGGATTGTCGTAAGCAGCCCAAAGCGGATGCAGCATCTCGAAGCGCACGCCGTCCCATTCCCAGACTTGACCGTCGTAGCACGGCAGATGCGCGCCCGAATCACGCAGCGGATCTTCCGGCGAGAGTGAGCTGGCGATCCAGTCTATGGGCATGGCGTCAATGACCGACTGGGCGCCGCCCGAGTGATCCTTGTCCTGATGCGTGATGACGAGACCATCCAGCCTGGCCACGCCCAGCGCACGCAGATAAGGCAGGATGATGCGATTGCCGCTATTCGCATCGGGCGAAAACTGCGGCCCGGTGTCGTAGAGCAGATCGTGCTGTGCGGTTTGCACATGCACGGCGAGACCCTGGCCCACGTCGAGTACGGTAAGCCGCAACTCGCCCGGCAAAGGCCGCGCCGGTGCGATGAATAGCAGCGGCGCGAACAGCGCCAGCCCGGCCCAGCGCGCCGGAAAACCGCGCGGCAGCAGCAGCCAGACGCAGCCCAGCGTGGCCGTTGCCACCGCCCACCAGGGCGGCGCGTGCTGCTGCCACATGGCCAGCGGCAACTGCGCCAGCCAGTCGATGAAGATCATCATCCAGGCCAGAAGCTGGTGGGCCAGCCACAGCGGCGCATCGAAGCCGAATGCGGCGGCAGTCAGGGCGCCCAGCAAGGCCAGCGGCGTCACCACTAGACTCACCAGTGGAATCGCCAGCGCATTAGCCAGTGGTGAGACCAGCGAGAACTGTTGGAACAATGCGAGCAGCGCCGGCAGCATGCCGATGGTCACCGCCCATTGCGCCCGGCCCCACTCGGCCAGCCAGTGTTGCGTGCCGAGGCGGCCGGCGCCGATATAAAACAGCAACGCCACCGCGCCGAACGACAGCCAGAATCCCGCCGAGAGCACGGCCCACGGGTCGAGCAACAGCACCACCAGCAACGCCAGGGCCAGCACGCGACTGGCGGAAGTGAGCCGGCCCGTCCACAAAGCCAGCGCCACCACACTCAGCATGTAAAGCGTGCGCTGCGCCGGCACGCCGAAGCCGGCCAGCAGGCAATAAGCCAAGGCGGTCAGCCAGCCGCCCAGCGCCGCCGCTTTTTGCGCCGGCAAGCGCAACATCAAACGGGGCTGCCGTCGCCATGCGAACGACACCAGCCACCAGCCCAGGCTCGCCACCATAGTGATGTGCAGCCCAGAGATGGACATCAAATGCGTGATGCCGGTGGCGCTGAACACCTGCCACAAATCCTGGGTTATGGCCTGCTGATCGCCCACCACCAGCGCTATCAGGACGCCGGCATAATCCTTATCCGGCAGGGCGCGGTAGATACGCTCACGCAGGGTTTCGCGCAGCCGCTCCAGCAGCGGACCGAATTGCAGTACGTGGTCATCAAGCCGCTGATTTGCGTCGCCAGCGCGAATGTAGCCGGTGGCGCGCAGGCCGCGCTCGAACAGCCAAGCCTCAAAATCGTAGCCCTGCGGATTAAGATTGCTATGCGGCCGCTTGAGGCGCACGGTAAAGCGCCAACGCTCGGCCGCATGCACCGCTTGCAGGCTCGGCGCTGCTTCGCCGTCGTCTGCCTCATGCTGCGAGCGCCAGCCACGATACCAGGCCAGCGACAATTTACGTGGCACGGCCGCATCGGCCGATTCGACAGAGAACTCGAAGCGTACGCCGTTCTCGAAGCGCTGCGGCAGGCCGCTGATGACGCCGATGACTTGAATGTCGCGACCTTCATTTTCAACAGGCAGCGCGTCGGCCAAGCGCCATTGCCCCAGCCCCGCCGCCCAGACAAAACCGAACAGCGCCGCTGCGCCCCAGCCCAGCAGGCGCGGCCAGCGGTGCGATGGTTGCCGCCGCCGCACGAGCGCAACAACGAGCACCACACTCGCCGCCAGCGCCAGCAGTCCGCCCAAAGCGCGCCAGTCCGGCAGCGCCGCCTGCTGCTGCGCCAGCCAGACGCCCAGGGCAAAGCACAATATTGACATCCGCATGCGGCGATTCTATGCGGGAATGCCGCGAGGTGGCACAAGTTGTCGTAGGGTGGGCAGCTCCG
>JAYUNL010000026.1:0-7822 GCA_043761745.1 Rhodocyclaceae bacterium
CGAGTCAACAGCGTTTGCCCCGGGGCGGTCCGTACCCCCATCAACACCGCCGCGTGGGCCACCCCGGAAGCATACGACGAACTGATGAAGCTGATTCCGTACAGGCGAATAGGCGAGCCGGGCGACATCGCCCGCGCGGTGGCCTGGCTCGCTTCGGACGAAGCGGATTACGCCAACGGCATCAGCCTGTTCATCGACGGTGGCATGACCCTTTACCCCGGCTTTTCCTCCGGCGGCTGAGCGACATGCCCGCAGTAGATCGGTGCGTGCGACGAGGCCTTCGATCTCAAGGAAGCGATTGGCCGTCGTGGCGTACAGGAACCTATGTAAATGCGATTCCGCGTCTGGTCTCGAATCTGGCAGCGACGGTCTGATCCATGCGTTGGAACCCGTTTTCGCGAACACATTGGCCCGAGTACTTGATGGAGGCCTGGGGGCTCGGCACGTTCATGGTGGCGGCAGGCCTCGCGGTGATGCTGTTCGAATATCCGGCCTCGCCGCTGCGCGAGATGTTTGCGAGCGCGGCGTTGAGGCGGGCCCTGGTTGGCATAGCGATGGGGCTTACCGCGGTCGCCATAATCTACTCGCCGTGGGGCAAGCAGTCGGGCGCGCACCTGAACCCGGCCGTGACGCTCGCCTTGCTGCGGCTGTGTAAAGTGGGGCGACAGGACGCGCTTTTCTACATTGTCGCGCAGTTCACGGGCGGCGCATTCGGGGTCGCGCTGCTCGCGCTGCTGTTCGGTCAGGCATTCACCCAGTCGCCGGTCGCGTATCTTGTCACGGTGCCCGGCCCTGCTGGTCCCTGGACTGCATTCGCCGCAGAGGTCGCGATTTCCTGCGGGCTGATGCTCGTTGTGCTTATCTTCATGAACTCGCAGCGCCTGGCGCATGCCGCCGGGCTCGCGGCGGGCGTTTTGATCGCCGTCTATATTGCGGTCGAATCACCGTTGTCAGGCATGAGCATGAACCCGGCGCGCACTTTCGCCTCCGCTGCATCCAGTGGTATATGGGATTACCTTTGGATCTACCTAACGGCACCTATCCTCGGCATGTGGCTCGCAGTGGATCTGCACGCCTTTTTCGAGGGGTCGACGACGGCGATGTGCGCCAAGCTCGATCACCCCAACCAGGTGCGCTGCATTCACTGCGGATATGGGCCACCCGCTGCGACGCAGTTTGCCGGCCAGAGCAGTCACTGCCATCAGCAGGAAGCATGAGCAGAGCATGGGCGAGAATACCTACGATGTAATTATCATCGGCTCGGGCGCTGGCGGCTCCGCCGCTGCCTATGCTCTCGTCAAGGGCGGCCGGAGGGTGCTCCTGCTGGAGAAAGGTGATTCGCTTCCCAGGGACGGCAGCACCTTGGACGTGAAACAGGTATTCAAAGAGGGACGCTTCAGGAACCAGCAGCCCTGGGTGGACAATCAGAACCGCCAGTTCATACCCGGCGAATACTACAACGTGGGTGGCAAAACGAAGTGGTACGGAGCCGCCTTGCTTCGCTTCGCCCCTCATGAGTTTCAAGCGGATCCCCAATATCAATGTCCAGATTGGCCCATCGCATACGAAGAGCTTGCACCGTACTACGACCAGGCTGAGGCGTTGATGTCGGTAACGCGTTTCGACAACGAACCCGAGCTACAACGACTGATCGGGCATATTCTCGCCGCAGACCCGACCTGGCGTGTGGACGCTCTGCCGCTGGGCCTAAAGCGGGAGATCCTCGAACATCCGGCAGAGTCCAAGCACTTTGACGGCTTTGCCTCAGTCTGTGGCTTCAAGTCCGACGCCGAAGAGAATCTATTGAACGAATTGCGCGGCACTGCGAATTTCACTCTGTTGACGAGCAAGGCCGTCGCCCGTCTGCACTATGCCAACGACAATCCGACACGCATCACTGGCGCGGTCTGCGTCGACGGCAGCCGTTACCTGGCCAACTGCGTGCTACTGGCGGCCGGCGCCATGACCTCGCCGCGCTTGCTGCAAGACCATCTCGAGGCCACCAGGCTGGGTGAACGGTTGCCATCTGCCGCGCTGGTGGGCGCCAATTTCAAGTTACACGTCAACAGCGCGCTGCTGGGTTTCTCGCTCTTCAAGAAGAGCGATGTACTGCGCAAGACGGCGATCTTCTTCAACGAGCGGTTTCCTCACAGCACAGTGCAATGTCTGGGCTGGATGGACGGCGAAATACTCGCCACCCAGCTGCCCGCGGCAGTGCCGAAGTTTCTTGCCAGGGCGTTGGGCGCGCGCGCCTACGGCTTCTTCCTCACCACCGAGGACGGATCCCACCCCGCCAACCGTATCATCTCCTGCGGCGGCCACGGCGGCCTGCCGGTACTTGACTACGATCTCGGACGCGTGCGGCCGGCCCAGGTTGAGCACAAGAAGCTGATTCAGGCCTTCGAGGACGCACTGCGCATGGGCGGCATGCTGGGCGTGTCCCGCTATGTGGGTCTGGCCGGCACCGCCCATGCTGTGGGCAGTTTGGTCACTGGCGCCGACCCACGCACTTCGGTAGTGGATGCCGACGGGAGAGTCCACGGCATGGGTGGCCTCTACGTCGCCGACGGCAGCGTGTTGCCGCGCTCCAGCCGGGTCAACCCGGCGCTCACCATCTACGCTTGGGGCTTGCGCCTGGGCGCGCACTTAGCCAGGGGAGCATTGCAGTGAACCTGCAGCCCTCGCCAGCGCGCTCAGATCGGTGCATGGCTCGATTGTGGGCTCACCGTGCTCATGCGCGTTCAGACGCATCGTGATACCGACACAACTGCCTGACGGCGTCCGGCTCGGCCGTGAAATCTGCGGCGATTTGCAAGAGGCCGAGCGGCGCGAATGGTGGCTCAGCAACCGGAACGGCGCCTACGTTGCCGGTACTCTGGCTGGCAGTCTCACCCGGCGCTACCACGGTCTGCTGCTGGCGCCGCTCGCGCCGCCGCTGGGACGATTCCTGGTATTGGCCAAGGCCGACGCCACGCTGATCGATGGCGAAGGGGAGTGGCCGCTGTTCACTAACCGCTGGGCGGACGGCAGCATCGCGCCCGCTGGCCATGTACACATCGAATCATTTGCGCTGGAGGGACGGCTGCCGGTGTGGCGTTTCGCCATTGGCGATATCCGCATCGAGCAACGCATCTGGCTGGAACGCGAGCGCAATGCCGTACATGTCGCCTGGCGCCGATTGCCCGGTGGGCATGCGCGCCCCATGGGGTTGCGTGTGGCACTGCTGGTGAACGCGCGGGATCATCACGGTGTAACTGCGCCCGGCGCGTTTGCGCCCGAGCTCACCGTGGACGGGCGACTGTTACAGATCACGCATTCCGGCTGGTTCCAATTGAATATCCGTGCGCAACACGGCAGTTGCCATCCCGATCCCGTCTGGTTCGAGCGCTTTGATCTGCCGCTGGAGCGGGAACGGGGCCTTGAGGATCAGGACAACCATCTGAGCGTCGGGCAGCTGCAACTGCGCGTGGTTGACGGCGACTGGTGCGGTTTCACCGCTGTTCTGGACGGTGATCCGACCGTCACGTTGGCGGAGGCCCTGGCCCAGGCGCGGGAGCAGGAAGGTGAGCGGTTGGCGCGTGGCCGTGCAACAGTGCCTGAGCTGCTGACGGCGCCGCCCTGGATCGAGCAGTTGGTGCTGGCCGCGGACGCCTTCGTGTTTCGGCGGCCACTGCCGGATGTTCCAGAGGGCGAGTCGGTCATCGCCGGATATCCCTGGTTTGGCGACTGGGGACGCGACACCATGATCGCACTGCCCGGCCTGACCCTGGCCACCGGGCGCCTCGACAGCGCCCGGCGCATCCTTGAGACATTTGCCCGCTTTGTCGACGGCGGCATGCTCCCCAACGTATTTCCCGGCGCGGGGGAAACTCCCGAATACAACACCGTGGACGCGGCGCTTTGGTACATAGAGGCTTGGCGCGCTTATCTGGCCGCCGGTGGCGACAGGGCCGCGCTGCTGGCGTCCTACGCAACGCTGGCGGCGATGATCGACGCTCACGTCCAGGGCACTCGTTATGGCATAGGCGTCGACACCAATGACGGCCTGCTGCGTGCCGGCGTGCCGGGCGTGCAACTTACCTGGATGGACGCCAAGGTGGATGACTGGGTGGTGACCCCGCGCATCGGCAAACCGGTGGAGATCAATGCCCTTTGGTACAATGCTTTGCGCGCCACGGCCGGGTTTGCACGCATCGCAGGTTGCGACGCCGCCCCCTATGAGGCACTTGCCCAACGCGTGGGCTCGTCATTCCAGCGCTTTTTACGCCCGGACGGACTAGGCCTGTTCGACGTTCTCGACGGGCCGGTCGGGAACGACGGGAGCATCCGCCCCAACCAGATCTTCGCGGTGAGTCTGTGGCATTCGCCCCTGGGTCCCGAACAAAGGGAGCGAGTTGTCTCCGAGTGCGGTCGAGAGTTGCTCACTTCCTACGGCCTGCGCTCACTCGCGCCCGGCCATCCGGACTACCGGCCTTATTACCAGGGTCACGTGCGATCGCGCGATGGCGCCTATCACCAGGGTACCGTGTGGGGCTGGCTGCTTGGTCACTATGTGTTGGCGGAATGCCGGGTCAGCGGCGACACGGATCTCGCGCTGTCACGTCTCGAGCCCATGGCTCACCATCTGAGTGATGCCGCCCTGGGCACGGTGAGCGAGATCTTCGACGGTGCGCCGCCACACCAGCCGCGCGGCGCACCGGCCCAAGCCTGGTCTGTCGCTTGCACCCTTGAAGCGTGGTGGCGGTTGCGACGCGCCAAGAACGGCGAACGGCTGTTCGCCAGCGACGAATAGCCATTCGAAGGAGTCTGATGCAAGTTTGTTAGACTCGTGCAGGTCGCCAATGGCCGGCTTTCTTCCGAAGTTTCGGTGTGGCGTGCGCACTGCTGCCGCTGCTCCCTGAATACGCCGGAAGCCGCACTTGGCTTCAGCAGCGCTGTCATGGCGCGAGACCCAGACGGACATGCCATGCTGTTTATGAATCCAGCTGTTGTTCAATGTGTCAATTGAACGCTTGGCCACAGGGAGAGGCGCCCGCTCGCGCGGGCGACATGGGCCTGCTGGCCTGGGGCAAGTCTGGTGGCGAGGGAGGCTACTAATTATGTTCCCTGAAATTCCAGCCCGTGACATCCCCAGGGCAGATACCGAGCAGATGATCGAGGTCGATCGAGCGATGATCGTGGACTTTCACATCGAGTTGATCCAGATGATGGAAAATGTCGGGCGTAACCTTGCGCACCTGGCCAGGACGCGATTTCTCGACGGCGATCCGACGGGCAAGCGCGTGCTGGTCATGGCAGGAGCCGGCGGCAATGGCGGCGGCGCTCTGGTCGCAGCGCGGCGGCTCAGCAATTGGGGCGCGAGGGTTCACGTCGCCCTGGGGCAGGAGCCGGACAAAATGAGGCCCGTACCAGCACACCAACTCGATATTCTGCAGCGCATGGGCGTTGAGGGAACAAGGGTGTCTGCGGTGACTGAAGGTCTGAACAAGAGCGTTTTCAATCTGATTTTGGACGGCCTCATCGGCTACAGCCTCAAGGGGCAGCCGCGCGGGGTGATTGCAGAACTGATCACCTATGCCAACGCCTCCGGTGTATCGATTCTGGCTCTCGATACTCCGTCGGGCGTTGATGCTGCCAGCGGCACTGTTTACGCACCAGCGATCAAAGCGGCGGCGACCATGATGCTCGCCTTGCCCAAAACCGGTCTTTTTGCCGCGAACGTGCTTCCGCAAACAGGGGAACTGTTTCTGGCCGATATCAGTGTTCCTCCCGGCCTCTACGAATCAGCGGCCCTGTCCATGCAGGTCGGCGCATTATTTGCCCGAAATGAAATTCTGAAGCTCGTCTAGGCGGAGCGCTCAGGTCACGGAAAATCCGCCCGCCAGAGCGATACATCGCGCGGCCCGAATCAAGGCATGTCTCGCGCAGTCGGGTCATGCGTGCCAGGCGCGCTTCTCACTTCACTTCGGGTGGGAGCGACATGTCATCCCGGCGGCGCGGCATGAGCAGTTTTGCGATCAGGCCCGTCCAGCCGGTCTGATGTGCTGCGCCGACTCCACGCCCCGAGTCGCCATGAAAGTACTCCGGAAAAAACAAATGGTCGCGGAAGTGCGCGTTGTTCTGCAGTCGCTCATCGGCGCCAAAGAACGGTCGACGCCCATCGGTTCCTCGCAGAAAAAGTCGCGTGAGCCGTTGCGACAGTTCGTCGGCCACTTGCTCAAGAGTCAGGAAAATCCCGGAGCCCGTGGGGCACTCAACCTTGAAATCCTCGCCGTAATAATGATGAAATTTCTGCAACGATTCGATCAGCAAGTAATTCACCGGAAACCATATCGGGCCGCGCCAGTTTGAATTGCCCCCAAATAGGCCGGAATTGGACTCCGCGGGCTGATAGCTAACAGTGAGATCTACGCCATTAACGTTGAAGATGTAGGGCTGGTCATGGTGTGCACGCGAAAGGGCGCGCACGCCGTAAGTTGACAGAAACTCGGTCTCATCAAGCATGCGCCGCAAGATTTGCTTCATCCGGCGGCCACGCAGGAGCGACAACAGTCGCCGCTGCATTCCGCCCTCGAGATTCCAGTGGGACACGAGGGCCGCCAGTTCTGGGCGATGCTGCAGAAACCATTCGAGGCGCCGCCTGAAGTCCGGTAGCTCGGCAAGCAGCTCAGGTTCAATCGTCTCGACTGCGAACAGCGGAATTAGGCCGACCATCGAACGCACTCTAAGCGATTGGGATTTGCAGTCGGGCAAATGCAGTACGTCGTAGTAGAATTGATCCTTCTCGTCCCAGAGGCCAACTCCTCCGCTACACCCATCTTCGCTACCGACGTGATTCATTGCCTGTGCGATCTGTAGAAAGTGCTCGAAGAATTTCGTGGCAATATCTTCGTACACCGGATTCGTCTGCGCGAGTTCGAGAGCTATGCGCATGAGGTTAAGCGCGTACATGGCCATCCAGCTCGTACCATCGGACTGGTCGATATGCCCGCCGGTGGGGAGTTGGGCACTGCGGTCAAACACGCCTATATTGTCGAGCCCAAGAAACCCGCCTTGAAATACGTTGTGCCCGTCGGCGTCCTTGCGGTTGACCCACCAGGTGAAGTTCAACATCAATTTGTGGAATACGCGCTCGAGGAACGCCCTATCGCCTCTGCCGTCGTTCTGCTTGCGGTCAATTTGATAGACGCGCCAAGTAGCCCAGGCGTGAACGGGGGGATTCACGTCGCCGAAAGCCCACTCATAAGCGGGCATTTGCCCGTTCGGGTGCATGTACCATTCCCGCGTCAGCAGCAACAATTGCTCCTTCGCGAAGGTGGCATCGACGAGCGCGAGGGGCAGTGTGTGAAAGGATAGGTCCCACGCCGCGTACCATGGGTACTCCCACGTATCGGGCATCGAGACGACGTCCGCGTTATTGAGATGTGTCCAGTCGGCATTGCGGCCGCGTTGGCGTTCAACTGGTGGCGATGGCTGACCCGGATCGCCCCGGAGCCATTGTGGAATGTCGAAGTGGTAAAACTGCTTGCTCCAGAGCATGCCAGCGAAAGCCTGGCGTTGGACCAGGCGGGCGTCTGCGTCGGTCATGTCCTGTTGAAGTTCGTCGTAGAACTGATCCGACTCGCGTCGCCGCTGCGACATGATGGCTTCAAAATCGCCAAAAGGTGATTGAACGCTGGCGCGTGTGAGGCGCAAGCGAATCTCGACGTGCCCCAGCGGGGGAATGCTGTGTTGGGACCACGCCCCGACCTTCGTTCCAATACTGGCTGGATTGACCGCATCGTGCCGACCCTCAACCACGCGCTCATGGAACGCGTCCTTG
>JAYUNL010000027.1:0-2660 GCA_043761745.1 Rhodocyclaceae bacterium
CGGGAGGTCCGGCAGGAGCGGCGAACGTTGCGCGGAGGCCATAGCAATCGCTTTGAGCTTGCCATTCCGCACTTGAGGAAGGCTCGCGCCGAGCACCGAGAACATAAGCTGTACTTCGCCGGCCATGACCGCAGTGATCGCGGGGGCAGTGCCCTGATAGGGCACCTCAGTCAGTGGAACACGTGCGGCCTCCTTGAAAAGCTCAGCCGCGAGGTACGCAAGGCTGCCGGGACCGATCGAACCGTAATTAAGCGCCGCGGGATTCAATTTCGCGAATGCGATAAGTTCTTTTAAGTTGTTAACCGGCAATGACGGGTTCGTCACCAAAATCGTTGGCGAGTTGGCTATGTGCGCAATCGGGTCGAAATCCTGGAGCACTCGATATGGCAGGCGCCTGTTCAGTGCCGTGCTGATCACCAGGGTGCAAGTATGAAAGAGCAGGGTGTAACCATCGGGTGGAGCTTTGACGACCATGTTTGTCCCGATAATGCCGCTTGCACCTGGGCGGTTATCGACCACGAACTGTTGTCCAGACGCATCACTGAGCTTCTGTGCAATAAGTCGTGCGGTAACGTCCGAACTGCCGGGTGAGAATGGCACAATCACGCGCACCGGCCGCACTGGGAAGATTGCCTCAGCGTGAGACATCTTTACAACAATGGCGACCACGGCCAAGATGCGGATCACGCACCTTGTCATGGTCCGCCGAGCGTATCACTAAGGATGGTCGCCGCCTCCGCCTTGTCCAAATTGAGGATCACATCGGCGATCGAATGCGAACGGGCCACTGACATCGAACATCTGGTGTTTTCCATGAACTTGCCGACAATCGCCTCCGTCGGAGCAGGGTCATCTGGCAAAATATTGTTCCGACGCGAAACTTCTTTTCCGTTCTTGAGCTTTACGATTACTTCGCCAGAGCGATACTTCGGAAAACCTGCATCGGGGTCTATCTCATAGCTGACTTTGTGTGCAAGCGCGAGCAGCAACGAATCGGAAAACGAAGGTTCCTCGATTTCTTCGAGACCAAAATGACCTCGGGTGAAGCAACACGCAAGCGCGTACGGCAGACTAAACTGTGCGGCATAACTGTCGCGTGGCTTGCGCTTTTCATCCAGCGGTTCGCACACCAGTGGTACTGCAACGTTTGCAATTCGTGCGCGAATGGACTCGATTTGTTGCACATCGACACCTTCTTCGCGACGCAACTCAAGGGCGGCGTTCATTGCCGCATGTGATTGGAAGCAGGCGGGATATAGTTTGATCGAAGTACGAGTGCATTCCCAACGGCTGCCGAGGGAATCGGTGACAACATCGAAATCGACGTCGCCAGCGTACTGGCCCATAAAACAGGAAAACAGCCCATACTTGCCCTCATAAGTTTGCTTCGGGCCGGAGAAGCCTTCTCGCGCAAGGTATGCGGCCGTAATCGCCGCGGATGCCATGAGCCCGGGATGCATGCGCTTCGCCCATGCCCCTTCTTGTGTGGACTGCATAGTTCCGGACGCCGAACTGAGTACGAGTCCCTGAGCCGTGACGGTCTGCGCATGATCCAGACGCAAAAGGCGCGACGCCGCAAGCACGGACGCGAATGCGCCGCACAAACCCGTCGGATGAAAACCTGCCTTCAGAAAAGCGCCTTTCGCTGCGGCGGCGAGTCGCATACCGGCTTCAAGGCCAAGCGTGCACGCCGTGAGTACGTCCGCACCGCGTACATTCAGCCGGGAGCCGAGCGCCAGCACGGTCGGAACGACGCTCGCCGTGAGGTGTACGTTGCCAGGCAGGTATGTATCGTCAAAATCGAGCCCGTGAATAAGAATGCCATTCATGAGCGCCGCATCTCGCACTGTGAGGCGAACTGGCATCCCGATTACGATCGATTGTCCTTCATCGAGCCCGCGAAGAGCAGTGAGCGCCCGGTGTGCGAATTCATAGCGCGTGGACGCATACGCGTTGCCCGCTGCGTCGAGGACGAGGTGCTTCACCCACGAACTGACGCTCGCGGGTATTGCCTCCGCCGGTGTGTCTACGGCAAAGGTCGCCAGTGCAGCGGATAGATGCGCTTCTGACGCTTTCTCATCGCGCTCCGCCCGGACTTCCTCGTCGAACTCGCCAGATTGGCGAGCGCGCGTTTCTGCAGTATTCATCTGGTAGTCTCCTCTGCCGGAAATTGACTATATCCCTGCCGGCGTTAAAAATGACATAGGTTCCGTTCATTGGAACTTATCGGGCGCAACCCTTCGCGAGATAAGGTCCGCCAACGCTGGTGGTCGACGCGCGAAATCCTGATACACCGTCTTATTGAGCGGCACCGGTGCCGACCAACGAAACGGCGTTGATTTATGATAATGTCGGGTATTAGGCGATCACGCTAGAGCTGTGTTTTCACGACCCGGGCAATAATGATGCTTTAAATCATTAATTGCATTGAAACACAGGGAAGCAGTGGATCGAGTTGAAGTGGCGTCAACCTAAGAGGAGTTGCAGGTGATGCGTGCAGTTGAACGAATCCTGGCAATTTTCGAGAGCTTTAGCGTCGAGAGCAGCAGTCTTACGCTTCAGGAGATCTCCGACCGCATCGAGCTCGCCAAATCCACGACGTTTCGTATCGTGCAGAGTCTCGAGAAGAAGGGTTACCTGGTGCGTCTCGAAGACCAGAA
>JAYUNL010000028.1:0-10652 GCA_043761745.1 Rhodocyclaceae bacterium
ATCAGGAACCCCCCGCGAGGGGGGCGAAGGGGGGCGGGCGTTTGAAAGGGGCTGACTTTCATGAGGCGGGGTGCTGTTCCCGCATCATGAAAGTTAGGGCCGGCGCCGGAGCGCTTCAGACCATCGCGCGCAGGCGGGCAACGCGCTCCTCAGTCGCAGGGTGCGTGCTGAACAGGCCGCGCAGGCCGCCGCCGGAGAGCGGATTCATGATCATCATCTGCGCCGTTTCCGGATGCGCTTCGGCGGTTTGCATGGGAATGCCCTTCGCATAGGCGTTGATCTTCACCAGCGCGTCGGCCAGGGCGTGCGGATCGCCCGAAATCTCGGCGCCGCCGCGATCAGCCTCGAACTCACGTGCGCGCGAGATGGCCATCTGGATCAGCATCGCAGCGATGGGCGCAAGGATCATGACAATGATGGCGACGACCGGATTGGGCCTGTCGTCGCGCGAACCACCGAAGAACATGCCGAAGTTGGCCAACGCCGAGATTGCGCCGGCGACGGTGGCGGAAAGCGTGGAAATCAGGATGTCACGATGCTTCACGTGCGTCAGCTCGTGCGCCATCACGCCACGCAGTTCGCGCGCGCTGAGCAATTGCAGAATGCCGGTGGTGGCCGCCACGGCGGCGTGTTCGGGATTGCGCCCGGTGGCGAAGGCGTTGGGCTGCGGCTCGTCGATAATATAGACACGCGGCATGGGTAGGGCGGCGCGCTGCGAGAGTTCGCGCACCAGACTGTACAACTGCGGCGCAGAAGTCTCGTCGACCTCCTGCGCCTTGTACATGCGCAGCACCATCTTGTCGGAATTCCAGTAGGCGAAAAAACTCATCGCACCGCCGAGCACCAGCGCCAACAGCATGCCCTGCGCGCCGCCCAGCATGGCTCCAACGGCGCCGAAGAGGGCAACGATGCCCGCCATGAGTATGGAAGTTTTCAACCAGTTGCCCAGCATGGATTCACTCTGTGTGATGAAGACGATGGTTAGATGGGGCGTAGCGCGGAAAATTCAAGCTGCTGAGGAACGCCGTGGGCAGCAAAGCTGCCCACCCTACGATTTCTACGGTTTCACCTCGAAGCGCACACCCGGTGCGACAGGAAAGCCATGCAGGAAATCGGCGGCGGGCAGTCGCTTGCCGCCGGGCTTTTGCAGCAGCGTGAGCTGCAGCGCGCCATCGCCACAGGCTACCGTAATGCCTGTGACCGACACGTCGAGTACGGTGCCGGGTTCGCCGCGCATATCCACCATCCGCGCCGCCCACAGCTTGATGGGTGTGCCGTTCAAATGCGCGACCGCGCCGGGAAAGGGATTGAAGGCGCGCAAACTGCGTTCCAATTCGACGGCGGGCTTGCACCAATCGAGTTCGGCTTCACGCTTATCGATTTTCGCCGCATAGGTCACGCCCTTTTCGGGTTGAGGCGTAGCTTGCAGTTCGCCTCGTGCAAGCTTGTCCAAGGCGGTGACGATGAGTTGCGCACCCAGCGTTGCCAATTTGGCGTGCAGGGTTTGCGCGGTGTCGTCTGCGCTGATGGCGAGGCGTTCCATGAGCACCACAGGACCCGTATCGAGGCCTGATTCCATTTGCATAATGGTAATGCCGGTGTCGTGATCGCCTGCTTGCAGCGCGCGCTGGATGGGCGCCGCGCCGCGCCAGCGCGGCAGGAGCGAAGCGTGGATGTTGAGGCAGCCCAGGCGCGGAATATCCAACGCCGCCTGCGGCAGGATCAGGCCGTAGGCTGCGACGACCAGTACATCGGCCTGCGCGTCTATCAGTGGCTGGCGCGCTTCCGGCGTTTTCAGTGTATCGGGCTGATGCAGGCTCAAGCCGTGTTGCAGCGCCAGTTTTTTCACAGGGCTCGGTTGCAACGCCATGCCGCGTCCAGCGGGACGATCCGGCTGGGTGAGCACGAGCGGCACGGTGTAACCGGCACGCAGGATAGCTTGCAGCGCAGTGGCGGCGAATTCTGGCGTACCGGCGTAAGCGACGCGCATCAAGCCGTGACGCGAGCCTGTTTGGCCAGGCGCGATTTGATGCGCGTCTGCTTGAGGCGGGAAAGGTGCTCGACGAAAACTTTGCCTTGCAAGTGATCGATTTCGTGCTGCACACACACGGCCAGCAAGCCGTCGACATCGAGCGTAAAAGACTGGCCCTGGGCATCGAGCGCCCGCACTTTGACGCGCTCGGCGCGAGCGACTTTATCGTAGATGCCCGGCACGGAGAGGCAGCCTTCTTCGCATACCTGTTCGCCGAAAAGTTCGAGGATTTCCGGGTTGATGAAGGCGAGCAATTGTGATCTGTCTTCGGAAACGTCGATGATGATGACGCGTTGATGCACGTCCACCTGCGTGGCGGCAAGACCGATGCCCGGCGCCTCATACATGGTCTCGGCCATGTCGGCGATGAGTTTGCGTATAGTGTCGTCGACGCACTCAACGGGCGCGGCAACGGTGTGCAGACGCGGATCGGGATAACGCAAGATGGGAAGTAGTGCCATAAAAAGCTTGCCGATTTAGGCAATTAGGTGCAACAATTAATGCAAACCTGTAAAAGATCGAAGCTAGCCTGCTAGTCTTCGACGGGGAAACCGGGTTCCAAGGCTCGGGAACCTTGCGCGAGGCCAAGACTATGATCCGTATTATATCTGCGCTGCTACTCACTTTATCAACCGCCTGCGCACTGGCGCAGCAGACCAGGCCCATCGAATTGGCCGACAATGCACCCGACCGTCATATCGTCGTGCGAGGCGATACCTTGTGGAGCATTTCAGCCACGTTCCTTAAGGAACCGTATCGCTGGCCAGAAATCTGGCGCATGAACAAGGACCAGATCAAGAATCCGCACTGGATCTATCCGGGGCAGGTAGTGATCCTCGATCGCAGCGGCGCCGAACCGCAGCTCAGGCTGGGCCAGGCTGTGGGCAGCCAGACCATTAAGCTGGAACCTAAGATTTACGGCGACAAAGAGAGCCAGGCCATTACCAGTATCCCGCAGCAGGTTATCGAGCCTTTCCTTTCGCGTCCGCTGGTAGTAGACGAAGAGGGGCTGCGCGACGCGCCCAAGATTATCGCCATTGAGGAAGATCGCGTCTACCTTGGCCCGGGCGGCCGTGGTTATGTTAGCGGCATGAAGGAAGACGCCAATCTCTGGCAAATCTATCGCAAGGCCAAGCCGGTGCTGGATCCGACAACCCAGGAAGTGCTGGGCTATGAAGCGTTTTTTCTGGGCACGGCAAAGCTATTGGCCAAGGGCGAACCTGCCACCATCGAAGTGATCTCTGCCAAGCAGGAAATCGGCTTGACCGACCGCTTGGCACCCGCCGGTCGCCCTGAGATCGTGAGCTATGTGCCGCACGCGCCGAGCAAGGCGATCAATGGCCAAATCGCGGCCATTTACGGCGGCGTGAATCAGGCCGGGCGCAACTCCATCGTGACTCTCAATCGCGGCACGCGCGACGGCTT
The DNA here is from genome assembly GCA_043761745.1 of Rhodocyclaceae bacterium. Lineage (GTDB taxonomy): Bacteria > Pseudomonadota > Gammaproteobacteria > Burkholderiales > Rhodocyclaceae > Desulfobacillus. The sequence goes on from JAYUNL010000028.1 coordinate 3,458, forward strand.
GGAAGTCGGTCATGTACTGGCGCTCTACCGCAACGGCGGCGACATCACCTACCGCGAAGACGACAGCAAGACGGAATACAAGCTACCGGCTGAGCGCTCTGGTCTACTCTTCGTGTTCCGCACTTTCGATCGTATCTCCTACGGACTGGTGATGAGTGTCACCCGCCCGGTGGTGGTTGCAGATTTCGTCCGCACCCCCTGAGTAAGGCGTTGGCTGACAGCGAGCTCGCCGCCTGGCTACGACTCAATCTCACGCCAGGCATAGGCGGCGAGACGCAGCGCACGCTGCTTGCCGCCTTCGGTCTTCCGCATCATATTTTCGCCGCCAGCACCAGCACGCTGGCGCGCGTCATTCCGCAAGCCGCCGCCGAACGTCTGCTCGCTCACGATGCCGGCGCCGCCGTTGACGCGGCATTGAACTGGGCGGCGCAACCCGGTAATCACATCCTCACGCTGGCAGATAGCACTTATCCGCAACGTCTATTGGAAATTCCTGACCCACCCACGCTAGTATATGTGAAGGGGCGCGTGGAGTTTCTGAACGCGCCGGCGCTGGCCATCGTCGGTTCGCGCAATGCCACGCCGCAAGGCCTGGCCAACGCCGAGGCCTTCGCGGCAGTGCTCTCGGATGCCGGCCTCACCATCGTCAGCGGCCTGGCGCTGGGAATCGACGCGGCGGCGCATCGCGGCGGTTTGCGCGGAGCAAGCGCTACGCTCGCGGTGATCGGTACCGGCATAGATCGCGTTTACCCGGCGCGCAATCAGGACTTAGCACGACGCATCGCGGAAGAGGGCGCGATACTTAGCGAATTTCCGCTGGGCACGCCGGCGCTCAAAGAAAATTTTCCGCGTCGCAACCGCATCATCTCGGGCTTGGCGCGCGGCTGTCTGGTGGTGGAGGCGGCGGATCGCAGTGGATCGCTCATCACCGCACGGCTGGCTGGCGATCAAGGCCGCGATGTGTTCGCGATTCCCGGCTCGATACACTCACCCTTGTCCAAGGGTTGCCATCGCCTCATCAAGCAAGGCGCAAAACTGGTGGACGACGCACGCGACATCCTCGACGAACTCGACATGTCCGCCGGTGCTGCGCGGCAACCCGCCAGCGCAACGGTACGCGATGCGGCGAGCACGCACTTGCTGGATCACCTGGGCTTCGACCCCTGCGATGTTGACACACTAACGGCGCGCAGCGGCTTGACGGCGGAGAAGCTATACGCCATGCTGCTGCAACTGGAACTGAAAGGGTTGGTCGCCAGCCTGCCGGGAGGCCGGTTCCAACGTATAGTCGCGGCAACGCAAGCGAACCGCGACTGAACAGACGACGCACAACATTTATCGCCGCCATGTTCGACATACTGGTTTATCTTTTCGAAAATTATTCGCACACCGACGCTTGCCCCGATTCAGACCTGCTCGCATTGAAACTTTCCGCCGCCGGTTTCGAAAACGAGGAAATCAACGAGGCACTGGAGTGGTTGGACGGCTTGCAGCAGTTGGGCGGTATCAGCCGTCCACGCATTGCTGCCGACAGCATGTCGACACGCTGCTATTGCGACGACGAGCTGGCCAAGCTGGATGTCGAGTGCCGCGGTTTTATCGCCTTCCTGGAAAATGCCGACGTACTCAGCCCGCTGACGCGCGAAATGATCATCGAGCGCGCCATGGCGCTTTCAGAGGTCGTCGTGCCTTTGTCCAAATTGAAAATCATCGTGTTGATGGTGCTTTGGGCCCAGCACCAGGCCATGGACACCTTGATACTGGAAGAACTGCTCTCGAGCGACGCGGCGCGCTTCATCCATTGATGATATTGCACACCTCGGTGCGGTTCGGCTTGCCAGCCTGCGGTGTTGTCCTTATCATCCGAGCCTTTCCACGCACAGGCGGCTACCTATAAAGTGGCTGCAACCCGCATGGGCAAACAACTGATCATTGCCGAGAAGCCCTCTGTCGCGCAGGACATCGCGAAAGCGCTGGGCGGCTTCACCAAACAAGGCGAGCATTTCGAGAGCGACGACTATGTACTGTCGTCTGCCATCGGCCATCTGCTCGAGCTGGCCGTGCCCGAGGAATATGAAGTCAAACGCGGCAAATGGTCCTTCGCCCACTTGCCGGTGATTCCGCCGAGCTTCACCCTCAACCCCATCGAAAGAACCGAGGAACGGCTCAAGCTGCTCACGCGACTCATCAAGCGCAAGGATGTGAGCGGCCTCATCAACGCCTGCGACGCGGGCCGCGAAGGTGAATTGATTTTCCGTTACCTGGCGCAGCACACCAAGTCTGAAAAGCCGGTTCGCCGCCTGTGGCTGCAATCCATGACGCAAGGCGCCATCCGCGAAGGCTTTGCGCACTTGCGCAGCGACAAGGAAATGCTGCCGCTGGCCGACGCGGCGCGCTGCCGCTCGGAGGCTGATTGGCTGATTGGCATTAACGGCACGCGCGCCATGACCGCTTTCAACTCGGCTACCGGCGGCTTTCACAAGACACCGGTGGGCCGCGTACAGACGCCGACTTTGGCAATTTTGGTCGAGCGCGAGGAAAAAATCCGCAGTTTCAAATCGCGCGATTATTGGGAAGTAGAAGCGGAATTCGGCGCCGTAGCCGGCAGCTATCGCGGCCGCTGGTTCGACGAGAAATTCAGCAAGGCCGACGATGAGCACGCCCGCGCCGAGCGGCTGTGGGACGCCAAGAAGGCCGAGGTCATCCGCAACAAATGCCTGGGCAAACCAGGTGTCGTCGAAGAGGAAAGCAAGCCCACTACCCAGCTCTCGCCGCTGCTATTCGATCTGACTTCTTTGCAACGAGAAGCCAATGGCCGTTTCGGCTTCTCGGCCAAAACCACCTTGTCCATCGCCCAGGCACTATACGAAAAGCACAAGGTGCTGACCTATCCACGTACTGATTCGCGCTACCTGCCCGAGGATTACATCCCGACGGTGAAAGACACGCTGAAAAGCTTAGCCGGCACGCCTTATGCGACTTTCGCGAAGGATATCCTCAAGAACGGCTGGGCGCATCCGAACAAGCGCATTTTTAACAACGCCAAGGTGTCGGATCACTTCGCCATTATTCCGACTGGCGCCGAACCGAAGAATTTGTCTGAAGCAGAACAAAAACTCTACGATTTTGTGACGCGGCGTTTTCTGTCGGTTTTCTATCCGGCCGCGGAATACCACGTCACGACACGCATCACCCGTGTCGAGAAGGAAGCTTTCAAGTCGGAAGGCAAGGTACTCATCTCAGCAGGCTGGATGGTGATCTACGGCAAGGAGGCGCAAAGCGACGACGAGGCGCCCCAGCTCGTGCCAGTGCAGGCCAAGGAGCGCGTCTGGGCCAACGATGTTGAAGTCAAAGCCTTGCAGACCAAGCCACCGGCGCGCTTCAACGAAGCGACCTTGCTCTCCGCCATGGAAGGCGCCGGCAAGCTGGTCGAGGATGAAGAATTGCGCGAAGCCATGGCGGCGCGCGGCCTGGGTACACCGGCCACCCGCGCCGCCACCATCGAAGGCCTTATCTACGAAGAATACGTACATCGCAACGGCCGCGAGCTGGTGCCCACGGCCAAGGCCAACTCATTGCTCTTCGCCTTGTCCAAGTTGGGCGTGGAAGGGTTGCGCTCGCCTGAGCTCACTGGTGAGTGGGAATACAAGCTGAAGCAAATGGAAGCCGGCGAACTCGCCCGCAACGAGTTCATGAATCACATCGCTACCCAGGCACGCGACATGGTCGAGCGCATCAAGCATGGCGAAATTCCGGAAGAAGCTTTCAGCACTCTGAAGACACCTTGCCCGAAGTGCGGTGGCGTCATCCAGGAGAACTACAAAAAGTTCTCCTGCAAGAAGTGCGACTACGCGCTGTGGAAGGTGGTCGCCAGTCGCCAGTTCGAACCCGAGGAAGTTGAAGAACTGCTGGAGAAGCGCGTGGTGGGCCCGTTGCAGGGCTTTCGCAGCAAGATGGGGCGACCTTTCGCCGCGATGATACGGCTCAATAGCGACAACCTGCCCGAGTTCGACTTTGGCCAGGGCAGCGCCGGTGGCGAAGTGGAGGAGGTGGATTTCAGCGGTCAGGAATCACTCGGGCCATGCCCCAAGTGCGGCGCAGCGGTGTTCGAGCATGGCATGGGCTATGTCTGCGAGAAATCGGTAGGCGCCGCACGCACCTGCGACTTCCGATCCGGCAAGATCATCTTGCAGCAATCCGTGGAGCGCGTCCAGATGGTGAAGCTGCTATCCACCGGCCGCACCGATCTCTTGAAGGATTTCGTCTCCAGCCGCACCAAGCGCAAGTTCTCAGCCTATCTGGTGCGCGGCGGCGACGGCAAAGTCGGTTTCGAATTCGAGCCGCGCAAACCCAAGGCGGGTGCCAAGACTGCGGAACCGCAAGAGGCCAAGTCCGAAACTGCGGCGACAACTTCGTCAGCGGTGAAAGGTTCGAAAGCTGTGAAAGCGCCCGCCAAGGTCGCCGCCAAAGCGCCGATCAAAAAATCCACCGGCACCACGACTAAAAAAGCGCCGGCCGCGACTAAAAAGCGCGCTGTTAAAAAGAACTAGACACACTCGTCGCGCCCTTCCCAGCGTTCGCTAAGCGTCGGATTCTCTCTCCACCACGGATTACTTTTTGCCGGCGGGATAATCTTTGGTGATACCGGGAGGCTTCAATCGGTCGACCGGTGCAGCCGGTTCATCCAGGGCAGCCAGCACCAAATCAGGATTCATCGCTTGCTGCAATTTGGTTGCCTCGGGATCGTGACGGTCTATTACATTCGGCAAATCGCGCCGCAATTCTTCCAGCAGGTGGATAACTTTAGCGGCCTTCTGTTCGGTTAATAGCGTCACTTTCAGATCGAGGTGCTCGCGTCGTTCGGCGAGCTTGGCGGCACGGTTCTGCTTGGTGAGCACTATCGTCGCAGTGAGTAAGGCACCCAAGCCGACTATCCCTTGTAACCAGAAAAATGGCGGCGGATCGAATTGGGTCATGCCCCAATGAAGCAATACGACGTTGCTGAGTATCCACAGCACCACAAAGCCCACAATGGCGGCCAAAAAATTCGGTCGCCCGATAAACCCGCCTATGCGTTCAAGGATCCGCTGGGAAGGGCTGATCTTTTGTTCTTCTCGCGTGTAGAAATCCAGAACCGCTTCAATGTTCTGGCTAATCTGGTCGCGTTCGGATTCGAATGGCGGGTCGCGGGACTCGGGGGGCGGCTCCAGGGGAGTGCCCGGTTTCGTTATCATCCGAGCAGGGTACTTGATCTCGCTGAGCAGAGCGCAGAAAACTTCCAGGCCGTGCATCGACGCTCGCTGAGACTATCTGTCCTCAATCCGTCAGGCTTTTGCTTGGCAAATTTATTTTTACCAAGTGCACCAGCGCATTCAGGAGCTTCTGGATAAACATCCTGGTCGGCTCATCGGTCAGCCTACCGCTCTCGTCAAAACGCTGCTTGGCATTGCCTATCATGACTTCAGGTTGATTGACCACGGGCATATTCAAGGTGACGAGGATTTGCCGGAGATGGTATTGCGCCCGTGCCGTTCCCAAGAGTCCAGTAGATACGCCCATTAGGGCCGCCGGCTTACCCACCCAGGCACTTTCGCCATAGGGCCGGGAGGCCCAGTCTATGGCATTCTTCAGCACCCCGGAGATGGAATAGTTGTACTCGGGCGTGGCAAAAAGAATAGCATCGGCGGCCAGAATCTGCCGCTTGAATTCCAGTACAGCGGCTGGCGGCGCCATTTCATGGTCCTGATTGAAGACAGGGATGCCATCGAGGTTCATCAGATTCAGCACTGCACCATCCGGTACCAATTCCTGCGCCGCTTTCAGCGCAGCGCGGTTGTAGGAATCTTTGCGCAGACTCCCTACGATGCCCAGAATTTTTATGTCGTTCATGTTCAGGACTCCTCGTCTCATTACTGCGAAGGATGCCAGCGCGTGAAGCCTGGCACTGTGCGTCAGCACACATAGGTGGGTCGGTGGCCTGTGTGCGTTACCGAACTGAATCGAGGCGCGCTCCTGGTGCAATGTGCGTACTTGTTCCCGGCGGTCTGCTCCGACGATCAGATACTCCCTTCGACACCGCCCCAGGCAGAGGGTACCAACGTCGGCAGTCCACCTATGAATACCTCGTCGGCACTACCTGCGCTACCTGCGGCAATCGTTCAGTCGACGCCACAGGAGCTCGTGTTGTCGGGATTGTGGACTGCACGCGGGATCGGCGCAATCGAACCGCAACTCGACGCGCTGGCCGCTACTTCCAAGTCCGAGATGATCATTGATGGCACGCGCATCGAGGCTTTTGATAGCGTCGGCGCTTGGGTTCTGCAAAAACTGCTGGGACGGCTAGGCGGAAAAGGAAAAGGAAAGGGAACGCCTCTGCAAGTGCGAGGCTTGCGCGCGGAATTCGCCCAACTGCTTGAAGTCGCCGGGCAGCACCTATCCGATCAAACAGATAGCAAGTCCGCAGTGGCGCCCATTGTCACCGCACCGGCGTCGAGGCTTGCAGGCGTGGGTCACAGTGCAGCCGCCGCTTACGCTCAAACTGCTGCGCTACTCAGCTTCGTCGGAGAAACGGCGGTCGCGCTGGCGGGATCGGTGGCGCATCCAACGCGGGTCAGGTGGCGTCCCATCCTCTACAACATCCGTAGCGCCGGATTCGACGCGCTGCCCATTGTCGGCCTGTTGTCCTTCCTGCTCGGGATCGTTGTCGCCTATCAGGGTGCTGCCCAGTTGAGGCAATACGGCGCCAGCATCTTTGTTGCCGACCTCGTCGGCTTGTCCATGCTGCGCGAGTTCGCACCCTTGATCACCGCCATTATCATTGCCGGGCGCTCAGGTTCGGCCTATGCCGCGCAGATCGGCACCATGTCGGTGACCGAGGAAATCGACGCCATGCGCACGCTAGGCATCGCCCCGCTGGACTTGCTGGTGGTGCCGAAAATTGTCGCGCTTTTGATCGCGCTGCCGCTGCTCACCGTGTTCGCGGATGTGCTCGGGGTGTTCGGCGGCATGATCATGGCGCGCGCGAAGCTGGGCGTCGGTTTTGAAGAGTTTCTTGACCGTTTTGTTAAAGCCGTGAGTATGAACTCCTATCTCATCGCAGTAGTGTCCGGTTAAATTGAACCGGACCGACTGCAAAGCCAGTAACGATGCGGTTCTTGAGCGATCAAAGAGTGTCCACGATTTGAATTTCTCTGAG
>JAYUNL010000029.1:0-30394 GCA_043761745.1 Rhodocyclaceae bacterium
AGATGCAATTCAGTCTGCCGCATGACCAACTCCTTCTCTCTGGGTGGATATGCGACAGTATAAAACATGTTTCGTTATTTACGTGTTTATGTACTAGCAGCGCTCAAGTTCACCCCTCCGTGAGCCGTAATTCATACGATTACGTCTGCTCGGAGCACGCGCTTGGAAGCTGTAGAACAAACCCCTGAAAACGAAGATTACGAAGCGCCGCCGGATGGCTTGCCGGCTCGTCTGAAGGCGGCGCTGCGGGCGGGCATCTTTACGCTGCGTCGTGTGAAGCAAGGCGTTGCGGCGCGTTTTCAGCGTGCGCCAGCCGAGGCTGAGGAAAAAGCAGAGGACGCACGTGCAGACAAAGGTGTCAGAGACCGGGCTGACGAAAGCGAAGTTGTCGAAGAGACAGGCGCCTCGCCGCGCAAGCTGTGGGTCTCCCTGCTGATTTATAGCTCGGTACTTCTGGTCGGCGCGGGAACGGGTGGCGGCTATGCCTATTACTATTTGTCGACCATGCTAACGACGCGTAGCGACGAGATCGTGCGGCTGCGCAGCGAGATTACTCAGCAGACGAAATACGCGGCTGAGTCGAAGAAGAAAGTCGACGCAGAACAAGCCAAGCGTATCAGCGCCGAGAATCGTCTGGCCTTGATGCTTGCCAATCGGGAAAATCCGAACGCGCCCTCGCAAGAGGGCGGCCCAGCTACGCGCAGCGCAGCCGATACCCGTGTTGGCAACTGCCAACTGCGCAGCGGCGCCATAGGCGCCACGCTTAAAGACTGCATCGCCGATTTCAACCGGAAATAGTCAGGTTCGCCACTGGCAGCGCTTCGCCCCATAGCAAAGGCAGCAGATCGGCGAACGCTTGCATCGGGCCGCTGGTCCAGCAGCGCACGCTGCCGGACAGATCGCCTTCTGCGAGCAAGCCCCGTTCTTCCAGCAGCCGCGCGAGCTGGCGTGAGACGGCCGCGCTGGTTTCGATGAGGGCGATGTCTTCGCTCAACATTTCGCGCAACAGCGGAATGAGAAATGGGTAATGCGTACAGCCGAGGACGAGCGTATCGGCGCCCTGGGCGATGAGCGGCTGAACAAACGCTGCGAGGAGTGCGCGTGTTTCTTCGCTCGCCAATTCGCCGCGCTCAATCTGCTCCACCAGACCAGGACAAGGTTGCACGATCACTTTGGCATTGGAGCCGAAGCGCGCTGTGAGTTGGGCGAACTTGTCACTTTCCAGCGTGCCGCTGGTGGCGAGCACGCCGATTACGCCGGAGCGCGTGGCGGCGACGGCGGGTTTGACGGCGGGTTCAACACCGACGATGGGCAGATCGAATTTCATACGCAGCTTGGTGATGGCGGCGGCAGTCGCCGTGTTGCAGGCGACCACCAGCGCCTTGGCGCCGGTATCCACGAGAAACTCGGCAATAGCAAAGGAGCGCGCCTCGATGAATTCGGGCGACTTGTCGCCGTAGGGCGCATGGCTACAGTCGGCCACGTAGTGCAGGCTCTCGGCCGGCAGATCAAAGCGGATGCAGCGCAGCACGGAAAGCCCGCCTACACCCGAGTCAAAAACACCAATAGGTCGGCGCGGCAATCAGGCCTCTGCCGCAGCGTCTGTCGCCGCGCGCTCGACCGGCGCCGCCTGACGCTGTTCACGCGCGAGCAGACTATAGACGGTCGGCACCACGAACAGCGTCAGGAAGGTGCCGAGCAGCAAGCCGCCGACGATGACCCAGCCGATCTGCTGGCGGGATTCGGCACCCGCGCCGCTGGCGAAGGCTAGCGGAATGGCGCCCAGCACCATCGCGCCAGTGGTCATGAGGATGGGCCGCAGACGCAGGCTGGTCGCTTCGATCAGCGCCTCACTCACGCTGCGACCCTGGCTGCGCAACTGGTTGGTGAACTCGACGATGAGGATGCCGTGCTTGGTGATGAGGCCCACCAGCGTGACCAGCCCGATCTCGCTATACACGTTGAGAGTGCCGCGCGTGAGCAGTAGCGCCAGCAAGGCGCCGGTCATGGAGAGCGGCACCGTGAGCATGATGACCAAGGGATCACGGAAGCTCTCGAACTGCGCCGCCAGCACCAGGTAGATGAAGACCAGCGCCAGCCCAAACGTCAGCGCGAGGCTGGCGGTCGAGCTTTTGAACTCGCGCGTTTGGCCGGCGTAATCGGTGGCGTAGCCCGGCGGCAAGGTGCGTCGCGCCAGATCGTCCAGATAAGTCAGCGCTTCGCCCATGGCATAGTTCGACGCCAGATTGGCCTTGATGACGACGGCGCGCCGCTGCGAGAAGTGATTGAGTTCGCGCGGCGCGACGGATTCATCGACCTTCACCAGATTGGCGAGCGGAATCATCTGGTCGTTCTTGCCGCGCACGTAGATCTCGCTGATGTCCTGCGGCGTGACGCGATCCTTGGCGGTGGTCTGCACAATCACATCGTACTGATCGGCGTTGCGCTTGAAGCGTGTCACCTGGCGGCCGCCCAGCATGGTCTCCAGCGTGCGGCCTATGGTTTCGATCTGTACGCCGGTGTCGGAGGCCTTGTCGCGATCGACCAGCACGGAAAGCTCAGGCTTGTTGAGCTTGAGGTCGGTGTCAACGTTCTGGAAGCCGGGGTTCTTGGCGATCTCGGCGAGCATCTGGTCAGTCAGTTTTTGCAGATCCTGATAGGACGCCGACGTCACAATCACAAAATTGATTTGCTGTTCGCGCGGACTCTGGCCCAGCGAGGGCGGCGTAAGGGGAAAGGCCATCACGCCCGGTATATCGAAGAATTTGGGGCGCAAGTCCCGGACGATGGCCCGTGAGGAACGCTGGCGCTCGCTCCAATCCTTCAACCCGACGAAGGAAATACCTTGTGACACCGTCGGATTGCCGGCGACGACGAAGAACATATCGGCTTCCGGCGTCTCGGTGAACAGCTTTTCCATTTGCAGCGCATATTTGCGCGTGTATTCCAGCGTGGCGCCTTCCGGCCCGACGAAAATTCCGAGGATCACGCCGCGATCTTCCACCGGCGCGAGTTCCGACTTGAGTACGGAGAATAGCAACGCGCTCGCCCCCGCCACCACCACAAATACCATCATCACCCTCGCACGGTGCCTGAGCGTGATCGTCAGCAGCCGTTTGTAGCCCGCCGTGATGCGTTCCAGCCTGTGCTCCACCCACAGATAAAACCGGCCGTGGCTGGTCTCGTGTTTCAGCATCAGCGAACACATCATGGGCGAGAGGGTCAGCGCAACAAAGCCCGACACCAGCACTGCACCAGCGAGCGTGAGCGCAAATTCGATGAACAAGCGGCCGGTGCGCCCGGTCATGAAAGCCACCGGTGCATACACGGCGGCCAGCGTCAGGGTCATCGCCACCACCGCGAAAGCGATTTCCTTGGAGCCTTGCAAAGCCGCCTGCCGGCGCGGCATGCCCGCCTCGATGTGCCTATAGATGTTTTCCAGCACCACAATGGCGTCATCCACCACCAAACCAATGGCCAGCACCAGCGCCAGAAGCGTCAGCGTGTTGATGGTAAATCCCATCAGCAGCATCAGCGCAAAAGCGCCGATCAGCGACACCGGAATAGTCACCAGCGGAATCAGCGTGGCGCGCGGCGAGCGCAGGAACACAAATATGATGAGCGCGACCAGCAAGATGGCTTCGAAGATGGTGCGATACACCGCTTCAATGGAGCGGTCGATGAACACCGTGGAGTCGTAGGCGATGTCGACCTTCATGCCCTCGGGCACCTCGCTCACAATGCGCGGTAACTCGACGCGCAAGGCCTTCGAGAGATCGAGCGGATTGGCCGTGGCCTGCTTTATCACGCCCAGCGCCACCGCGCTCTTGCCGTTGAAGCGCACGGCCGAGCGTTCCTCGGCGGCGCCCACTTCGACACGGCCCAGATCGCCGATCTTCACTGGATAGCCCTTCACCTGGCGCACCACGATGCCGGTAAACTCTTCAGGTGTCTTGAGGTCGGTGCGCGACACCACCGAGAACTCGCGCTCTCGGCTTTCGATACGGCCGGCCGGTACTTCCACATTCTGCCGGCGCAAGGCGTCCTCGACATCCTGCGTGGTGAGGCTGTATGCCGCCAGCCGATCTGGATCGAGCCAGATACGCATGGCGAATTTGCGCTCGCCAAAGACGCGCACATCGGCCGCGCCCGGCAAGGTCAGCAAGCGTGGCTTGACGATGCGGCTGGCGAAATCGCTCACTTCGAGCTGCGAATGGCGGTCACTCGAAAATGCCAACCAGATAATCGGATTGGCGTCGGCCTCGACCTTGGCAACGACCGGCTCGTCGATGCCCGGTGGCAAACGGTTGCGCACCCGCGCCACGCGGTCACGCACGTCAGAAGCTGCTGAATCCGGATTGCGCTCCAGCTTGAAACGCACGGTGATCTGGCTGCTTTCCTGACGACTGATGGAAGACAGCACATCCACGCCCTCAATGCCCGCCAGCGAATCCTCCAGCGGCTTGGTGATCTGCGACTCGATGATCTCCGCCGACGCACCTTTGTAGAAAGTTTCGACGTTCACCACCGGCTCGTCGATCTTCGGGTACTCGCGCACCGACAAACGCGTATAGGAAACCAGGCCAAGCAACATCACCACCAGGCTCATCACCGTAGCGAAAACGGGGCGGCGGATGCAAAGTTCAGGGAGATTCATAAAGAATTTTCCAGGGATTTCGCGGATGAACGCGGATCAAATCGAAAGGGTGATGACGAGCGATAGCAGGGCCAGCTCACTTGGCTTTCGCCGTCACCGAAGGCTGCAACACTTTCACCGCCGTGCCATCGTGCAGTTTGAGCTGGCCGGCGGTCACCACGGTGTCGCCTTCCTTGAGGCCGCCGACGATTTCCACCGTCCCCTGGCGGCGCTGACCCAGATTGACTTTGACGCGCGCCACTTTGCCGTCAGTCACCTTGAACACATAGTTGTCGGCACCGGCGGGAACCAGCGCTTCTTCCGGCACAGCAAGGCCGCGGCGCTCGCTGGCGAAGGCGAGACGCACGCGGACGAACATGCCAGGGCGCAGCTTGAGATCGGTGTTGGGCAAACGCGCGCGCAGCGAGATGGCGCGACCGGACGCATCCAGCATGGGATCAATGGCATCGACCACGCCCTTGAAAGTCTGATCCGCCATGGCATCGGTCGTCACCTCGATGGACTGGCCAATTTTCAGGCGCGAGAAAAGGTTCTCCGGCAGACGAAAATCAACTTTCAAGGAACTGAGGTCTTCGATATTGATCAGCTCCTGGCCTTCCTTGACGTAGTCGCCCGCGCTCACATTGCGGATGCCGACCACGCCGGTGAAGGGGGCACGTATCTGGGTCTTCTGATATTTGGCCTGCGCCAGTGCCACGGCGGCATCCTGTACCTTGAGCGTGGCGGCCGATTCGTCGCGGGCGCGCTCGCTAATAAATTTCTTCTGGAAAAGTTCTTCATTGCGCTTGAAGTTGGCTTGCGCCAGCGCACGGTTGGCTTCGGCCTGCTGCAACTCGGCGCTTTGGGTTGACGCGTCCAGCGCCACCAATACGGCGCCCTTGGTCGCTGTCGCACCCTCGCGCAGATGGATGGCCGCGATGCGGCCGGCGATCTCGGGACGCATGGTCACCGACTCGTTGGATTTGAGCGAACCGACTGCCGCAACATCGTCCTGAAAGCCGGCAAGCAGGACTTTTTCCGCTTCAACACCCACCACAGCATCGTCCCGTCCGCTATTCCCGCCGCGATCCGGTTTGCTGCGACTGTCCGCAGCGGGTGCAGAGCGCGGCGCTTCGCCATGATTGGCGCGATTGGCGTAGTAGGCGTAACCGCCCAAAGCAAGAAGGGCAAAGACCGTTACGGCCAGCACCCCAAGACGTTTTACTTTTAGCTGCTTGTTAGGCATTTCGGATTCCGCTTCGCAGTCCCATCCGCTATTGGTGCGGAGGCCGGGACGAACTAGAGTGACGAGACATTGATGACCATTCGGTCATTTACGTTTGTCATTCTAACCGAGTCGGCCCCGCTATGGAACGAAAAAGGGCGGCAGGCCCGCCCTTTTTTACTGCCGCTTTTCATCCGTTTGTAACATTCAGGTCACGGTGGTCTGCGGCTGGCCCGCAAGGCGCGCTTCAATGCGGCCGATGGACCACACTGTCTCACCAGCCGCACTCAACAGCATCATGGCTTGCGCCTCAAATTCCGACGCAACCACCACGACCATGCCGATACCGCAATTGAAAACGCGGTGCATTTCTTCCTCGACGACGCCGCCCTCGCGCTGTAGCCAGTCGAACAGCGGCGGCCGCTGCCAGGCGCTACTTTTCAATGTGGCGGTCAAGTTCTCCGCGAGGATGCGCGGCACGTTGTCGAGCAGGCCGCCACCCGTGATGTGAGCCAAGCCCTTGACCGGCAGCGCTTGCATCAGCGCCAAGAGCGGCTTGACGTAAATGCGCGTCGGCGCCATCACCACCTCGGCCAGCGGGCGCCCATGAAAGTCCGCCGTCATATCTGGCTGGGCGCGCTCGATGATCTTGCGCAAGAGCGAGTAGCCGTTGGAATGCGCGCCGCTGGAAGCCAGGCCCAGCACCACGTCACCGGGGCGGATGGTCGAGCCGTCGATGATTTTGGATTTTTCGACCGCGCCAACCGCGAAACCGGCGAGATCATATTCGCCCGGCGGATACATGCCCGGCATCTCGGCCGTCTCGCCGCCGATCAATGCACAGCCGGCCAGCTCACAGCCCTTCGCGATGCCCTGGATCACGCTGGCGGTGGTGTCCACGTCAAGCTTGCCGCAGGCGAAGTAATCGAGAAAGAACAGCGGCTCGGCGCCCTGCACGAGAATGTCGTTCACGCTCATGGCCACCAGATCGATGCCCACCGTATCGTGCCGGTTCAACTGGAAAGCCAGCTTGAGCTTGGTGCCCACGCCATCCGTGCCGGACACCAGCACTGGTTCGCGATATTTTTTTGAAATTTCAAACAGCGCGCCAAAGCCGCCTATGCCACCCAGCACTTCCGGCCGCATGGTGCGCTTGGCAAAGGGTTTAATGCGTTCGACGAGGCTATCGCCGGCATCAATGTCGACGCCGGCATCACGATAGGAAAGAGGGCCCGTAGGCGTGCTGGGTGTGGAGCTCAAGTTGAATGTCCGCTTCGTGATAAAGTAAGGGCAACGCAGGAGATGACAGCCTCGCGCCCGTCGCACTGCCAAGGAATCCGCAGCGGACAGACAATCGAGGAATGGCGAATTTTACCGCATGTCCCTTGAACACGCCGAGTTGCACGCCGAGTAACACGCCGATTGGTACGCCATTTGGCGCGCCGAGCCCGAACCCGAATCGCTATGCCGCAACAACTGACGCTCGACATCCGCCCCGAGCAACATCCCACGCTGGATAATTTTTTCGGCGCCGCCAATGTCGAGCTGCTGGCGCGCTTGCGCGCCCTGGCCCAGCCTAGAAACTTCGACGCAATTTACCTGTGGGGGCCACCAGGCTCCGGCCGCACCCATCTCTTGCGTGCGACGTTTGCTGCGGCCGAAGCCACACACCGGCGCACCGTCTTCATTGCCGCCAGGGATGCCGGTGTTGAGCTGCCGGCCCCACCCGGCGGCCTGCTGGTGCTGGATGATGTGGACCAGCTCGATGCCAACGCGCAGATTGCACTGTTTCGCGCCTTTAATGCGGCGCGGCTGGCCGGTCTGGCCCTGCTTATGAGCGGCAACGCACCGCCGCGCGAACTGACCCTGCGCGAAGACCTGCGCACCCGCATCGGCAGCGCCCTGGTCTTCGGCGTCAAGCCTTTGAGCGACGAAGACCGCGCCGCCGCTCTGAAAAGTCACGCCGAACAACGCGGCATGCGGGTCGATGATGACATCGTCAATTACCTGCTGCGCCACGCCCCGCGCGATTTGCCTGTCCTGATGGCGGTGCTCGACGCGCTCGACCGAGTCTCACTGGAACGCAAACGGCCTATCACCTTGCCGTTGCTGCGGGAGGTACTACAAGACCTCGACGATGCTCACTGACAAGGCGCCTGTCAAGCTTTCTCGGGTTTAGGGTTTGAGGGCTATGCCGCCAACTTCAGCGGCTTGACCTTCGGCGCGCCGGCCTTGCGCGCCTTCCACAAGTCGAAGGCGGCTTGCTGAGCGATCCACACATCGGCGCGCCCGCCATGGTCAATGCCCAGCCAGCCCTCAAGGCGCAGCGCCATGTCCGGCGAAATACCGGCGCGCCCGTTGAGTACGCGGGACAACGCCGCGCGGCTAACACGCAACTGCGCCGCCACCTCCGTCACATTCAGCCCGAGAGCTGGCAGGATATCTTCCCGTAAGGTCTCGCCGGGATGCGGGGGATTGTACATGTTCGTCATAATGACCTCTATTGTTTCAATGGTAGTCCTGGTAGTCAACCAACACCACATCCTCCCCTTCGAACCTGAAAGTCACGCGCCAATTTCCATTCACCGTCACTGAGTAGTGACCAGCAAGCTTGCCCGCAAGCGGATGCAAGCCCCAACCAGGCACATTCATATCGGCTCTAGCCTTGGCCACATCCAGTCTTGCGAGTTGGCGCGCAAGCCGGCTTGCATGCCTAGGCTGAATACCGGCCTTGCTGCCTGTTTCGAAGAAGGCCTTCAGTCCTTTGTGCAAGAAGGATTTGATCACGAGAAAGAGCGTATAGCGTAGCGCTCCACGAGTCAACAAAACCCCGTGCGAAGTGCCAACTCAGGCTGAAGAAGCCCGTCAATCGTCCGCATCGCTATCCAAGAGTCCGCCGCCGGTGTCGGGTTCTTCGGCTCTGGCCTTGTCCAGCTTGGGTTTGAGCGTATCCACCTCGGCAAAAAAATGCGCTTCCGAATGCGGCGCCACGAGCCGTAGCGCGGGTGGCTTGAGATAAGGCACGTAGGTCGGCTCGTCTATACGCGCACCGCCCTCGGATTTCGCCAGCGTTTGCATGCCAATCGCGATGACCGCAAACACGCTCACCACCGCCCCTTTGAAACGGAATCTGGCCGGGGCCACTTCGCGCAGGTGAAAACTCACGAGCGCTCCAATGATCAGCCACATCCCAACGTATTCATAGCTGTGTAGCGGATACAGCGACCAGGCAAATGCGCCCAGCGTCGACACTTCGTCGTAGAGCGAATAGCCGAGCAAGCCGAGCAGGGCAATGAGCAAATTTCGCTCGAAGCGCATTTGCCCGGTGAACA
Organism: Rhodocyclaceae bacterium; assembly: GCA_043761745.1. Lineage (GTDB taxonomy): Bacteria > Pseudomonadota > Gammaproteobacteria > Burkholderiales > Rhodocyclaceae > Desulfobacillus. The sequence continues at coordinate 9,194 of JAYUNL010000029.1, forward strand.
GCCGGGACAGGATCGCCCAGCCGGTCGTCCAGCCCAGCACCATGACGCTCAAACTCAACAGTGCGCCCAGGTAGTACAGCACCTTGGGCTCCTGGGTGTTACCCAGCCAGAGCAAGCCGCCTTCCAGCCCCAGCAGCGCCACCGCCAGTCCGAGCAGTCGCGGCCAGCCCGGCGACTGCGATTGCAGCGCGCTTTCGGCCGCCACGACGTGGGCGGCGCCGCGTATCCGCAGAAAGGTGTGCCCGATGCGTATCAGGCGCTCGCCGTCGAGTGCGATGCGCTGGCTACGCCGCTTGTCGCGATCGACATAGCTGCCATTCAAGCTGCCGCAATCCTCAGCGATCAGGGCGCCCTCGTCGTCGCGGAAAATGCGCAAATGGCTGGGCGCGACATGCGCATCATCAATCACCACATCGTTGCCGTAGCCCCGGCCGATGCGGATCTCCGGGCCGACGCAGCGATGCCGCGCGACCACATCGCGATGACGCGACAGCACTTCCACCCAGATCACTTTGCCCATTGCAGCGCTCCAATAAAGCTCTTGGTCAGCGCCATGGCATTTTCGTAGCTGACACCCTGCATGCTCAGCTTGGAGAGCAGCGCTTCGTCGCTGCGATCCTGCGTCACAGCCACCATGCCAACGTCGTAGAGGCCCTCCAGGTCGCGGTAGGCCCGTGCGCACCAGATCGCGCGGATCGCCGGGCGCCCGGCTGCCTCATCGCCCGCTACAAAATCGTCATGGCAGCGCTGGCGCGTATAGCGCTTACGGCTGTAGCCGCCGCGCGTGGCGGGACGGTATTGCTGCGACATGAAGGCGGCGAACTGGAAAGCGTTGAGGTCGATGGACTTGGCGTAGGTATGGCTGAAGGAGATCGTTCCCGTGCCCCAATCGTCAGCGAGAAACAAGCGCGTGTCGGTGTTGCAGTTGGTGGAATTGGCGCTGGCGCGCGGTTTGGGTATCTGATCCGCATTGGTTCGCGCCCAGCAATTGAACCAGGGCGCGGCACTCTCCGGTGCGCGATAGGCGCCAAAGGTCGCCACACGGAAACCCTGCTTCTGCACCCCCGCATACAGCCCGTCCTGCCAGGCAAAAACCTGACGGCGGATTTCCGCACGCACGTCCTTGATGGGCAACACGCCGCCGTGTCTGACTTTGTCGATCAGCGCGGCGGCGAAGCGCGCCGGTACCAGAAAACTCACCAGCTCGCCATCCAGCCGCTTGGCGACGTTAATGCCCACCAGTCGGGAATCGGCAGTGACAGCCGGGCCGCCACTCATGCCGGGATTGATGGCCCCGGAGAAATGAATGCGTTCGTTGTAGCTGCGTTCCACCAGACCGTTGTAGGTGCCATCCACGATGGTAAAGCCCAGATCCAGGGGGTTTCCCATGGCGTAAAGGCGCTCGCCCCTGGGCAGCGTGCCCTGCAATGCGCGGGCGCCGAACTCGAAATAGGGCTGGTCGCGCTTGTCGAGCTGTACCACGGCGAGATCGTTGATCACATCGATCGCCAGCAACTTCAGGCTGCCGCGCGAGCCGTCGGGGGCGCGAAACTCCAGCCGGTAAGTCTTGGGCTCCAAGGCATATTGCGACACCACGTGATAATTCGTCATCGCCAGCCCATCGGCGCCAACCATAAAGCCCGAGCCTATGGTGGATTGCCGGTCGGCGGCATCGACCAGTGTGCGTATCTGCAACAAGCGAGGGCGCGCGGCGTCATAAACGCTGTCCGCCACGGACGAGGTCGCTGGGGACGGTGGCGGACTCTGTGCGGCCATGGCATTAACGCACGCCAACAGCGCAACGACGCCGCGCAGGCGTGACAAAAAACGGTCTTGTGCAAGCATTAGCATAATCACCGTTGAGGGCTGCCCATGCTATCTGGCTAAGCGCTCGCTCACAAGCCCCAGACAGTCCCAGACGCCCCCTGGCGCAGAATCTGCGCTACCCAAGCAACCGCAGGTAGGCGACAATTGTCACCGCCGCCGCAAAAGGCGCGGCAGGGCTTCGAGTTGCGGGTTCGCGAGAAGCTGATTCTTTCGCAAGTGACAACTCGAAACCCGAAACCCGCAACCCGAAACACCATGAACCTCGCACTCTTCGACCTCGACAACACCCTGCTCGCCGGCGACTCGGATTTCGAGTGGGCGCAATATCTCATCGCGCGCGGCGTGCTCGACCGCGAGGTGTATGAGGCGCGAAACCTGGAGTTCTACGACCAGTACAAGGCTGGCACGCTGGACATCCACGTCTTTCTCGACTTTCAGTTGAAGCCCTTGTCGCGCCATCCGCGCCGCGAGCTGGATGCCTGGCACGCCGACTTCATGGCGACGCGCGTCCTGCCCATCATCACCGCGCCGGCGCGCGCCTTGGTGCAGCGGCATCAGGACGAAGGCGCGCTCGTCGCCATCGTCACCGCCACCAACAGCTTCGTGACCAAGCCCATCGCGCGGGAGTTCGGCGTGACGCATCTCTTGGCCACCGAACCGGAAGAAGTGAATGGGGTGTTCACCGGCAATGTTGCCGGCACGCCCTGCTTTCGCGAGGGCAAGGTGGCGCGTGTGACCGAATGGCTCGCCGCGCAAGGCCGACGCGTTGAAGAATTCGCGCAGAGCTATTTCTATAGCGATTCACTCAACGACCTGCCCTTGCTGGCCCATGTCAGCAACCCCGTCGCCGTCGATCCGGACGACACCCTGGCCCGCCATGCCCATCTGCACGGATGGCCCGTGATCAGCCTGAGAAGCTGATCTCCGGTATCATTGCGCCCTTCCCGGCAGTTTTCCCAGGCATGCTCCGCAAGTTCATACGCCGCGTTTTCAGCAAATCCGCCCCCGCGCTAGCGCCCGGCCATCCGCCGGCCCTGATTCCGCTCGCGCGCCATGGCGTGCATGCTGAGGCGATTTCGCCGGCGGCGCGGCATACCGTGCAACGCCTGCAGGAAAGCGGCCACCAGGCGTTTGTGGTGGGCGGCGCGGTGCGCGATCTCATCGCTGGCATCAAACCCAAAGATTACGATGTGGCCACCGACGCCACGCCGGAACAGGTGCGCGGCATCTTTCGTCGCTCGCGCATCATCGGCCGGCGCTTTCGCATCGTGCACGTCATGAGCGGATCGGAGACCATTGAAGTCTCCACCTTCCGCACTGCCGATACGGAATCGGAAACCGACGAACATGGCCGCGTCCTGCGCGACAACGTCTTCGGCAACCTGGAAGAAGATGCGGCGCGGCGCGACTTCACCGTCAACGCCCTCTACTACAACCCGGCCGACGAGACTATCCTCGACTATCACCACGGCGTCGCCGATCTACAGCAAAAAACCCTGCGCATGATCGGCGATCCCAAGACGCGTTATCGCGAAGACCCGATCCGCATGCTGCGCGCCGTACGCATGGCCTCCAAGTTGGGCCTCACCATCGACCCGGCGGCGCGCGCGCCCATCCGCGAAATGGCCGATCTGCTGCAAAACGTCCCGGCGGCGCGGCTCTTCGACGAAATGCTCAAGCTGCTGCTCTCCGGCCACGCCGTCGAATGCCTCAAGCAATTGCGCGAAGAGGGCTTGCACGATGGCCTTTTACCCATGCTCGACGTCATCATGGAACAGCCGCTGGGCGAGCGCTTTGTCTGGCTTTCGCTCACCAACACCGACGAACGCGTACAAGCCGGCAAACCGGTATCACCCGGCTTTCTCTTCGCCACCCTCCTCTGGCATGAAGTGCTCTCCGCCTGGGGCTCGCGCAAGCTCGCCGGCGAACATGCCATGCCCGCGCTGCACGCGACCATGGATGACGTGCTGGACACGCAGGCCGAAAAGCTCGCCATCACGCGCCGCATCGCCGGTGACATCAAGGAAATCTGGGCGCTGCAACCGCGCTTTGAAAATCGCGCTGGCCGCCGGCCCTTGCGCCTCTTGGAGCAACCGCGTTTCAAAGCGGGCTTCGATTTTCTGCTGCTGCGCGCCGCTAGCGGCGAAGTGGCGCAAGAGCTGGGCGAATGGTGGCAGCGCTTTTTTGATGCCGATGACGAAGAACGGCTCGCCCTGCTCACGCCGGAAAAAAAGCCCGCACGTCGACGCCGTCAGCGCAAGCCGGCAGGCGGTGAGGAAGACCCAGGCGACCAAGCCATCGAGCCATGAGCGCGGCTAGCGTGGCCGAATCGAGCACCAGCGTGCGCGCATTTGTGGCGCTCGGCGCCAACCTGAACAATCCGCAAGAGACGGTGGCCGCAGCCATGGAAAGTCTGCGCACCCTGCCGCACAGCCAACTGCAAGCTGCCTCGTCGCTCTATCGCAGCGCGCCGGTGGGCCTGAAAAACCAGCCGGATTTCATCAACGCCGTCGTCGCCCTCGATACCACACTGACCGCGCGCGCCCTGCTCGACGAACTCTTCGCCATCGAAGCCCGCTTCGGCCGCCGCCGCGATTATCGTCATGCGCCGCGCACGCTGGACCTCGATCTCTTGCTCTACGGCGACGCCGTCAGCGCCGATCCACAGCTCACCATCCCACACCCGCGCATGCACGAACGCGCCTTCGTGCTCATGCCCCTGGTCGAAATCGCCCCTGATTGTGTGATTCCCTACTACGGCCGCGCCGAAGACCTGTTGGCGCAATGCAACGACCAGCGACTGGCGAAGCTTGCACGCTGAATTTGATTCGCTTCATTTTCCTGCTGCAAGCTACAAAACAGTAGTCGTAGGGTGGGCAGCTTTGCTGCCCACGCGGACAGATCCGGTTCGCGATTGCGTGGGCAGCCAAGCTGCCCACCCCACGAAAACACTCCGTGGTTAAAAGCTTTCACCGTTTCTTCGCTATGATGCGCGTAATCCCATTGTGAGATTCACATCATGAGTTATCTCAGCGACTCCACCCAACGTCCCGTCACGCTCCACGAGCTGACGCGCATGCGCGCCGAAGGCGAAAAAATCGCCGTGTTGACCTGCTACGACGCCAGCTTCGCCGCGCTACTCGCGCGTTGCGGCGTGGATGTGTTGCTGGTCGGCGATTCGCTCGGCAACGTGCTGCAAGGCCATACCTCGACCCTGCCGGTAACGCTGGAGCAGATGGCCTATCACACCGCCTGCGTGGCGCGCGGGCTCGGCGGCCAGTCTCGGCCCTTTCTCATCACCGACATGCCCTTTGGGTCCTACCAGGAAAACCCGGCGCAAGCCCTGCGCAGTGCGGTGCAGCTCATGGCGGCGGGCGCGCAAATGGTCAAGCTCGAAGGCGGCGAGTTCATGGCCGAGACGGTGCGTTTTCTCGTCGAGCGCGGCGTGCCGGTCTGCGCGCATATCGGCCTCACGCCGCAATCAGTGCATCAACTCGGCGGCTACCGCGTGCAAGGCAAGACCGAAGAAGGCGCAGCGCAAATGAAGCGCGACGCCATCGCCCTGGAACAAGCCGGCGCCGCCTTGGTCGTGCTCGAAATGGTGCCCGCCCCGCTCGCCACCGACATCACCCGCAGCCTCATCACTATGGCCACCATAGGCATAGGCGCCGGCAGTGACACCAACGGCCAGGTGCTGGTGCTGCACGACATGCTGGGCATCTACCCCGGCAAGAAAGCGCGCTTCGTAAAGAACTTCATGGAAGGCGCGGCGAGTATAGAGGATGCCGTGAAGTTTTATGTCGCGGCGGTGAAGGATGGCTCATTCCCGACGGCGGAACAGAGCTATTAGGGAATCGACGGTCAATTACATTCGTTAGGCATTGCCATGTCCCATCCAAACGAAACTTACGCATACTTCACTATCTCTGGCCCATATCTCGATCCCGGTGAAATCTCTCGCCAAGTTGGAGTTATTTCCCCTGATACGTGGAAAAAAGGAGATCTCAATCCACGTAATGGGCGAGAAAGAAAATTTGGTAGATGGTCTCTCAACTCAAGGTTGCCGCGCTCAGAGGAACTTGAGGCACACATCGCAGATGTGCTCGCGCAACTAAACGCAAATCCTGACGCTTTTCAGAAAGTATCTCGATCATATGGTGGCTGTATGCAACTCGTTGGGTATTTTCATTCCAACTATACGGGGTTGAACCTCTCACCCGAGATCGTTCAAGGCTTGGCCCAATATTCGTTGGGCGTAGATCATGATTTCTATTTTTTGCACTCCGACGCCAGGGAGGACGCCGATGCCTAACATGGCGCTCAACCTCGCTCCTTTCAGTCGCTGGACGCTGCGCCATAAAGCCGCGCAGCGCCGGTTAGCTCTACGTTTATGCAAATCCACAACACCATTTCCAGCCTGCGCGCCGCGCTAAAAAACGCCGGCCGCGTTGTTTTTGTACCCACCATGGGCAATCTGCATGAGGGGCATATCGCGCTGATGCGTCAGGCGCAGCAGCATGGCGATTGCGTGGTGTCGAGCATCTTTGTGAATCGTTTGCAGTTCGGGCCGAAGGATGACTTCGATAAATATCCGCGCACCTTCGAGGCAGATTGCGCCAAGCTCGACGCGGCCGGGGTGGCGCATCTGCTGGCACCGGACGAAGGCGAAATGTATCCGCAGCCGCAGAGCTATCACGTCACGCCCGATGCCGCGCAGGCCGACATCCTCGAAGGCGAATTCCGCCCGGGATTCTTTCGCGGCGTCGCCACGGTGGTGATGAAGCTCTTCGGCATCGTGCAGCCGCAGGTGGCGCTCTTCGGCAAGAAGGACTATCAGCAGCTCATGGTGATTCGCAACATGGTGCGCGAATTCGCGCTGCCCATCGAGATCATTGCGGGCGAAACGGTGCGGGCCGAAGACGGACTAGCCTTATCCTCCCGCAACGGTTATCTCTCGTCTGCGGAAAGAGCCGAAGCGCCTCGGCTGTATCGCGCGCTGGATGGCATTCGACTGGCCATACTGGCCGGAGAACGAGATTTCGCGCGGCTTGAGGCGCAGGCCATGTCTGAAATCCGCGCCCATGGCTGGTCTCCGCAGTATGTTGCTGTGCGGAAACAATCTGATTTACAATGCGCCGCCGCTCACGATTTCAGGTTGGTGGTGCTGGGCGCGGCACTCCTAGGGAGCACGCGCCTGATCGACAACCTGGAAGTTTAGGGCTCCGCCATGCGCTCAGGCCGGCGGAGCACCAGCAGCGCACGTTGTGGAAGAGGATTCCACATCTACGCCAGCCAACTTGTGAGTGAAGGAGCAAGACCATGCAACGGATGATGCTCAAATCCAAGCTACACCGCGTCACCGTGACGCAGTCCGAGCTGCACTATGAGGGCTCCTGCGCCATCGACGACGATCTGCTCGACGCTGCCGACATCAAGGAATATCAGCAGATCGACATCTACAACGTCAATAACGGCGAACGCTTCACCACCTATGCCATCCGCGCCGAACGCGGCAGCGGCACCATCTCGGTGAACGGCGCCGCCGCCCGCAAGGCCTCGCCCGGCGATCTGCTCATCATCGCCACCTACGCCATGTACAACGAAATCGAACTCACCAAGTTCGAACCGGCGCTGGTGTATGTCGACTCGCGCAACCGCATCGTCAGCCAGCGTCACAAGATACCGGTGCAGATGGCCTGATCAAAAAGCCACGCAACAAAAAGCCCGCAGTCGCGGGCTTTTTTCTGCGCTGCATTTTGCGTAGGGTGGGCAGCTTTGCTGCCCACGCGGCGATGGTCGAATTGAAAGACGTGGGCAGCGGAGCTGCCCACCCTACCGGTTATCGGGTCTGCGCGAGTCGACGCAACAGCACTATCGTCGCGGCAAACAACAGCGCGGCCACCAGATTGTGCGCCACCACCAGCCAGAGGTTAAGACCGAAACGCACCGAAGCCAAGCCCAGCACGATCTCCACCAGCAACAGCGCCGGCACCGCAATGCCGAGCATGCCGGCACGCGCCGCTACGCGCAGCGAGGCCACGCCCAGGACCAGCGCGCTAGTCAGCGCCAAGGCACGGTGCAGCATGTGCAAGGCAACGCCGCCGGCCTCTCCCGCGCCCAGCGGCCGCCCTGCAAAATCACGCAGCGGATTGAACGCGTAGCCCCACTCGCCGGAGGGCCACCAGATGCCACCGCAGTTGGGCAGCGTGGTGCAAGCCAGCCCGGCGAAATCCGCGCTGATGAGCGCCCCCAGCACAATTTCCGCCAGCAGCAGTACCGCGCCCAAGCGCAACCATCCCAATCGGTGCGACGTCGTTGCGGCTGACGAAGCGGCATCGTTAGCGGCATCGTTAGCGGCATCGCTGGCGGCGACCACATACAAGCGCCACACCAGCGCCAGCATGGCGAAGCCGCCGAGCAGATTCATCAACACCACCACCGGCAGCGTCGCCGAGCCGACAAACCAGCCCAGCAGCGAGAGGCCCAGCATAATGATGAGTAGACGATAGGCGATCTGTCCTTCAGCGCGCAACGCCGGTCGGCGACGCCAGCACAGCCACACCATGGCGATGGTGATGAGCAACGCCGCCGTCGCCGCGATGCGATGCACCAGACGCACGCCTTCGACGCCCAGTACCGTGCCGGCCATCGAGGTAACACCGGGATGGCCGTAGCAGGCCGGCCAGTCGGCGCAACCCAGGCCCGCGCCGGACAGGCGCATCCAGGCGCTCGCAACGACAACGATCAACAGCAGCACGCCGCACAGCAGCGCCAGCCGCTTCACGACAAGACGACCGGCGACTTCAACCGGCGTACTCATGCGCTGCCGTAACCGGACGACACGCGCAGCTCATGATTCGCCCACAGCACAATGCCGAACAGCAGCATGGCGCCGCCCTGATGTGCGGCGCCCAGCGCCACCGGCACGGCGTACAGCAGCGTAGTGATGCCCAGCGTGATCTGCACCGCCAGCGCCGCCAGCAGCGCATGCGCGACGAGTCGCGCGCGCGGACTGGCTGGCGAATGCAGCAGGCACAGCCAGAACCACGGCGCCAGCAAGGCCAGCAGCCAGGCGCCGAGACGATGATCGAATTGCACGGTGGCCATATTGTTGAAGAAATTGAGATACCACGGTTCGATCATGAAGATCTCCGGTGGTATGACATGGCCATCCATGAGCGGAAAGGTGTTGTAAGCCTTGCCGGCGCGGATGCCGGCGACGAAGCCCCCCGTCGCCACCATGTAGAACACCAGCAGCGCCAGCCACACGCCGACACGCTGCGCACGACGCAGCGACTCGTTGGAAAAATAGCGGCCGCGCCTGACCAGCAAACCCAGGGCCACCCAAATCATGGCGGTGAAAATCAGAAAGGCCAGCGCAAGATGGGCGGTGAGGCGGTACTGGCTGACGCGCGGGTCATCCACCAGCCCGCTCTTGACCATGTACCAGCCCATCGCGCCTTGCAGCGCACCCAACACGAAAATACCGAACAGCCGCGGACCGAGCGCGCCGCGTATCTTACGGCGCAGAATAAAATAAATATAAGGCAGCAGGAACACCATGCCGATGCTGCGCCCAAGCACGCGATGCATATATTCCCACCAGAAAATACCCTTAAACTCGTCCAGGGCCATGCTGTGATTGACCAGCTTGAATTCCGGCGTCTGCTGGTACTTGAGGAACACCTCCTGCCAGGCTTCTTGCGACAGGGGCGGCAGCGTACCCACCAGCGGCTGCCATTCGACGATGGACAGGCCTGAGTGAGTCAGGCGCGTGACGCCGCCGACGACCAGGGTGGCGAAGACCATCGCGGCACAAATGAACAGCCAGATAGCAACCTGACGGCGGGCGGGGACATCCATGGAGCGGTTCCGGTGATGGGTGGCATGCATAGATCGGAAAAGCAGGCCGGATTATATGCGACAACATGACGCGCCGCCGCATGCAAGTCCGTGTCGTTTATGCTATTTCTTAATCTGGATCAAACAACGGAGGCTGCGGACCGGGTAACTTTCGGGGCGTCAAATCGCAGACGTTTGTCTTTTTCAATTACACGTCTTACCAGGTGGAGGCTTGAATGGCAGACAACCAAGACAATGAACGCATCCCCGTGATGCAGCAGGTACTCGACAATCCGTTTCTGCTGCTCTTTCTCGGCATCACCCTGCCGACGGTGCTCTACATCCTGTGGGGTGTGATGGAAGTGGCGGGCATCCCCGTCGCCCGTTAAGCGCCCAACCCAACCGTTATCCAGGGAGCAATACAAATGACCTCAATCTCTCCGCCCGCCGAACGCATCTGGTGGAAAGGCCCACTCGACAAAATGGAGCTGGCTTGGATCGGCATTGCCCTAGTGTGGTCGCTCACCATGTTTTTCATGATGGTGTACTGGCATGTCTACGGCAAGCAGAACCTCTCCACCGAGACGTACAAAACAACCAAGGAAATGTACAGCACCAAAACGCAGGCCATGGTCGACAAGTACACCGTGCGCAAGGAAGAAGGCGTTGAAGTGGTGCATGTGCCGCCGGGCAAACCGGGTGAGCCGGCCGACGTATACCAGATCGCCCGCCTGTGGAACTGGTGGCCGATTCTGGAACTGGAAGAAGGGCAAACCTATCGCTTGCACCTCTCCGCGATGGATTACCAGCATGGCTTTTCGCTACAGCCCGAAAACATCAACATCCAGGTTATTCCGGGCTACGAGCACGTGATCAAGGTCACACCCAACCGTGCGGGTCAATACTCCATCGTGTGCAACGAATACTGCGGCATCGGCCATCACACCATGGTCGGCCGCCTCTACGTCAAGAAAAGGGGCGAGTAAATGGCCACAACTTTCCGCACATGCCCGCGTAGCGGGCTACAGTTTAATAACGACGCCGAAAAGCTGATGCGCTGGAACGCCGTCGCCGGCGTACTGGCACTCCTCACCGGGGGCGTCGGCGCGCTGCTGGTGATACTCACGCGCTGGCCCGAGGTGCATCTTTTGCAGGCGGACCAGTTCTACCTGGTGCTGACTTCGCACGGCATCAACATGCTGCTCTTCTGGATCATCTTCTTCGAGATGGCGGTGCTTTACTTCGCCTCGTCGACGCTGCTGCACTGCCGCCTGGCAACGCCGCGCATCGCCTGGCTCGGCTTCGCGCTCATGGCCATCGGCGCCGTCACCACCAACGTCGCCATCTTCCAGGGCGAATCCAGCGTGATGATGACGTCCTATGTGCCGATGATGGCGAAGCCGCACTTCTACCTCGGCCTGATTCTCTTTGCCGTGGGCGCCTTGCTTGGCTGCTTCGTCTTCCTCGGCACGCTGGTCATCGCCAAGGCGGAGAAAACCTATGAAGGCTCGATTCCGCTGGTGACCTTCGGCGCGCTGACGGCCTGCATCATCGCCGTCTTCACCATCGCCTCGGGCGCCATCATCCTGATCCCGACGTTCCTCTGGTCGGTCGGCTACATCAAGGAAATCGATCCGCTGATGTACCGCATCATCTGGTGGGCCATGGGCCACAGCTCGCAGCAGATCAACGTCGCGGCGCATGTGTCCATCTGGTACGCCATCGCCGCCATCGTCTTCGGCGCCAAGCCAATGAGCGAACGCGTCAGCCGCGGGGCCTTCTTCCTCTACATCCTGTTCCTGCAGCTCGCCAGCGCCCACCACTTGCTGGCCGACCCCGGCCTGGGCTCGGAGTGGAAGGTGGTCAACACTTCCTACTTCATGTACTTCGCCGTGCTGGCCTCGATGATCCACGGCTTCACCGTGCCGGGCGCCATCGAAATTGCGCAACGCGCCAAGGGCTACAACAAGGGCCTCTTCGAGTGGCTGCGCAAGGCGCCGTGGGGCAATCCGGCCTTCTCGGCGATGTTCATTTCGCTGGTCGGCTTCGGCTTCCTGGGCGGCATCACCGGCGTCATGATGGGCACCGAGCAGCTCAACATGCTCATCCACAACACCATCTATGTGCCGGGCCACTTCCACGCCACGGTGGTGATCGGCACCACGCTGTCGTTCATGGGCCTCACCTACTTCCTCATCCCGGTGCTGTTCAAGCGCGAAATCGTCTGGCCCGGTCTGGCGAAGATACAGCCCTATCTCTTCGGCCTCAGCATGTACGTGCTGGCGCTGGTGATGATGGGCGCAGGCACCCTGGGCGTGTCGCGCCGGCATTGGGACATGCACTTCGCCGGCGCTTCCTTCGCCTACGAATGGCCGGGCGCCGCCTATCTGATGATGACGCTCACCGGCATTGCCGGCGTGGTGGCCGTCATCGGCGGCGCACTGTGGATAGTGCAAGTGGTCGTCTCCATCACCTTCGGCAAGAAGCTCGACGAAGGCAAGATCAGCGACAAGACTGTCCCGCTCACCCTGCCGCCGCAAGTCAGCGGTGGCGGCGTGGCCGTCGCGCATGGCGCACCCGGCACCCTGGTGCTGGCGCTGGTATTCCTCACCACCTTCGTGCTCTACTACTTCGTGAACTGGAAGTACCTGTCCACCCTGTGGGGCCTCGGTTAAGGCGGTCGTGCCTCAGAAAAATGGGCTGCGTTTGCGGCCCTTTTTTCTAGGCGGCGTTATCGTCGATGGTCGCTGACATTACGGAATTTGTACGGAACGCTTGTACGCTGCGTGATTGCACCGTACAATAAATCCAAATACTCCCCTACAGGATTCAACCATGTCGGCCGCCACCCCAGCGCACGAGCGCATCGATTTGCGCACCTCGCCAGAAATCAAGGAATTGATCGTCCGGGCTGCCTCTGCGACGGGCATGTCGGTCAGCGCTTTTTTGCTTGGAACAGCCCAGGAGCGCGCCAGGCAAATCCTCGCGGAAACGGAGATGATGACCCTGACTTCTCGCGACTGGAATGCTTTTGCCAAAGCCTTGGACAACACCGACAAGCCCAGGCCCAAGCTGTCCGCCGCCGTAAAGCGTCACCGCAACTGGCAGCAGGGCAAGCGTTGACCGCCGTTTTCCCCGGAGCCATCGAGCCGCTCGCCTCCCGCCATGATCGACGCACATTCTCCTGTGGCGTTGCGGCCCTTGACGATTATCTACGACGCTTTGCGCGCCAGCATGCCGACGCCAAGGTTAGCCGCACCTATGTCGCGGCTGTAGGCACGGAGATTCGAGGCTTCTACAGCCTGGCCATGTCGGGCATACGCAAAGAAAACTTGCCGGCAAAGCATCTCGGTCGGTTCCCGAATTTTCCGCTGCCTGTCGCGCGCCTGGCCCGCTTGGCAGTGGCCTCGCAGCACCAAGGTCAAGGACTCGGCGAATTGCTGCTGGCCGATGCGCTGCAACGTTGCTTGCGCCTTTCTGGCGAGATTGGAATGATCGGCGTGATCGTGGACGCCAAGGACAAACTCGCGCGGGCATGGTACGAGCGCTATGAATTCGAGCGACTGCCTGATTCAGCCTTGACGCTATGGTTACCGACCGCGGCCATTGAGCGATTGTAGGCAAGAATATTGAAGTTCCTTCCACCACCACCCACAGGAGTTGTCATGAACATTAAATCCATCGCATTCGCTGGGCTAGTTGCCACGCTGGGCCTGGCTGCATTCAGCGCAGGTGCCGCCGACAGTAATTTGAAAACAGTCGCGGCCTTGAACCAGAATAAGGCCACGCTCGTCGGCAAAACGGTCAGCGCCCAAGGCAAGGTGGTGAAGGTCAATAACGGCATCATGGGGCGCAACTTTGTGCATGTACAGGACGGCACGGGCGACGCCAACAGCAACAACCTTGTCGTCACCAGCAAGCAAACCGCCAATGTCGGCGATCAAGTCGCCATTTCCGGCGTGGTGGTGGTGAATCGTGATTTTGGTAGCGGCTATTCCTACCCGCTGCTGATTGAAGACGCCAGCATCACGGTCAAGAAGTAAGTGCAAGGTTAGCGCGACGCTACTGATGGGAACGCGTCAGCGTAGCCCTGGGCGCAGGCACACTGGGGCTGGCGCTGGCTTTCCTTTGGCTCTTTGCACTCGCGATTTCGTTCTCACCATGTCGCTCTCAACATTTCATCAACTCGGCGAGCGGTAACCTCCCCAGCATGAAAACGATTTTCCTTTCGATCCTCCTCTGCGTGGTCAGTGCCACGACGCCGACGTTCGCAAAAACACCCGGCGAAGTTGAAGTGAATGGAACGCTGCGTGAGGCAACCATGCAAGGCCTTTCCGGCCCGTCGCAAAAACTCTCCGAGTTCCGCGGCAAGCCGCTCATCATCAACGTCTGGGCCAGTTGGTGCGGGCCCTGCCGGCAAGAAATGGGTTCATTGGACAGGCTCTCGCGCCGCTACGGCGGCAAGCGCTTCACGGTGATCGGCATTTCCACCGACGACTACCCCAACGCTGCCAAAGCCTTCCTGCAAAAAGCCAACACCAACTTCAGCCACTTCATCGACAGTCAGCTCTTCCTGGAAAACATGCTGGGTGCAAATAAATTGCCGCTGACCCTATTGGTCGACGCGCAAGGCCGCGTGCTCGCCAAATTCTATGGCGCGAAGGAATGGGATAGTCCTGAGGCCGTGGAAGTGATTGGCAAGGCCTTTCGCATCCAAATGTAAGATGCTGTCACCGCGCTTGCGCTGGGCTTACTGTCGAGCGCTGCCGGGAGTCGCCGTAGGCTCCAATAGTTTCTAAACTGCGGCAGATTGAAGGGCTGGCTCTGACCAGCCCTTTTTCACTCGAGAGACTTTTCTCACGAATTTGATCCACATCGTTGACGGCCTCGCTGGCCTTGGCGATGATGAGCCATGCACTTCCACGCGCTCACCCTGCTTTGGAAAGGGTTACTCCTCCGTTTGCTTGCAGCAGCAATGCTCTGCGGCGCCGGTGTTTCTTGTGCGGCATCCGACAACATCACTTCGCGACCGCTGGATCCGGCAGCCGCGCCGAATATCGTCACCCTCGATCAGAAAACCGCCTTGCAGCTTTCGCAAAGCGTAGTGAATAAACCCATCGGTGATTTCACGCTGCTCAACCGCCAGGGCAAGCCGGTGCGGCTGGCGGATTACCGGGGCAAGCCCTTGCTGGTGAGTTTTATCTACACTGGCTGCTTCGAGGTCTGCCCGACGACGACCAAGAATCTTCAGCGCGCTGTCACTGGCACAGTGGCGACGCTGGGGCTGGATCGGTTTCACATCGTCAGCATCGGCTTCAATCAGCCCTTCGACACGCCTGAAGCACTCAAATCCTTCGCGGCGCAGAACGGCATCGTCTTTCCGAACTGGGAATTTCTGAGCCCCGCGCCAGCCATACTGAAAGAGCTGACGCAGGCTTTCGGCTTCAGCTATGTGCCGACGCCGGCGGGCTTCGATCATGTGGTGCAGTTGAGCATCGTCGATGGTGAGGGAAAGATCTACCGGCAGGTGTATGGCGACGCGCTCACCACCGACATGCTGGTGGAACCGCTCAAGGAACTTATCACCGGTGCGCCCGTAGCGCAGACCAGCCCTATCGCCGACATTCTTGACCGCGTGCGCCTGCTCTGCTCGGTGTATGACCCCCGCACCGGCCTTTATCGGGTGAATTACGCCTTGCTCTTCGAGATCGCCGGCTTTCTGACGTTTCTAATCTGCATCACCGTTTTCGTCTGGCGAAATAGGCGAAAATCCAGCGGCGCTTGACTCGCCTCAAGTCGTAAGCACTCGGCAGCCACTATGCTTGAATGCATGTCCCTCTTGCGCCTTCCCATACACTTTCGCCCACGCACTTGCCGTCATTCCCGCGAAGGTGGGGATGACGTTGGTATGCCAAGATCACGGTCAAGATGACCCCCATAGACGCCTTCCGACGCGGCGGCTACACGCTGACACAACGCATCGAAGCCGGTTTCGATGCGGTCTTCGGAGCGACCCACAATCCCTGGCGGCATTTGGGTGCGCTGGGCTTTTATTTTTTCTGGCTGATCGCCGCGAGCGGGCTTTATCTCTACGCCGTGCTCGACACCAGCGTCGAGCACATCGGCGCTTCCATCAACTACTACAGCCGGGAACAGTGGTATTTGGGCGGCTTGTTACGCAGCATCCATCGCTACGCCTCGGACGCATTTGTTGTGGTGATGTTTCTGCATCTGGCGCGCGAATTTTTCTACGGGCGCTACGTGGGCGTGCGCTGGTACAGTTGGATTACCGGCGTGCCGCTCATCTGGCTGGCCTACGCCTCCGGCATCGGCGGCTACTGGCTGGTGTGGGATCAACTGGCGCAGTTCAGCATCATTGCCAGTGCGGAATGGCTGGACTGGCTACCCATTGTCACTGACCCGACGGCGCGCAACTTCCTCACGCCGGGCGCCGTGAATGACCGGCTCTTCTCGCTGCTGATGTTTCTGCACATCGGCATTCCGCTCATGCTGCTGCTCGGGCTGTGGGTGCACATCCAGCGCATTTCGCGCGCCGATGTGTTTCCCTCGCGCAGACTGGGCTTGGGCACGCTGGCCATGCTGGTCGTGCTGTCCTTCGTGCAGCCCGCTGTCTCGCATGCGCCGGCCAATCTGGCCATCGTGCCTAGCGCTGTCGACCTCGACTGGTTACTGCTGTTTGCGCATCCGCTGATGTATACCACGTCGCCCCCTACGTTGTGGGCGCTCTGCGGCGTATTCACCTTACTCATTGCCGTGCTGCCTTTACTGCCGCATGAGAAACGGCAGCCGGTCGCGGTGGTCCATCCGGACTGGTGCAACGGCTGTCGACGCTGCTTCGAAGACTGCCCCTACTCGGCCATCACCATGCTGCCGCATCCCGACAAGCCCGGCCATAGTCTGGCGGAGGTGAATGCGGCGCTGTGCGTAAGCTGCGGCATCTGCGCCGGCGCCTGCCCTTCCTCGACGCCGTTTCGCAGTGCCGAAAAACTGGTCACCGGCATCGACATGCCGCAGCAGTCCATAGACGCGGTGCGGCAAGCGCTGGAAGCACGCCTGGCGGCACTTACCACTTCACCCAGAATCGTGGTATTCGGCTGCGATTGCGCCGCCGCGCTCAACAGTCTGGAAGCCGCAGACACCGCCGCCATCTCGCTGCTGTGCATAGGCCAGCTGCCGCCTAGTCTGGTCGAATACAGCTTGCGCAGCGGCGCCGATGGCGTGCTCATCAGCGGCTGCCGCGAGGGCAGTTGCGCTTATCGCTTCGGCAACACCTGGACAACGCAACGCTTAGCTGGCGAACGCGAGCCGCACTTGCGTACCAACGTGCCGGCCGAGCGCCTGCGCGTAGCCTGGGCCGACCCCCACGAAGCCGCGCAACTAAATGCCGCGCTCGCCGCATTCCGCAAAGACCTGCAAAATCTCGGCACGAATAGACAACCGCTCCACGCCCCTGTACGGAGGATATTCCATCATGACTAAATCATCAGTCACACCGCTCTCACCACTCTCACTGCTCGGGCAGACACTGTTCTATGGCTTCTTCGCGCTCATCATCGGCTACTTTTCGACGCAGCCGAGCTACCGACATTTCGCGCCTGATCGCGCGCTCATCAAGCTGTCTTTCAGCCATCAGGCCCAACTGGTCGCCGAGTGCCACAAGCGCACGCCGGAAGAACTCGCCAAGCTGCCGCCCAATATGCGCGCACCCATGGAGTGCGCCCGCGAGCGCTCTCCGGTGAAAGTACAGGTGGCGCTCGATGGTGCGCCGCTCTACGACGGCGTGGCCCGCCCGTCTGGCCTCTCGCGCGACGGCGCCTCCACGCTCTACAAACGTTTTGAAATTCCGGCGGGCGAGCACAAGCTGGCCGTGAAAATGAACGACAATGTGCGCCTTGCGGATTTCAACTACGTCAAAGAGGAAAAGGTGACGCTCAAGCCGGCGCAGATACTGGTCATCGATTTCAGCGCGGAAAAAGGCGGCATTATTTTTGTGCAATGAAGGGCAAGGTTCTCAGCCGCGGATAGCGATGTGATTCCCGCGCGCGCGGGGATGACGAACCGATATTCCGAACCGATATTCGAGCATAGACGTAACCTTCACTAACAGACTCGGGTTTACATGAACACTCAATATTCGCTTCCAGTCGATCAACCAGAACTACAGCGACTGGCCCGAGGCTGGCTCTGGCTGGGCCTCTTGGCGCTTATCGGCGCGGGTCTGCTGTCCATTTTGCTGGTTGCGGGACGCACGCCCGGCGTGGGCAAACTCCTGCCACTGGCGGATTTCTTTCTCGTTGCGCTGGTGGTGCACGTCGACCTTTCCGTGCTGGTGTGGTTTGTTTCGGTCGCCGGCATGCTGTGGTCGCTAGGCGGCAGAACCGGCTACCGCGCGCTGGGTTCTGCGGCGCTGGCCGTTGCGGCGCTGGGCACGCTGCTCATGATCGTGTCGCCCTATATCGGCCGCGGCGGGCCGGTCATGGCCAACTACATCCCCATGCTGGAAGACCCGGTGTTCCGCGGCGGGCTGATCCTCATCGGCAGCGGCGCGACACTGCTGGTATTGCGCAGCCTGCTCACCCTAGCCAAGCTGCCCCGCGATCTCGACGGCGCCGGCGCGCTACGCGTGGGGCTGGCCTTGAGCCTGCTGCCCGCCATCATCGCGCTGATCGCCTTCGGCTGGTCCTGCGCCACCATACCCGACACCCTCACAGGCAAGGCTTACTACGAGATCCTTTTCTGGGGCGGTGGCCACGCGCTGCAATTCATCTGGACCACCTTCATGCTCATCGCCTGGCTGTGGCTCGCCAGTGCCTGCGGCGCAAAGCTGCCGATCACGCCGCGCGTGGCGGTACTGGTCTTCGCGCTGTCCACGATCTGCGTGCTGGCGATTCCCGTCGCCTATCTGTTCTGGCCCATTTACGCGGTTGAGCATCGCAACCTGCTCACCTTCGCCATGGGATTAGGCGGGGGCCTACCGATACTGCCGGTGGCGCTGGCCGTGGTGATCGGCATGCGCGCCGCGCCGCCTGTCGAGAATCACGCCCGGCCACTCCGCGCCGCGCTGTATGCCTCGCTGGCACTGTTCAGCTTCGGCGGCATCATCGGTCTCATGATCGCCGGCAACAACGTCAAGATCCCCGCGCACTATCACGGCTGCATTGTCGGCGTGACGCTGGCTTTGATGGGCCTGGTCTATCACCTGCTGCCGCGCATAGGCTACGGCGTGCCGGCGCGTCGCGCGGCGACGTTTTCTTCGTATTGCTACGCAGTGGGCCAGGCCATGCACATCGGCGGCCTGATGTGGTCGGGTGGCTACGGCGTGCAGCGCAAAGTCGCCGGTGCTGAACAAGTACTGCATAGCACGCAAGAGATCGTCGCCATGGGCATCATGGGCGCAGGGGGTGGGATCGCCATCATCGGTGGCTTGGTGTTCGTGGTGGTGGTGATCGGCGCGATACGCAGAAAACAAATCAACGCGTAGGGTGGGCAGCTTTGCTGCCCACGCGAAAAATAGTCTGATCAAGGAACGCGTGGGCAGCGAAGCTGCCCACCCTACGATCTTTTCAACACGCTCACCATCTGCACAACAAACACCGCCAGCGCCAGCGCCGCAAGCAAAGCAGCTTGACGTATGCCAAAGGCAACCATCAAACCTGCGGCAACGAAGGCCAAAGCACGCAACGCGCCGTAGCGTGTCAACGTGGTGCGCGCCTGCTGGTGCCAGGCTTGTTGCAAGCCGGGCCTGAGCCACAAAGGCAGCAACTGGCTCACGGCGCCGGTCACCAGCGGCAGCAAAAAGGCCAGCACGAAACCGAAGATCGCCTCACGCCCCGCCAGCGGCCCGCGCACATGGCCGGCGCCGACGAACAGCAATGCAGCGAAACCAAATAGCGCCAGCGCCAACGAAGGCGCAGCGCCGTCGCGCCGGCTGATTTCGCGCCAGAACTGCGCAGCCCAGGTCGTCCCCAGGCTCACCACGGCCAGCAGCAGCAACAGCATGCCGGAATAGGCGATGGGTACGAACCAGGCGCTGCCGGCCGCAAGCATCAACACGCCAAGCACGGTGAGTGCAAAATCGCTGCGCAGGCGCGGCGCCGCCGAGACATCAGGCCTCGCGGCGGCGGTAGGCAGTAGCACAGTGAGCGTGCCGATGGCGGTAAGGCCGATGAAGCCCAGCGTATTTAGATGCAAATGGAATAGACGCAGCGCCGCGCGTTGTTCGGGCCACAGCACGCTGCCCAGCGCCGCCATCATTGCCAGGGCGAGGCATAACACCGCCGCCAGATACCAATACAGACACGGATGCGGCGCGCCCAGCGTGGCGCGGCCGCGCCGCACTATCCAGACCGCCACCACCAGTGCCCCGATGAAAACCAGGCAGACAGCGAGGTGTATACCAATCGTGAAAAATCCCGGTAGCAGAAAAGCGCTCGCTGCCAGCATGCCGGCCAGGCTCACGCCCAAAGGCAGCCAGCGCAAGGGCGCAAGCGCCACCTTGCTGCGCGTGAGCACGGGCACGAAATGCATCATGGCACCAAAAATCAGCGGCATGATGCCGGCGGCGAAGGCAATATGGGCAGCGGCCGGCGTCGCCTCGCCAAACAGGATCAGCGCCACCGAGGCGGCCATGAAAATCACGGCCGCCAACGCGAGCAGAACCAGCATCGCCGACTTACTGCCGCACGAAGTCGATGACGATCTCGCCGGGCTCGCGCTTCACGTACTTGATGTCGACTTGCTCGCCGTAACGCGCACGCAGTTGATCGAGCAGCGGCAGCGGATCATGGTCGTTGCAAAAGCGCATGGTCTCGCCGGGATGCAGCGCGTCGAGCGCGCCGAAGATGGCGGCATGGCGAAAACGCTTGGCAATCCCACGAGCGTCAAAGGGGTAAAGCTGATCGGTTTGCAGATGCAGATGCGGTAGCGCCATGGTAAGTTGTCTCCTGAATGTTTGGGCTCTTCGTCAATTTCACTGTGATTTTTTCCTCACGCCCAACCCAAATCCAACTTACCGCAATGAAACAAAATCCTTGCCCGGTAGTTGGTGAAGTTGCGAAACCCACGGGCATTGGCCTTGATGAGTTGGATGGCGCTGTTGAATCCTTCGGCACAGGCGTTGCTGATTCTGTGCTGACTGAAGTTGAGCAGGCCAGTCTCGTGACGGCGCAGCATCTTGACCACCTTTTTGATGGGCTCCAATCGGCTGCGCATCGCATTGTTGGACCAGGCATCAAAGAAACGTTTGGCAGCGCCCTTGTAGCTGTAGCTCCAGAACTGAGTGAAGTTCTCCTTGATGGCCCATGCCCTGCTGGTCTTGAGGTTGAGCTGGTTCAAGGCCCGAAACGAGACGGCCTCAGCGCTGCGTCCATCGGGATAGCTTTTGAGCCAAGCCCACTTACTTCCAGTCAACGGGGAGGCTCCCGCCTGCATCAAGCGGCGATGTTCTTGCTTTCGCACCGTATCGACTGCCTCACCGAGGTACTTGGAGACGTGAAACTTGTCATGCACGAT
>JAYUNL010000030.1:0-6833 GCA_043761745.1 Rhodocyclaceae bacterium
GAAAGCCAGTCAGCCTACGGCGGATAACCGAGGACAAATGAGCCCGGAGGTGGCACAGATGGTCGAGGCATTGCTGCACGGGACGGATAGCAAAGGGAAGAAAGCAGCCGCCAAGAGGGATGACGGTCCGCCGGCGCGGCCGGCTTCCCTTTCATCCCCAGCGCCCGGCCGCGGAAAACGTTCTCCGAACTTGCCAACGACTGCGCCCGAGGTGGCTCTGCCATCGGGCCCGGCTTCCGCGTTCTGGAGCGACCCCAGCTATGTTTTTTTCCGCGAAGTGCCTGACAGCGAGAATGGACCCATTGGTGCGCTTGGCGTGCCGCTGACCGCCGGCCGCTCCCTGGCCGTCGATCCCCGGACAACGCCGCTCGGCTTTCCGGTCTTCATCTCCACTAATCAACCGGGAAAAAACGAAACGCTGAACCGCCTCATGCTGGCGCAGGACACAGGCGGCGCTATACGCGGCGCGGTGCGCGCCGACTATTTCTGGGGTTTTGGGCCCAGCGCTTGGGCGCAAGCGAGCCGCATGAAACAAAGCGGCCGGATGTGGCTGCTACTGCCCAAGACTCAGCAGATTTCGTCCCGCGCCATAGGCATTTCCACACGTGGTGTGGGTGGCGAGGGCACTGCCGAATGCGTCATTGCCGATCCCGACCTATGTGTCGAATGAAGACTGCTCGATATTTTGTAGTAGAACGGTAGAAAAGGACTCAAACCGATGCTATAGCTTAAGAAACGTGCTGGTCGGTGTGTCAACCGAGCCCGCACTGGTCCAGCAAAAAAATGTGCCGTAAAGGGAGGGGAGTGAGAGCTACGCGGTTTCGCTGGTGGGCTTGCCTATTGAGCTTGATACTGGGCCAGGCCTTTGCTGCCCAAGAGCCTGGGGCAGAAGTACGGCTCATCGAGGGCGCACCTGCCGCGCTCGCCTCGGCCTTGGCTCGATAGCGCGACGCCGAAACGCTCACCAGCATGAGCTACAAATAGAGCTATTTGTACAGCTAGAACTTGAGCTTGGCCGGTATGTGAGTAGCGAGCCGGACTTGAGCGTCACATACAGGGTGCTGCCCCGCTCGCACCTCGCTTCGTGCATCGAGTTTGGCGCAAAAATTTGCTGGGCCTGGGATTGCCTGGGAAGTCGCCTACCTGCAGACGCGGCCTCCCGCTTGGCGCGTCGGCAGATAACCATGGCGGCAACGAGAATGTCGCAACAAGTAAAGCGGCGCCGTCCAACGTCGCGACGTTTGCGAAGCATGCCAGGTTCCTTTGCGCTTTGCGTTATGGGACACTGGGCGTAATTCCCGACGTTAAACAACCAATCAGGGGGGCACACAGGTTCTCGTGGAAATCGAATCCTTATTCGCCGTCATATCCCCCGACGCGCCGTGCGGCATGGACTTGGAGTATGAGCCCGATTTCATGGCGCTTCAGCAGGCGGCCAGCGGGAAGGCCGAGCACCAGTTCGGCCAGACCGTTGTGCCTGCGGTGGAGCCAAACTGGGACGATGTCCGGCAGCGCGCACAAGCGCTCTTTTCGCGGACCAAGGACTTGCGCGTCGCCATTCCTCTCGCACGGGCGCTGGCGCGGTCGCAGGATATGGTTGGCTTGAACATGGGACTCTTGCTGCTGCACGGGCTGCTCGAGCGCTACTGGGACCACCTGCATCCCCGCCTCGATACGGAAGAAAGCGACGATCCGGCTATGCGCCTGAATCTCAATGCGCTGGCGCCGCTCACCGACCCGGAAGCCATGCTGCGCGAAGTGCGTACCATGTATCTGATCCGCTCCGGCCCTCACAAGGTGCTCGTCAAGGATATTCTGGTGGCGCTGGGCAAGCTGCCCGCCGGGGCCAATGCTGCAAGCCAGGGCCAGGTCGAGGCCACTATCCAGGCGGCGGCCAAGGACAATGCGCCGGCCCTGGAGGCAGCCCGGTCGGCACAAAAGACGGCGAACCAGTTGCATGCCTTGTTGATCGCCAAAGTGGGAGCCGAGCGGGCGCCGGATTTGCGGCCGCTCACGGATGTGTTGAAGGCCGTCGTGCAAATGTGCGACAAGGCGGCCCCCGCATCCGCTGGCGAGCCGGCGGCAAGCGAAATCCACGCGTACAGCGCGGCCGCTGCCGCGCAACCCGGCGGCGAAATCCGTACCCGGGAGGACGTTATCCACGTGCTCGACCGGGTGTGCGAGTTCATGGAGCGCACCGAGCCCGCCCACCCGGCGTCGCTGTTCATCCGCCGCGCCCAGCGACTGATGAGCAAGAATTTCGTTGAGATTATTCAGGATCTGGCCCCGGACAGTTTGAAGATCATCCAGCAACTGACCGGCCTGGAGAAGAAGTGATCGGCTAAGCCCGTTTTGGGCACCAAGATTTTTTGGAGAATGCACCTTAGCTTCCAACATAACCAAGTTTCCTTGCATTTTGCTGCATCCCAGTCTAGAACTTGAATAGGGTTGGGGTGCCGCACAGCGCAGGATGCAGCGAAAAGCACTTCCGCAATCATTCTTATTAGAAGGAGGTCATCGTGGCACAGAGCAGTCAGAAATTCATCGCCCGCAATCGCGCTCCCCGTGTGCAGATCGAGTACGACGTCGAACTCTACGGCGCCGAGAAGAAAATCCAGTTGCCCTTCGTGATGGGTGTGCTGGCCGATCTCTCGGGCAAGCCCACCGAACCGCTACTCCCGGTAGCCGACCGCAAATTCCTCGAGATCGACGTCGACAACTTCGACAGCCGCATGAAGGCCGTCAAGCCGCGCGTCGCCTTCCAGGTACCCAATACGCTGACAGGAGAAGGCAACATCAGCGTCGACATTTCTTTCGATAGCATGGATAACTTCTCGCCCGCCAACGTGGCGCGCAAGGTGGATGCGCTCAACAAGCTGCTGCAAGCTCGCGAGCAACTCGCCAACCTGGTCACCTACATGGACGGCAAGACGGGCGCCGAGGAGCTGATTGCCAAGGTGCTGCAGGATCCTGCCCTGCTCCAGTCTCTCGCGGCGAGCAAAAAGCCTGGCGACGATAGCGCTCAGTCTTGAGCTGCGAACCCACATCTTAGGAGACCACCATGGCCGACACCCAACAGCAAGCGCCGCTGACCGAAGGCTCGGCGCTTGAGCAGGACGAGTTTTCGTTACTGCTGAAGAAGGAATTCAAGCCCAAATCGGACGAAGCAAAGGAGGCTGTCGAGCAGGCCGTCAAAACCCTGGCGGAGCAGGCCCTTTCGCAGACCAAGCTTATTGGCAACGACGTCATCAAGTCCATTGAGGCGATCATCGCCGCGCTGGACTTGAAGCTCTCCGAGCAAGTCAATCTGATCTTGCATCACGAGGACTTTCAGAAGCTTGAAGGGGCGTGGCGCGGACTCAACTATCTCGTCAACAACACCGAGACCGACGAGATGCTGAAGATTCGCTTCATGAACATCTCCAAGCTGGATCTCGGCAAGACGCTGAAACGATATAAAGGGACGGCCTGGGACCAGAGCCCGCTGTTCAAGCAGATCTATGAGCAGGAATACGGCCAGTTCGGCGGCGAGCCCTTCGGCTGCTTGGTGGGTGACTATCACTTCGACCATAGCCCCCCGGACGTAGAACTGCTGGGCGAAATGGCCAAGGTTTCCGCAGCGGCTCATACGCCGTTTATTGCCGGCGCCAGCCCTGTGGTCATGCAGATGGACTCATGGCAGGAACTGGCAAATCCGCGCGATCTGACCAAGATATTCAGCACGCCTGACTATGCTGGTTGGCGCTCGTTACGCGAATCCGACGACG
The DNA here is from genome assembly GCA_043761745.1 of Rhodocyclaceae bacterium. GTDB lineage: Bacteria > Pseudomonadota > Gammaproteobacteria > Burkholderiales > Rhodocyclaceae > Desulfobacillus. The sequence goes on from JAYUNL010000030.1 coordinate 3,768, forward strand.
CCCGCTACATCGGCCTGGCCATGCCGCGCTTTTTGGCGCGGCTACCGTATGGTGCGAAGACTAGCCCCGTAGAGGAGTTCGACTTCGAGGAAGCGACCGCCGGATCGGACCATAGCAAGTACACATGGGCCAATTCCGCGTACGCCATGGCGGTGAACATCAACCGTTCGTTCAAGATGTTCGGCTGGTGCTCGCGTATACGCGGCATCGAGTCGGGTGGCGCGGTCGAAGGCCTGCCCGTGCATACCTTCCCCACCGACGACGGCGGCGTGGACATGAAGTGTCCGACCGAGATCGCTATCAGCGACCGGCGTGAGGCAGAACTGGCGAAAAACGGCTTCATGCCGCTGGTGCACCGGAAGAATTCCGATTTCGCTGCCTTTATTGGCGCCCAGTCGCTGCAGAAGCCGTTCGAGTACGACGATCCCGATGCTACTGCCAACGCTAACCTGGCTGCGCGGCTGCCGTACCTGTTCGCCTGTTGCCGCTTTGCCCATTATTTGAAGTGCATCGTGCGCGACAAGGTCGGCTCGTTCAAGGAGCGTGCCGACATGCAGGTGTGGCTGCAGAAATGGATCATGAACTATGTCGACGGCGATCCGGCCCACTCGTCGGAATCGACCAAGGCAAGAAAACCGCTGGCAGCGGCGGAAGTGGTGGTCGAGGAAGTAGAGGGAAACCCGGGTTATTACTCGTCCAAGTTTTTCCTTCGCCCGCATTACCAACTCGAGGGGCTGACGGTCTCACTGCGGCTTGTATCCAAGCTACCGTCGGCGAAGGCTGCTTGAGCAAGGGGTTCTGCTGGCCCTAGCAACTGCAACGTGAGGGGCCTTGAATATCAACGCGCCGCCGCAGGGAAGGGCGCACTGGGCACGAGAGAACTTAACCAAGGAGATGGGTCATGGCCGTAGACATGTTCTTGAAAGTAGGCGATCTGGAAGGCGAATCCACCGATACCAAGCATGGTAAGGAAATCGACGTGCTGGCGTGGAGCTGGGGAATGAGCCAGTCGGGCACCACGCACATGGGAGGGGGAGGCGGCGCGGGCAAGGTGAGCGTGCAGGATTTGAGCGTCACCAAATACGTGGATAGCTCGTCGCACAATCTGGTCCTGGGCTGCTGCAATGGCAAGCATTACCCGGAAGCACTGCTCACCGTGCGTAAAGCCGGCGAGGAGCCGCTTGAATATCTCAAGATAACCATGAAGGAAGTATTAATCAGTTCCATTTCCACGGGCGGTAGCGGCGGCGAAGATCGCTTGACGGAGAATGTAACGCTCAACTTCGCGGAGTTCAAGATGGAGTACCAGCCGCAGGGGCCCGATGGCAAAGCCGAAGGTGGGGCCAAGGAAGCCGGCTGGAAGATCGCGGAAAACGTCAAAGCTTAGCGAATCCAATCTGCCGCAAAGCGAATCGGCAAAGACGGATGGCGGAATGTGACGCCGGCGGTCAAGCTCGGAACGAGTTGGCGCACCCATGGTGACAGGCCTGGGGCATTTGCTCCCGGGCCAGGAGCCTCCTTGTTTCGACCCGCTGGCTCCCCGCCTTGGGCCGCACTTGCATATTGCATATACCGTTTCTGGAGAGTGACCAGCCATGCCACACGGAGACATGTTCCTGAAGATCAAGGGACAGAAGCACGGCTTGATCAAGGGCGAAGCCAAGGACAAGGAGCACCTGGACGAAATCGACGTCCTCGCCTGGTCGTGGGGCATGGAGGGAAGCAACGTGCACAGCGTGACGCCGACGGGCAAGCGCACTATCCAGGCGGTCAAAATCACCAAGCGAGTGGACAAGGCAAGCACAGCTCTCATGTCCTGTCTGGCCAGCAACGAGTTGATCAAGGAGGTGGTGCTGGCGGTGCGCAAGGCTGGCGGCAGTGGGCCACTGGAATATTTCAAGATCACAATGGAAAACGCCCGCATCTCTTCGCTGTTTGAAAGATCGGGAGAAGGAGCGGACCCGGCCACGCTGAATGAAGATTTGACCATTGCTTTTGCCAAGGTGACTGTTGAATACCGGGAGCAAAGCGAGGAAGGCCTGGGCACAGGCGTGATGTCGTTCGAGGACGAAATTTCGCCCGACCAACAATAAGTCACTCATGCCGAGGTGAGCTTTTTAGGGGTTTGTTGTAAAACCCCGATGTGTCATTGCGAGGAGCGCTTTTTGCGACAAAGCAATCTTTAAGCCCTTGATACTACTGAAGGCGAGATTGCTTCGCTGCGCTCGCAATAACGGCTTTTTGAGCTTTTCAACAAACCCTTAGAGGTTGCAGGGCCCGTCGCTTTGGCATGCCGATGCTTTCGATAACAGGTTGATTTGCGGATCGGAATGAGAGCGTTTTGAGTAGTCATTTATAAACCAATAATTTCCGGCACACGCCGGGCGCGAAGTTTCTGCTGGAGTGGCCATGACAAGCACTGCCGAACAATTGCTGCGCGATGGTGATCCCGCCGCCGCCTTGGCGCGGCTGCAGGATGAGGTGCGTGGGAAGTCCGCGGACGCGAAGCTGCGCGTGTTTCTTTTTCAGCTCCTGTGTGTAGTCGGCCAGTGGGAGCGGGCGCTGAACCAGTTGAATGTCGCCGCGACCCTCGATCCTGGCGCGCTGGCCATGGCACAGACCTACAGCGAGGCAATACGCTGCGAAGGCCTGCGCAAGCAGGTTTTCGAAGGCAAGAAGTCTCCCGTGGTGTTTGGCGAGCCGGAGCAGTGGCTGGCACTACTCATCGAGTCGCTGCTGCTGGCCGGGCGCGGCGAGCCCGGCAAATCGGCCGAAATGCGGGCCCGGGCGATGGAGGAAGCGGAGGCCACCAGCGGCGCCATTAACGACAAGCCGTTCGCCTGGATCGCCGACGCCGACTCGCGCCTGGGGCCGGTGCTCGAAGCGATCATCAACGGCCGCTATTACTGGGTGCCCTTTTCGCGCCTGATGCGGGTGAGCGTCGAAGCCCCGGCCGACCTGCGCGACGTGGTATGGATGCCGGCGCACCTGCAGTTTGAAAACGGCGGCGAATCGGTGGCGCTGCTTCCCACCCGTTATCCGGGTTCGGAGGCCAGCACCGACGGG
>JAYUNL010000031.1:0-2967 GCA_043761745.1 Rhodocyclaceae bacterium
GAATTAAGGCTGAAAACTTTTGAATTCGGACAAGAAAACGTGAAGTCTATCGTTGCCTGGCCATGGATAATTAATTCACTTTTAAATTAGAATTGGTATGAGTTGAGGCTCGGCGCCGGCGCATTCACGCCGCCTCGCCCCCTCCCCCACTCCCCGCCCTGGCCCCGCTACTCCACCGGCGTCGCAGGCATGCCAAGCAGGCGGCGCCTGAAGTACCCGAGTAAATCCCCAAGGAATACGCCGGGATAAATACCTCTAAAGTCAGCGGTGCGGGCTGCCGATAGCAAACATATCAATGCCCGCATGGGTGAGTCCCGCATACACACGTTGTAAAGTTGATCTCTATGGAACCCATGGCCGGCAGCCCGCTCAATGTACTCATCGTCGACGATAACCCGGACGACGCCATCCTCCTGGCGCACGCCTTGGAAGAGGACGGTCATTGCATCGCCCACGCCCGCGTCGAGACGGCCCAACAGCTTGAAGACGCGCTGGCGCAAGGCCAATGGGATATCGTCATCGCCGACTACACGCTACCGCGCTTCAATGCCATGCACGCCTTGGAGATCATCCGCCGCCACGATGCCTCGTTGCCCGTCATCGTCGTTTCCGGCACGGTGGGCGAAAATATGGCCGCCGAAGTCATGCGCGCCGGTGCGCAGGACTATGTGCTGAAGAACAACCTGAAGCGCCTCCTGCCGGCCGTTCGGCGCGAAATCGCCGAAGCCGCCCTGCGGCGCCAGCAGGCGGATTCGGTCTATCGCCTAGGCCACCGCGACGTCTTGACCGGCCTGCCCAATCGGGCGCTGATGATGGAGCGGCTGGTCCATACCCTGACGCACGCTGAGCAAAGCGGGAAGATGCTGGCCATCGCATTTGCCGGCCTGGACCGATTCAAGCATATCTTTGATGGCCTGGGTCGCAAGGTGGCCGACAACGTGCTGATCGAAGTGGCGCGTCGCATCACCGGCGTGCTGCGTGACGAAGATACCGTCGCGCGCCTGGGCGGCGACGAGTTCATGCTGATTCTGCCGGGCATCGCCCAAGAACAGCATGTGGCCACCATCGTGCAAAAAGTCCAGCAGGCGCTCCGGCAACCCTTACAAATCGATGGGCATGTCATCCACACCAGCGCCAGTTTCGGCATCGCACTCTATCCGCGCGACGGCGCCGATGCGGACCTGTTGCTCAGGAGCGCGGACACCGCGATGTACGAAGCCAAATACGCCGGTCGCGACACTTTCCGCTTTTTCGACGCGACGATGCACGCTCGTGTTGTGCAACATCTGGAGCTCGAAAGTGAACTGCGCGGCGCGCTTGAGCGGCGGGAACTGGAGGTCTATTACCAGCCGCAGATCGACCTCAATCGCAACGGTACGATCACCTCCTTCGAAGCATTGTTGCGCTGGAATCACCCAACGCGCGGCCTGGTCTGTCCGGATGATTTCATCCCGCTCGCCGAAGAATCGGGGTTGATTGTGCCGATAGGCGACTGGGTCTTGCAGGAGGCTTGCCAAACCACAAGAATCTGGGCGGAACGCTTCGATCCCGGCCTGCGCATCGCGGTCAATCTTTCGGCTCGTCAGTTCAGCCAGCCCGATCTGCCGCAAAAAATCGCCGCGATTCTCAAGGCCACCAACCTGCCCGCCAAAAACCTCGAAGTCGAGTTGACCGAATCCCTCGTGATGCGCGACATCGCCTTGTCGACGCGCATGCTGGCGGAGATAAAGGCCATGGGCGTCTCGATCGCCGTGGATGACTTCGGCACCGGCTATTCGAGTTTGTCTTACCTAAAACGCTTTCCCATCGACACCATCAAGATCGACAAATCCTTCGTCGGAGAAATATCCAGCAACCCGGATGACGCAGCGATCTGCCAATCCATTATCGCCATGGGACATTCGCTGCGACTGAAAGTGATCGCCGAAGGCGTCGAAACAGACAGCCAACTGGGCTTTCTGGAGCAGCAACACTGTGATGTCGTCCAGGGCTACCTATTCAGCCGCGCGGTGCCGGCGCAAGCGGCGGAGGAACTGCTCAGGAGCGGGCGCAAATTCGACGTTTTGGTACCGCCCAGCGGCGCTCCCGAGCGCGTCTTGCTGCTGCTGGACGATGAAGAAAACATCATCACCTCGCTAAAACGGCTGTTTCGCCGCGACGGTTACCGCGTGCTTTCCGCCAACAGCGCGGCCGCCGCATTCGAACTGCTCGCCACCAACAAAGTCGGCGTGATCATGTCGGACCAGCGCATGCCGAATATGACCGGCACCGAGTTTCTTCATCGCGTGAAAGAGCTTTATCCGGACACCATTCGCATCGTGCTTTCCGGTTACACCGAGCTGCAATCGGTGATCGAGTCGATCAACGAAGGCTCGATCTATCGTTTCCTCACCAAGCCGTGGGACGACGATCAACTGCGCGCCGCGATCCGCGAGGCGTTCCGCCAGCAGGAAATGGCGCAGGAAAACATCCAACTCAATGACCAGTTCCGCGACGCCTCGTGGAAGCTGCGCCAAACCAACGAATTGTTGCAGGAGTTGCTGACCGAAAAGTCCGCGCGTATCTCGCGCAACGAGGTCATGATAGGCGCCGCCCATGAGGCGTTTTTCCGCCTGCCGGTGCCGCTCCTCGGCGTTGATGATAGCGGCCTCTTGGCACTCTCCAACGCGCGCGCGCAGTCGCTATGGCCAAGCGCGCTGCCCGGCGCCGACATTGATGAGGTAGTGCCCAACGAAATCAGCGATCTGTTCCGCCACGGGAAGACAACGACGAAGTCTCTTACGGTCAACGGATGCAGCTATTTCGTTCACTGCGAGCGCATCGACTCTCATGCCGGCGGCGCCGGCTGGTTGCTAGAGGTGGCCCAGCAAAACAGGACTGGCTGATAAGTGGAGGACCTGCTCTTATGGGCGTTTGAAGCGCCCGCACAAGGAGAGCAGCAATGAGAAGACCCAGAAGGAATCATAC
>JAYUNL010000032.1:0-4667 GCA_043761745.1 Rhodocyclaceae bacterium
GCCAGCACCCTTGTACACCGAGATGGTCTGCGGCGCGAAGTGCTCGAGCGCGACTTCATCGATGTAGCCGTGGGCGAACAGGCTGCCGCCGGCGTTGAAGACCAGGCTCTCGTCGCAGTACAGGATCGGGCCGGGCGAATAGGACGTGATCATGCACCATTCGTTCTTCGAGCCGATCACTTGCGCGTGATTGCTGGGGTTGCGCAAGCTGGCGGTCAAGGTGATGGTGCTACCTGGGGCGCCGTTGCCGATGAAGTAGGGAGAATTACCAATTTCGTAGGCCACGATGGTTTGGCTTGCGGCGGCAGCCAAGCTCATAGCGGCAAAAACACCAGCAACAGCAAATTTCAAACTACGCATACACCCTCCTAAGGATTAAAAAGACTGCATCATTATTAGCTACGTGAGATCACGATTACCGTGCGCATTAGCCCGACCGCACGACAAATCGCTTGCTGCAACTGCGATACTGCGGGGCGGAGTTTGAATGGCGAAAAGCGCTATGTAAATATAACTTTAGTCATATTGTTTAACGCTGTTAACTTTCGACTTACAGCCGCTGAAAAGCGCGCTTAGGCGACTGATTTTCCTGCAATCAAGGCGCGTCATGCATGAGCCAGCGGAGCGCTGGGCGCGATAAAGTTTTTTGCGGGATGCGTTTGTTACATCGCAAACAACGGACATCTTTCTCGATTTTGTCGCCCAGCGGCGAGAAGCGTTGACGCATCCGTCGCAAGGATGCGATAGGCTTTACGACATTTTGTGAAAAGGGCTCTGATAATAAAAAAGCGCGATGCTGTCAGGCACCGCGCCTATCGCTTCTGGAGCGTACGACTCAGTGGAGGCTGATGGTCAGCAGAAACTCATTGGGGAATACGACTTGTTGGATCGTTTCTGTGCCCGTCTTGCCCGCGTAGCGGCCTATGCCGGCGACGACCGGTAGGCTCTGCGGTTGATAGGCTTCGATCAGCGCCTCATCCAACGTGCCTGCCGCGAACAGGACGCCTTTGCCGGTGAAGCCCAGCGCCTCCGCGCACCACAGCAACGGATGCCCTTCGGGTGTGTAACTGGTGATGACGCACCATTCGTACTTGGCGCCGATGGCGACGCTGTGATTGGCTGGATCGTACAGCACAGCCTGGACGGTGATCGTACTGCCAGGACCGCCATTTCCGGTGAACGTCGGCACGCCACCGATTTCATAGGCCTGGAACGTTTGTGCGGCCATCGCAGGAAGCGCGGTGAACGCGAGCACGAACGCGGACAGCATGCCAAGACAAAGCGAAACGGATTTATTGTTGCGCATACACCCTCCTAAGGATAAGGATTGCCAAGGAAGCGATTACCGCCGGAATATGCGAAAGCCGAGCGGGGAACCGTCGACGAGAACTGCTGAACTGCGTCGCAGAGTGTGTATGCCGAAAGTTGTGCTGTCAATCGTGCGGCGCACAAACGACCAGCCGGGAAAGGGTAGTGGTCTGCTTCGTAAATATCAGACCATGAAAGTGCGTCTTTCGGGCTGTGGCGGCGTTGCGAATTCGCGCGATAGGCAGCGCTATCGCTGTGGTTCGCGCCTTACCACAATCCGAAATCCATCACTTTCATTCAGTACTGGTATTTACGCAGCAGACCACTAGCCGGAGCACCTAAAGCAACGCGCTGTTTGTGCTCCGCCGACTAAGCATGTTTACGTATGAATTCAGCGACGCGCGGGCAAATGATTTCGCGCCAGCGACGGCCGCTGAAAATGCCGTAGTGACCGACGCCGGGCACGAGGAAGTGTTCTTTCATGTCTGTCGCCAGGCCGGTGCAGATTTCGTGCGCGGCCTCAGTCTGGCCAGGGCCGGAGATATCGTCCAGTTCGCCTTCGATGGTGAACAGCGCGGTCTTGTGGATGGCCCAGGGTTGCACCTGCTTTCCATGCACCACCATCTCGCCCTGCGGCAGTTGGTGCTGCATGAAAACCATTTCCAGTGTCTCAAGGTAATACTCGGCGGACAAATCCATCACGGCGTTGTATTCATCGTAGAACCGGCGATGCGCCTCCGCCGATTCGCCGTCGCCCTCGACGAGGTGATTATAGAAATCGAGGTGGGCCTGCAAGTGGCGGTCCGGATTCATCGCCACGAAGCCGCTGTGCTGCAAAAAGCCCGGATACACGCGGCGTGTATAACCCGGATATTTTGGCGGCACGCGTGCAATGACATGCGATTCGAACCAGCGACGGCTGTGCTTCTTGGCGTAGAGATTCACTTCCGTCGGCGCTTTGCGCGTATCGATGGGGCCGCCCATCATGGTCATGGTGCGCGGCTGGGCTGAATCGTTCTCCGCTGCCATAAGTGAAATGGCGGCGAGCACCGGGACAGTTGGCTGGCAAACGGAAATGACATGCACATCCGGAGCGAGGAAGCGCAAGAACTCCTGCACATAAGTGACGTAGTCAGCGAAGTGGAAATACCCTTCGGACACCGGTACCTGGCGCGCATCTATCCAATCGGTGATGTAGACGTCATGATTGGGCAGCAGAGCGCGCACGGTGTCGCGCAGCAGCGTGGCATGGTGACCGGAGAGCGGTGCGACCACCAGCACCTTGGGATCGCGGCGTGTTGTGGCACGCTGAAAATGCAGCAGGTTGCAGAAAGGTTTGGCGAGCACCACCGATTCGGCGACCGCAATTTCGGCGCCGTCGATCAAGGTGTGCTTGTAGCCGAAAGTCGGTTTTTCGTAGCGCCGTACTGCGCGCGCAAACAACTCGGAACCGGCCGCCACACGGCTGCTATGCGGCAGGTGAGCGAGCGGGCTGAAGGGATGCGAAAAAAGCTGCTGACTGACTTCGGCCAGATATTTGAGTGGTGCGGATGCTGCGTGTTGCAGCTCATGCAGCGTGTACATCATTTCAGGTGTCTCCTCATGCGCATTATGCGCAGTTTACTTCAATCAGCCGCGCCGATTGTGATCGCCGTCAAACCGTACGCGTTCATGTGACCATTAACGGCAAAATAGGAGATGCCTGTAGGAGGTACAGGGGCGACGGTATTTACGCCGATCTGCTTGGCGTGATGTCGGCGAAACGGCGGAAAGCGGTGAATTCCTCGACGTCTTTCTGCGGCTGGCGCGAATCCGGGTGGTAAACGGCGAGCAGATGCGCAATGCCGCCGACGCGGGCGGAGCGCAACACTGGCAGGCTATCGTCAATCAGCAGCGTGCGCATTGGATCGAATGGATGCTTGGTTCGCAGCGCCGGCCAGAACGCGGTGTTCTCCTTGGGTAGGCCGATATCGTGCGAGGTGATGAGTTCGTCGAAATGCGTAGCCAACCCGGTGCGCGCCATTTTCAGCGCCAGGCTTTTGTGATGGGCATTGGTGACCAGCAGCACGCGCTTGCCGCGCAAGCGCAGTGCGTTGAGAAATTCCGGTACATCCGGATGCACGGCGATGAGATGCGCGACTTCCTGTTTGAGCGTTTCTATGTCGAGTTGTAATTCGCGGCTCCAGTAGTCCACGCAGTACCAGTCGAGCGTGCCGACCTTGGCGCTGTAGCGCGCGCTGAGATCGGCGCGCGCTGCGTCCTGCGGCAGCTTGTGCCGCTCGGCGTAGCGGCGCGGCATGTGTTCCTGCCAGAAGTGATTGTCGAAATGGAGATCCAGCAAGGTGCCGTCCATGTCGAGCAGGACGGTATCGATGGATCCCCAGTCGAGCATGCTGCCGCTTACTCGGCGGTGAGCAGCGAGGCGCCCAAAAGCGCACGGCGCTTGAGCCATGGGCTGGGACGATAGCGTGGGTCGCCGTAGAAGCGCTGCAAGTTTTCCAGCATGGCAAGCACAGTGCGCGCACCGAGGGCGTCGCCCAGCGCCAGCGGGCCTTTCGGATAGCCCAGGCCCAACGTGACGGCGCGATCGATATCGGTGGGCGTGGCGATGCCTTGCTGGGCGATGTCGCAGCCGATGTTCACGATGTGGGCGACGATGCGTTGCGCTACCAGACCGGCGCTGTCGCGGATCACCGAAACCGCAACACCATCGGCACCGAAGAGGCCATGAGCCGCCTCACGCGTCGCGGCGCTGGTGAGCGGGTTAGTCATCAGCGTGCGGCGCTTGTCGGTGGGGAAGAGCAGGTCGAGCGCAACGGTTTTGCTCGCATCGAGGCCTTCGGCTACGGCGCAGGTGGTGGCATCCTGGCCCAGCGGCGTGACGACGCACAGGCTGTCTGACTGCGGGCGGGCGCCTTCATCCAGCGTGCCGCCCAGTTGTTTGACCAGCGCCTCGGCTTTTGCGGCCAACTCGGGGTTGGCTGCGCTCACCCAGACGCGGGCAGGGCGTGTGGCAGGCGTCGGCGTGACGGGCGTGGCTTGCGCCTGATTGTTTTCGTAGGTGTAAAAGCCGCGTCCGGTCTTGCGGCCCAGCACGCCACCGATCAGCCGTTGCGCGGCCAGCGGCGAGGGCCGGTAGCGTGGTTCGTGATAATACTGGTTGTAGATGGATTCCATTACCGGCTGCGACACATCCAGCCCGGTGAGATCGAGCAGCTCGAAAGGCCCCATGCGGAAGCCGACGGCCTCGCGCATGATGAGATCGATTTCGTAGAACTCGGTGATGTTTTCGCCGAGCAGGCGCAGTGCTTCCGTGACAAACCCCCGGCCAGCGTGATTGACGATGAAGCCCGGCGTGT
>JAYUNL010000033.1:0-2736 GCA_043761745.1 Rhodocyclaceae bacterium
ATGTGTGCGCGCGCCGTATCGTCAATGAAGTGCCCGGCATCTCACGCGTGGTCTACGACATCTCCGGCAAGCCGCCGGCGACGATCGAGTGGGAGTGAATATGTTAAATGAACTCGTCATTCGGGCAGCAAGCGATCCTTGAAAGTTTCGACGTCGGAGGCCTTGAACTGATACTCGCCCGCAAGTACTTTGGGCGACCGCCGGCCTGCCGGCGATCGCGGCCAGAAGAACGATCGGACTTGTTGCATGCCGCGTGCTTCAAGGCGTCCTCAGAGTCTGGGGTTACGCGCTAACCGTTCTCGGTGGATGCAGTCTTGGCTTCAGCGGATGCGTGGCTCGGGCTTCTCAAGAAGAAAAGCATGGGAACGCCGAACTGGATGACCACGGCCCCCAACGGCCATGCGAAAGATAGGGCCATGGAGACGGCATACAGGGCAGGTGCTAGGGCACTTCTTCGCAAGCCGGCATTTCGGGTCACTACCGTAACGTGCTCGTCTGTCAGGTGGGCGACCGATCCCGAGTACCACCGCATCAGGCTGAAGCTGGTCGAGACCACAAACATGGCAGCACTGAGCAGAAATAGCCCGGGTGTCGCTAGAAAGTACTCACCGGCGAGGGCCGTCGGGAATGGAATGAAGGAGATTCCAAAAAGCAGGAGCCCGTTCAGCCATAGGAGGCCACGATCTGCGCGCGTGATTTGATTGAAGAGGTAATGGTGGTTAACCCAGATCACGAGGACAAAGCCGAAGCTAGTTACCCACGATGCGAACACGGGGAGCAGTTTGAAGAGAGCCCCCCACAGGTGTCGCTCATCAGGCGGCGGGCTTGGCAGTCGTAGATCTAGCACGAGCAGCGTCACGACAACCGCAAACACGCCATCGGAGAATGCCTCGAGACGGTTCGTCTCCGAGAGCCCCACTCTGAGGAGTGGCGGCCGTCGTTTAGGTTTGTCACTCATGTGCGGCATCGCTCGACCATGGCGGATCCGGTCGTCGGTGTCCGACACACGTGGCCGGAAGTAAATTGCGGCCCGACGTGCCGGCATTTGGCGCGCTGTACGAAGGCTGAAGCGCATGGTTCGATGCGCGGCCGCCTTAACGCGACGACATATCTTGGCGCTGGCGCGTTTCCCGATCAGTGTCGACAAGGAAACTGGAACACATCTGTTACTGCCCTGGGTCGCGCCCGCGTTAGCGCCGCCACAGTCCAAAGGCGAAGTCGCGACCGATACCCTGCCGATATGCGAGGTGGATCCAGGTCATTGCAAAGGGTTCGAGATAGCGCGCGACCGACAGCGGGCCGCAGTCGATAGCATCGAAGCCGAGCCCGATCGCGAGGGCGAGCACGCGACTGCGTGCATCTATGTCATCCGCACATACCGGCATGAATACTGCGCCAGCTGGATACTGCGGATGGGTCATGTTCTCGTAACCGGTCGTATTGAAAGCTTTTACGACGCGGGCGTTGCGGGCGACGCGCGCAATCTCTTCAGCGCCTGAGGTCGTCGTACCGACGCTCAATCCTGAAAGGCCCGGGGCGATCGGGTTAGTCGCGTCCACAAGAATGCGTCCCTCCCAGTCACGGATCGACTGCGCCGTCGGGATTGCTGCGGCGTAGGGTACTGCCAAGATCGCCATGTCCGAGGCCGCCACAGCATCCGCGACGAGACCCACTCGTGCGTTCCGACCGATGTCGGCTGCGAGCTGGGCGTACTTGGCTGGGTCCGGTACTCCGAAGTGAATTGATTCGCCAAATCCAATGATTCGTCTCGCAAGGGCGCTACCCACGTTTCCTGCTCCAATAATTGCGATGCTCATCCGGAATGGCCCCTCAATGTGGCGAATGCGAGTCGTTGACGCGCGTCAACGTCCAAGCGCGTTAACGAGCAGCTCCGCGGTTTCTGCTCCCGAGAAGTTTTGCTGGCCCGTGATCAGATTACCGTCGCGAACTGCGAAGCTACGCCAGAGTCCGGAATGGACGTAGTTTGCGCCGATCGCTTTGAGTTCGTCCTCGATACGCCACGGCATCACGTGCTTGTCTCGAGGAAGCAGATTCATACTCCATACCGCTTCGTCTGCAAAGTTTTCCTCAACGTTCGCAAATCCAGTGACAGTCTTTCCCTTGGCCAAGTACTCGCCAGTCGAGAGCTTCGCGTATCGCAGGATCGCGACGCCGTGGCAGAGCGCGCACGCGACTTTGCCCGCCTCGTAAAACTCAACAAATTTTTTGTGCAGACCGACAGATTTGTCAAATGTGAACATCGGCGCCTGGCCTCCGGCGACCATGATTGCGTCGAACTTGGCGACATCGATTGCTGACACGGGCTTTGTGTCCTCGATCAGTGCCGCCAGCTTGGCCGTCGCGATGAAGCCCATGCTGATCAGATCGGATGACGAATAGCCGCTGGCGTCCCGTGGATCGCTCATACCGTCGGCCTCGCACTTCCCGCCTGCGGGGCTGAACACGTCGACCTCGTAGCCTTTCTCTGTGAGGACGAAGTATGGGTGCGAGAGCTCGCTCCACCAGAAGCCGACAGGCCAACCCGTCGTCGTTGATAGGGCAGGGTTTGAATGCAGGATTTCCCAGTTGAGGACCACCTGATTTCCTGGGTTCAGGACCAGCTGATCGGGTCACTGGCGGAGCCGAAGGCGACGATTCTTACGCGTCTTGTTTCCTGTTGGCAAGTTTCAGCTTTCGAGCGATGACGCTGCGGTAGCTCTCGCCGGTGATGTCGAT
>JAYUNL010000034.1:0-7839 GCA_043761745.1 Rhodocyclaceae bacterium
ATATGACCACAAAACACCCTCTGTGAACAGGGGGCAGTCAAGTCATTGAGTGTGAACAACTATTTCGTACTACCAATCAAATGGCATTTTCAACAATCAATGAATGTCAACAGACCCTAGGGGCAGCTTTTCGTTATGCCGCGTTGCCGTGTAACGGTATGACTTCGGCTCCGGTCTTGAGCTTGTCGAGGTAGTCCGCCCAAGCCTGCATCATCTTCTTGCGCTCGGCTAGATGCGCGGTGCGGTTGTAAGCGCGGCCGTTCGGATCGCGTACCGCATGCGCGAGCTGGTGTTCGATGAAGTCAGGACGGAAGCCTAGCACTTCGTCCAAGATCGTCCGCGCCATGGCGCGGAAGCCGTGGGCTGTCATTTCCTCGCGCGTGTCGAAGCCCATGCGGCGCAGTGAGGCATTGATGGTGTTGTCGGAGATCGGGCGTTCGGCAGTGCGCTGGCTGGGGAAGACGTAGCGGCCCTCCCCGGTCAGGGGGTGTATCTCGCGCAAGATGGCAATCGCTTGATGGCACAGCGGGACAAGATGCGGCAGGCGCATCTTCATTTTCTCGGCAGGGATATTCCACTGGGCCTTGTCGAGATCAATCTCCGACCATTCGGCATGGCGCAGTTCGCCGGGACGGACGAACAGCAGCGGGGCAAGGCGCAGGGCGCAGCGGGCAATGAGCGAACCTTGATAGCCATCGATAGCGCGCAGCAACGCGCCCGCCTTCGTGGGGTCAGTGATGGCGGGACGGTGTTCTTCTTTCTCTTGGGTCAATGCGCCCTTGAGATCGGCGGCGACATCGCGCTCACAGCGGCCGGTTGCCACGCCATAGCGGAACACTTGGCCGGTATATTGCAGCAAGCGCTTGGCGGTATGTACTGCGCCCCGCTCTTCCACACGGCGCAGGGCATGAAGTATCTCGGGGGCGGTAATCTCGGCTGTTGGTCTGCTCCCTATCCACGGAAACAGATTTTTCTCCAGCCTGACTAGCACTTTCAAAACATGCTGTTCGGAGAGTGTGGGGGCGCGACGTACCAGCCATTCGCGGGCAACAGCCTCGAAGCTGTTTCCTGCCACGACCTTGGTGATGAGTTTTTGCGCCCGCCGCTCTGCCGAGGGATCGCGCCCTTCGGATAGCTTGCGCTTTTCGTCCTGCGCCTTTTCGCGCGCCTGTTTCGCCATTACGAAGGGATAGACGCCGATGGCCAGCCGCTTCTCTTTGCCCGAGTGGCGATACTTCAAGCGCCAGTACTTCGCGCCAGTGGGCAGGACTTCGAGATACAGGCCGCCGCCGTCATAGAGACGATAGGGCTTGTCCTTGGGAGCGGATTTCTTGCATTCCAGGTCGGTCAGCATGGGGGCATCTCGGTGGGGGCATCTCCGTGGGGGCATCAATCGCGATGGCATCGAATATGCCCCCAATTATGCCCCCTCATGCCCCCGGATTGCAACAAACTTGATTGGATGCTGTTGGACTACGATTTAAGCTGTAAGCCCGGTTAAACCTAGAGTTTCTGGACTTTCTTGGACTTCGTTGAAGTTACTGATGGTGCCGGGAGGGGGACTCGAACCCCCACACCTTGCGGCGGCGGATTTTGAGTCCGCTGCGTCTACCAATTCCGCCATCCCGGCTTGCCGGCGCGTAGAATGACGCGCCCGAAAGAGGCCGCATTATCCCTGATCGCAACGACTGCTTCAAGCACATGTCACTCCTATGTCTCTAACCCTGGCCGATTTCGACTATGCGCTGCCCGCCGAGCTTATCGCCCAGGCGCCTTTGCCAGAGCGTACGGCGAGCCGCTTGCTGGTTGTGGACGGGCCAGAACTGAAGGACGCCCGCTTCACCGCACTGCCGGGCTTTTTGCGGTCGGGCGATCTGCTAGTGTTCAACGATACGCGGGTTTTGCATGCGCGATTGCTTGGGGTGAAGGACAGTGGCGGGCACGTGGAGGTGCTGATCGAGCGGCCTATTGGCAGGCACGAGGCGCTGGCCCAGGTGCGCGCCAGTCATGCACCCAAGCCAGGCAGCCGCTTGCTCCTGGAGGATGCGCTGGATGTCGAGGTGGTGGCGCGCGAGGGCGAATTCTTTCTGCTGCGCTTTCCCGACACCGATGATCTCGTCACGCTGCTGGAGCGCCACGGCAAGCTACCCTTGCCGCCTTACATCGAACGCGATGCCGGCGCGGAGGATGAATCTCGCTACCAGACGGTCTATGCGCAGGAGCGCGGCTCGGTCGCGGCCCCCACTGCCGGCCTGCATTTCGATGAGGCGCTGCTGGCGCGGCTGCGTGCGCAGGGCGTGGAACTCGCCTGGCTGACGCTGCATGTGGGTGCCGGCACGTTCCAGCCGGTGCGCGTGGACGATTTGTCGCAGCATCGTATGCATCGCGAGCGCTATATCCTGCCGGCTGAGACGGTGGTGGCGATCCAAGCCGCCAAAGCGCGCGGCGGGCGCGTGATCGCGGTGGGCACCACCAGCCTGCGCGCGCTGGAGGCAGCGGCGCAGGAAGGCGAGATCGTTGCCGGTGCGAGCGAGACGGAAATTTTTATCCTGCCGGGCTTTCGCTTCCGGGTCGCCGATGCGCTCATCACCAACTTCCATTTGCCGAAGTCGACCTTGCTGATGCTCGTCTCGGCCTTTGCCGGCATGGCGCAAACTCGCGAGACTTATCGCCACGCAGTGGCCGAACGCTACCGATTCTTCAGTTATGGCGACGCCATGTTCGTTACCCAACAACACCAGACTTCGACATGAAATTTGACCTGATCGCCAATGACGGCGCGGCGCGGCGCGGCCAGCTCACCCTGGCCCACGGCGAAGTGGATACGCCGACCTTCATGCCGGTCGGCACTTACGGCACGGTAAAAGCCATGTCGCCAGAGGAGCTGCATGGCTTAGGCGCACAGATCGTGTTGGGCAACACTTTTCACCTCTGGCTACGGCCGGGGCTGGAGGTGATCGCCGCACATGGCGGGCTACATCGCTTCATGGGCTGGGACGGCCCTATCCTTACCGATTCGGGCGGCTTTCAGGTGTTCAGTCTGGGTGATCTGCGCAAGATCACCGAGGAAGGCGTGAAGTTCCAGTCGCCCATCAACGGCGACAAACTCTTTCTCACGCCTGAGGAATCCATGTGCATCCAGCGCGTGCTGAATGCCGACATCGTGATGATTTTCGACGAATGCACACCCTACCCCGCCAGTCATGAAGAAGCAGCGGACTCCATGCGTATGAGCCTGCGCTGGGCCGAGCGCTCCCGGCGCGCACACGAGGGCAACCCCAACGCACTGTTCGCCATCGTGCAGGGCGGCATGTACGAAGACTTGCGCGACGAATCCCTGGCCGGCCTCACCCAAATCGGCTTCGACGGCTATGCCATCGGCGGCCTCTCGGTGGGCGAGCCCAAAGACGACATGCAGCGCATCCTCGCTCACACCGCGCCGAGGCTACCGGCCGACAAGCCGCGCTACCTGATGGGCGTCGGCACGCCGGAAGACCTGGTCAACGCCGTACAACGCGGCATCGACATGTTTGACTGTGTGCTGCCTACGCGCAACGCCCGCAACGGCTGGCTATTCACCCGCCAGGGCACGGTGAAAATCCGCAACGCCGTGCATGCCACCGACACCCGTCCATTGGATAAAACCTGCGGCTGCTATACCTGTAGCCATTTCACGCGGGCCTACCTGCATCACTTGCAACGCACCAACGAGATTCTCGGCGCCAGGCTGAACACCCTGCACAACCTGTTTTACTACCAACAGCTCATGCGCGAGCTGCGCGAGGCCATCGCCGCCGGGCGTCTGGAAGCCTGTGTCG
This sequence comes from Rhodocyclaceae bacterium, assembly GCA_043761745.1. Taxonomy (GTDB): domain Bacteria; phylum Pseudomonadota; class Gammaproteobacteria; order Burkholderiales; family Rhodocyclaceae; genus Desulfobacillus. The sequence goes on from JAYUNL010000034.1 coordinate 3,819, forward strand.
CGACCTTTTTCGAGGCCCGGCGAAAGTAACAGCCGGCGCATTCCAAGCTGTTATAATTTCGCGATTTTTCGACTTTTCCAATGGAGCAATCATGTTGATATCCAACGCTTGGGCCCAGGCTGCGGCACCGGCCGCCAGCGACCCTTTTGGCGGCCTGATGGGCATGCTGCCCATTATCCTGATGTTTATCGTGCTGTGGTTCATCATGATCCGCCCGCAGATGAAGAAAGCCAAAGAACAGCGCGCCATGCTCGAAGCCCTGCAAAAGGGTGATGAAGTCGTCACCACCGGTGGTATGGCCGGGCGCATCATCAAGGTCGGCGAAAACTACCTCACGGTGGAAATCGCCGATAAGGTCGAAATCGCCGTGCAAAAAGGCGCCATCGCCAGCATTCTGCCCAAGGGAACGTTGAAAACTCTGTGAGGAGGGCGGGGTGTGGAGTGAGAAGAACAGCCTCGCAACTTCACCCCACTCCTCGCTTCTAACTTCTCACTCCTTACTCGAATATGAACCGCTATCCTCTCTGGAAATATCTCATCGTCGTGGCAGCCGTTGTGCTCGGGCTGCTCTATACACTACCCAATTTCTACGGCGAATCGCCGGCTGTGCAGGTCTCCAGCGTAAAGACGACGATCAAAGTCGACGCCAAGCTGGCACAACGCGTGGAAGAGACCCTGCAAGCGGCCAACATCGCACATCAAGGCGTGTTTTCCGACCTCAACAGCGTGCGTGTGCGCTTTGCGGGTACCGAAATACAGATCAAGGCCAAAGACGCCATTGAGAAGGCGCTCAATCCGGATGCCGACAACGCCTCCTACGTCGTCGCCCTGAACCTTCTTTCCAGTTCACCCAACTGGCTGCGCGCGCTGCATGCGCTGCCCATGTACCTTGGTCTCGATCTGCGCGGCGGGGTGCACTTCCTGCTGCAAGTGGATATGAAGGGCGCGCTCACCAAGCGCCTTGACGCTACGGCGACTGACCTGCGTACCCTGTTGCGCGACAAGAGCGTGCGCCACATCGGCATCGGGCGCGATGGCCTCATGGTGGCAATCAAGTTCCGCGACGAGGAAACACGCAAGGCCGCACGCGCCGCGATTAGCGATACTCAACCCGAGCTGATTCTGACCGAAGCCCAGGATGGCGCCGACCTGAAGCTGCTCGCCGCGCTCAAGCCGGAAGCGCAAAAGAAGATTCAGGAATTCGCCGTCAAGCAGAACATCACTACACTGCACAACCGCATCAACGAACTCGGCGTGGCCGAGCCGGTAATCCAGCAGCAGGGCGCCGACCGCATCGTGGTGCAACTGCCGGGCGTGCAAGATACCGCCAAGGCGAAGGACATCCTCGGCCGTACCGCCACACTGGAAGTGCGTCTGGTCGACGACGAAAACAGCGAAAACGCTGCCGTGATGGAACAGGCCGCGCACGGCCAGCCGCCGCTCGGCACCGAATACTACGTCGAGCGCAGCGGCCGTCCGCTCTTGGTGAAGAAACAAGTGGTGCTCACCGGCGACCGTCTCACCGATGCCCAGCCCGGCTTCGACAACCAGACCCACGAGCCCGCTGTGCACCTCACGCTGGATTCAGCCGGCGCGCGCATCTTCAAGGACATCACGCGCGAAAATGTTAACAAGCGCATGGCTATTCTGCTCATCGAAAAGGGCAAAGGCGAAGTCATTACCGCGCCAGTAATCCGCACCGAAATCGGTGGTGGCCGCGTGCAGATTTCCGGCCGCATGAGCACCATGGAGGCTGCCGATACGGCCCTGCTGCTGCGCGCCGGCTCACTCGCCGCGCCGATGGAAATCATCGAAGAACGCACTATCGGCCCGAGTCTCGGTGCGGAAAATATCAAGAAGGGCTTCGACTCCACGCTGTGGGGCTTCGCCGCCGTGGCGGTGTTCATGACGGCCTACTACTTGCTGTTCGGTTTCATCTCGGTCATTGCGCTGGCCTGCAACCTGCTCTTCCTGATCGCGCTGCTCTCCTTGATGCAAGCGACGCTGACACTGCCGGGCATGGCGGCCATTGCGCTCACGCTGGGCATGGCCATCGATGCCAACGTGCTCATCAACGAACGTGTCCGCGAAGAGCTGCGCAACGGCAACTCGCCGCAAGCGGCCATCTCCACCGGCTACGAGCGCGCCTTCGGCACCATTATCGATTCCAACATCACCACACTCATTGCCGGCGTGGCGCTGTTCATTTTCGGTTCCGGCCCGGTGCGCGGCTTCGCGGTGGCGTTGTGCCTGGGTATTCTCACATCGATTTTCTCCGCAGTGACCGTCTCGCGCGCCATCGTGAATCTCTACTACGGCCGTCAGCGCAAACTGGAAAAAGTGTCGATCGGTCAGATATGGAAAGCGGGCGCGAAATGATCACCTGCATCCACACATTGTTTGTATCCGCGTTCATCCGCGTCATTCGCGGCTAAGGGGTTTTTGCTATGGAATTTTTCCGCATCAAACGCGACATCCCGTTCATGAAGCATGCGCTGGTCTTCAACGTGATCTCGCTACTCACGTTCTTGCTGGCGGTGTTTTTTCTCACCACCAAGGGACTGCATTTTTCCATCGAGTTCACCGGCGGCACGCTGATGGAAGTGAACTACGCCGAAGCGCCCAATGTCGATCAGGTGCGCGCCCGCCTGGAGAAGGACGGCTTCACCGACACCCAGGTGCAGAACTTCGGCAGCGCACGCGATCTTTTGATCCGCGTGCCGCTCGCCAAGAACATGGACACCGCCAGGACCAGCGAGCGCGTCCTGGCCACACTGACCGCCGCCGGCGACAACCCGCAAATGCGTCGCGTCGAATTCGTCGGCCCGCAGGTGGGCAAGGAACTCGCCTCGGACGGCGCCATGGCGCTACTACTGGTGTGCTTCGGCATCATGGCCTATCTGGCGCTGCGCTTCGAATGGCGCTTCGCCGTCTCGGCCATCGTCGCCAACCTGCACGACATCGTCATCATCCTCGGCTTCTTCGCCTTCTTCCAGTGGGAATTCTCGCTGCCGGTGTTGGCCGCTGTTCTGGCGATTCTGGGTTACTCGGTGAATGAATCGGTGGTGGTCTTCGACCGTATCCGCGAGAACTTCAAGAAGATGCGCAAGGCCACGGTGCCGCAGGTGATCGACAATGCCATCACCGCCACCATGAGCCGCACCATCATCACCCACGGCTGCACGCAGATGGTGGTGCTCTCGATGCTGCTCTTTGGCGGCGAAACCCTGCACTATTTCGCCTTGGCACTGACCATCGGCATTCTCTTCGGCATCTACTCATCGGTGCTGGTTTCCAGCCCGCTGGTGATGTGGCTGGGCGTCTCGCGCGACCAGTTCATCCAGCCGAAGAAAGACAAGGAAGAAGCGGTCGTTTGATCGCGCTCCACACTTGCAAAAAAGCCCGCAACTGCCGAGCCGGTTACTTAACATGTTGCTGAATTGATTCAAGGCCGCGCCCATCTTGGGTTTGCGGCCTTTTTTTTTGAAGAAAAATTATCTCCAAGGTTACCTTGTCAAGAGCCAGACCCCAGGCGGGTTAGCAGAGACCCACGGGCCATTAGCAACATGCTAAGTAACCGGCTCGCGCAACTGCCGGCTTTTTTAATGCCATTTTTGCCGCGGATTGCGCGGATGAACGCGGATACTCCTGGTTGTCGTCCTCGCACAAGCTCGTAGGATGGGTGGAGCGCAGCGTAACCCATCATCGGGCGCCAAAATGCGATGGGTTACGGCGCAATGCGCCTCCACCCATCCTACGAGGCTAGATTCCCGCCTGCGCGGGAATGACGAGGAAACAATCCGCGTTCATCCGCGCCCACCAGCAACCGTGTTTGAAGTCAAGCGATTGTCGGGTTCCATGGCGCATTATTTTTGAGCATGGCGTTCATGATGGTTATCAACTTTCGCATACAGGCGACGATGACGACCTTAGCCGGCTTTCCGGTCTTTTTCAGCCGTTCCGCAAAGGCCTTGATTGCGGGGTTGCAACGGATTGCCGAGACGGTCGCCATGTACAGCAC
>JAYUNL010000035.1:0-1614 GCA_043761745.1 Rhodocyclaceae bacterium
CCGGCGCCAAGATGTGGATCTCGAATTCCCCGATCGCCGACGTGTTCGTGGTTTGGGCGAAGGATGACGAAGGAGCCATTCGCGGTTTTGTCCTGGACAAAGGATCGAAAGGCCTGTCCGCCCCCGCGATCCACGGTAAGGTCGGCTTGCGCGCGTCCATCACCGGCGAAATCGTGATGGATGGCGTGTTCTGCCCGGAGGAGAACGCCTTCCCCGAAGTGCGCGGCCTGAAGGGCCCCTTCACCTGCCTCGACTCGGCGCGCTATGGCATCGCCTGGGGCGCTCTTGGTGCGGCGGAAGATTGTTTTTTCAGGGCGAGAAATTACGTGCTGGACAGAAAACAATTCGGCAGGCCGCTGGCGGCGAACCAGCTGATCCAGAAAAAGCTCGCCGACATGCAGACCGAGATCACGCTCGGCCTGCAGGGCTGCCTGCGCCTCGGGCGCATGAAGGACGAGGGCGTCGCCTCCGTCGAGGTCACCTCGATCATGAAGCGCAATTCCTGCGGCAAGTCGCTCGACATCGCGCGCCAGGCGCGCGACATGATGGGCGGCAACGGCATCTCGGACGAGTTCGGCGTCGCCCGCCACCTCGTCAACCTCGAAGTGGTCAACACCTACGAAGGCACCCACGACGTGCACGCCCTCATCCTGGGCCGCGCGCAGACGGGGGCCCAGACCTTCTGCTGATCGCTTTCCTGCGTGAAAAATGGCCGGCTGGTGTTACGCCAGCCGGCCATTTTTTTGCAGTCGCCATGTTCAACGGCCGTGGTAGGAAAGCAGAAGGCAACTATGAGTTGCACATGATTATAATTCGTTTATAATTTGCTCAATATCTGCGCTAGCGAGGCTTGCCATGTCCACATTGCTTGAACGTTCCGACCAGTCCTTGTCTGTCACCGACCTCGTCCGCTCGGCCAAGGATGTCTTTGAACGACTCGAATCCGGCGAGCAGGACAAATACGTGGTGATGCGCAACAACGCACCCGCGGCGGTCATGATGCCGGTAGCCGCCTACGAAGCTTTGATCGACGAACTCGAAGATCTGCGCATCGAGGCGGTCGCACGCGAACGGCTGCGCACTTTCGATCGCAAGAAGGCTATTTCGCACGCGGCAATAACCAAGCGCTTTGCCAAGTAACTCGATGGCCTGGTCGGTCATCTACCATGCCGCGGTTGAGGAAGACCTCGTCGCACTGGGCGCTGTCGGTGCCCGCCGCGCCATTGCGGTCATTGAAGAGCGCATCATGCGCGGCGAACCAGACAAGGCCGGAAAACCCTTGCGCGGCTCACTCTCAGGTTGCCGCCGCATACGGACTGGCAATATCCGAATCGTCTATCGCGTCGACGGCAAACGCGTTGAAGTGCTGATTATTGCTATCGGCGCCCGTCGCGATGACGAGGTATATCAAACCGCCGAATCCAGAAGCTAAACGCCCCCCCCCGCGCCTCAAGTCGCGCAACACCGCGTCTCTGCTACTTCCCTACCGCATCAACCTTGTAAAAATGACAACAACCGCCAACTTGCTTGGCGGCATACATGGCGGCATCCGCAGCTTTGATGAGTTCCTCGCTGCCCTCGGCATCGCGTGGGTAGGTGGCAATACCAATGCTG
>JAYUNL010000036.1:0-4635 GCA_043761745.1 Rhodocyclaceae bacterium
ACCGCGTCTCTGGAAGCAACACTTCGCCGACAAGCCGCTCCGCTCGGCCTTGCATACGCTTCGAGCGCAGACATGTACGCCGGTGGGTTAACGGTTACGGCGCGTGATAGCGGCAGCATCAGACCCGTGCAATATCCGCTCAATCCTGCGTGGCGATCGGCATGGCCAAGCCCTTGGCACAAATGGGCAACGTATCGATTGAACTCATCGGATATGCCCATCGCGTTCTCCACAAAATAGGCTGCTTTAATGATAGCATAGTTTGTGACACAGTAAGATTAGGATGCGGCCGCAAAATAAACGGCGTGATTCACGCACAAAAAACGGGGCGGCAACGCCCTGTTTTTATTTGGTGAGCATCGCCCGCATTTGCGCCAGTCGCGCGCTACCCGTAGCGCGATCCGCCGGCTGATCCTGGCCTCGACCCGAGATTTTGAGATCGTCGCCCATCTCGGCGATGAAGCGACTGGGTTCACATTCGCGCCATTCCTTGCCGCTCTTGCGCCGTTCGCAATAGCTGATGTGCAAGCTGCGCTCGGCGCGGGTGATGCCTACGTACATCAAGCGACGCTCCTCTTCGATGCCACCGCCCTCGATTGATTCGCGATGCGGCAACAGACCTTCTTCCATGCCGACGAGGAACACGTGCTTGAACTCCAGGCCCTTGGCCGCATGCAGCGTGGCGAGTTGCACCTGATCAGTATTCTCGTCAGATTTGTCGAGCATGGAAATCAGCGCGACAGTCTGCGTCAGCTCGGCGAGTTTCTTATCGTCTTCTTCGCCCTTTTTTGAGAGCCACTCGATGAAGTCGCGCACATTGGCCCACTTGGTTTCCGCTTCGCGGATATCGAAGGTATCGAATAGCCAGGCCTCGTAGCGTATGGCGCGCAGCAAATCTTCCAGCACCTGGCGCGCCGGCTCGCGCTGGGCGCGCCATTCCAGCTTGTTGATGAACTGGCCAAACTCCAGCACGGCTTCGAGCTGTTTGGGGTTCACATGGCTCGCCGCGCCGGCCTCGAAGGCGGCGGCGAAGAGCGAGAGATGGCGCGTGCCGGCATAGCTGCCCAGCGCCTCCAACGTGGTGCTGCCCACACCACGACGCGGCGTGGTAACGGCGCGGATGAAGGCGGGATCATCATCGGCATTGGCGATCAACCGCAGATAGGCGATGAGATCCTTGATTTCAGCGCGCTCGAAGAACGACTGCCCGCCCGAAAGCGCATAGGGAATTTTCTGATTGCGCAACTGCTGCTCGAAGCCGCGCGCCTGATGGTTGCCGCGATACAGGATGGCGTAGTCGCCCCACTTGCCGCGATGCTCGAAGCGATGCGCGACCAGCTTCATCACCACCTGCTCGGCTTCCTGCTCGTTGTCGCGCACAGCCGTGACCTGAATTAAGTCGCCCTGGCCATGCTCCGACCACAGGCGCTTTTCGAAGAGCTTGGTGTTGTTGCCGATGAGCGCGTTGGCGGCCTTGAGGATGCGTGTCGTGGAACGGTAGTTCTGCTCCAGCTTGATGACCTTGAGCTGCGGATAATCCGTTTGCAGGGTACGCAGATTCTCCACATCCGCGCCGCGCCAGGCATAAATCGCCTGATCGTCATCGCCCACCGCCGTGAAGGCTGCGCGCGGGCCGGCGAGTTGGCGCAACAATTGATATTGCGTGCGGTTGGTGTCCTGGTATTCGTCCACCAGCAGATAGCGCAGTTTGCCCTGCCAGCGCGACAGCGCGTCTTGGTCGCTTTCGAAAAGGCGCACAGGCAAGCGCAACAGATCGTCGAAATCCACCGCCTGATAAGCACGCAAGGCTTTGTCGTAATCCGCGTAGAGCCGCGCGGCGGCGTGCTCCAGTTCATCCGCCGCGAGGATGAGCGCCGCTTCCGGCTCGATGAGCGCGCTCTTCCAGCCCGAAATGCGCCACTGCAATAGCTTCACGCGACCTTTGTCGGCGTCTTTGGCGAGATCGGCAATGATGCCGCCGCTGTCGGCCGAATCGAAAATCGAGAACTGTGGCTTCAGCCCAAGATGCTTGGCTTCCAGCCGCAGTATGCGCATGCCCAGTGAATGGAAAGTCGACACATTCAAGGACGACAGCGACTTACCGGCGAGCAGCTTGCCGGCCCGCTCGCGCATTTCCTTCGCTGCCTTGTTGGTGAAAGTAATGGCGGCGATGTGTGCGGGATTGAAGCCGCACTGCTCGACGAGATAAGCGATTTTCTGCGTAATGACGCGCGTCTTGCCCGAGCCGGCGCCGGCCAGCACCAGCAAAGGACCATCCAGATATTTGACTGCTTCGCGCTGCGGGGGATTGAGTGTGGCTGACATTCGATGCTACGAAAAATGCTTGGCCGCGTATCGACGCAGATACACGCGGATGAACGCGGATTAAAAACGTTAAGCTTTATTGAGTCTCGTAAAAGTCGCTGACAACTTCTTGGTTTGCGGCAGTCATAATACGATTATGAATAATCCGCGTTCATCCGTGAAATCCGCGACAGGTTTTTTCTTCAAAACGCCAGACAGCAGTCGAGATGACAAGCAGCAGCAAAAAACCCACAATAGGATGCATGGACATTCTCCCCGAAAATCGTGTGGTCGGCCGCTCGAAAGCGCGCGCCGCCGATATCATTTTGGCTATCGCTACCGCGCTAGTCGCGACGGGGATTTTTATTCTCTCACAGAAGCCCATCGCCCCCGAAGCCAAGTTCGTGACGCTGGACGGTGAAGTCATACACACCAAAGACTTGCGCGGCAAGGTCGTGCTGGTGAATTTCTGGGCCACCAGTTGCACCACCTGCCTGCACGAAATGCCGCAGCTCATCCAGACGCACAACAAGTTCGCGCCGCGCGGCTTCGAAACCATCGCCGTCGCCATGAGCTACGCCCCACCCAACTATGTGCTCGACTACGCCAAGCGCCAGGCGCTGCCTTTCCGCGTGACGCTTGACCCCATGGGCGAACTGGCGCAGCGTTTCGGCGATGTGCGGGTCACGCCCAACAGTTTTCTCATCGACAAACGCGGGCGCGTCGTGCGGCAGTTCCAGGGCGAACCGGATTTCGCGCAACTCGATAACTTGATCGACACATTGCTGAAGGAGCCAACATGAGCGGATTAAGCTTTAATCAATACTTCATCTATCAGGCCGACTACCAGCACTGGGCCAACCAGGTGCTCTTCGAATGCCTGGACCGCCTAGACGCTTCGGCTCTCATGGAACCGCAAGGGCTCTACTTCAGCAGCATTCATCACACCGTCGACCACATCCTTGTTGTGGCCGAGCTGTGGCGTATGCGCCTGCAAGGCGAGCACCCGATCACCGACATGATGCAAATCCACCACCCCGATTGGCGCGAGCTAAAGAAGACTTTGCAGATCGAGACGCGTGAACTGCAACACTGGCTGGAACGCCAGCCCGACAGTTTCTTCGATTCCGAAGTGAGTTACCGCAGCATGGACGGCAAGGAAAGACGTAACTGGTCGCGCGACATTCTCACCCACATGATGACCCACATGGCCCACCACCGCGGCCAGGTCTCCGGCACGGCAACCCGACTCGGCGCACCAGCGGCGGAGATGGATTACATCTATTACAAGCGCTCGGTGGATAGCGCGTTGGAGCAGACCCGCAAGGTCTAAGTGGTGTTTTAATAGCTTTTCGGATTGTGATTGTCGCCGTGACATTTTAGATAGCAACTGCCCTTGTTCGTGCCCGTGGACACAAACTTGAGCAGCCCGGCGGAATTCGGGGTGACCACCGACGTATCGAAGTTGATGAGCTTGCTGTTGTTGGTGCTGTTCCCTTGTCAGCGCTGACGCCATGCGGGTCGTGGCAGACGTTGCAGGGCGTGCGTTCATCGACGATGTGCTTCTGGTGTTCTTTGAAAGCGCCACCCCCGTTGATGAGCGTGTTCCGGTCGTGGCACTTGTAGCAGAGGGCGTAGTTAGCGGGGCTTTCGGTAGTGCGATCCAAGGTCACGTACTGTCGTTCCAGCAGCGGTGCATAGCTCGAACCGTGAGGGCCTTTCGGCCCCGTGCCGCCCGCGCCGGGACCGCTATTGTTGTTGTGGCAATCCGAGCATTTCATGGTGCTGCTGGTGGTCCAGGGCGAGATCAGGGTGGGGACATTGCGTTCCGATTGTAGCCTTCCGGGGTGAGAGAGGGAGCTACAACGCAAGAAGATGCACAGGTCATACCTCCGCCTCCTGCGCCTGCTGATCGGCGTGGTAGCTCGACCTCACCATCGGGCCGCAGGCGGCGTGAGCGTAGCCCATGGCTTGCGCTTCGCGTTCGAACATTTTGAAAATGTCGGGATGGGCGTAGCGCAGCACGGGCAGGTGATGGCCGGAGGGCGCGAGGTATTGGCCTAGAGTGAGCATTTCCACATCATGGGCGCGCAGATCGCGCATCACTTCCAGAATCTCTTCATCGGTTTCACCGAGGCCCAGCATAAGGCCGGACTTGGTCCAGGGTCAGTGGTCCAGGGTCAGCGGGTCAGGCGTTCGCAGTAACAGCAATTTAGCTAGCGGGTTAAAGTTCCGTCCAAGGAATTGTCCATTCGCCTTGGTAGCACGAAGGAGCGGCGTTCGAGTAATCGAGGGTCGTGAGTTCCTTAACGACAAAGATGCAGGCCGTAA
>JAYUNL010000037.1:0-8600 GCA_043761745.1 Rhodocyclaceae bacterium
CTGAAAACCGAGCAGGGAAATAATTGCCCATCCCAGAATCCAGCGACGCGCGGCGCGCTGCAACTTCACATTCATGCGTTTAGACCAGCGGCAGAAATCGCCGCCCGAGAATGATGGTGACAGCTCTGACACTCACCGCGGACATCGAGCTCCATGCCGGAAAGGTAGAAGCCTTTAGGCAACTTTGGTGGCTTGGGTGGCGGGGCGTCCAAACATATGACGTTACCGCATCCGGTACAACGGAAATGCATGTGCCGCGAATGTTCGACATGGGGCTGGGCCGCCGTAAAGCGAGAAACGCCACGCGCATCGGCCGCCCTGTGAGTGAGACCGTTTTCGACCAACCAATCGAGAACACGATAAAGCGTCACCCGGTCTATACCGCTGCGTCGCCGGTTGCTCAACAGCGTTTCGAGATCGCGGTGACAAAGCGGCTTTGGTGCCGATCTCAACACGTTCAGGACACGCACACGTGCCACCGTCACTCGCGATCCGGTGGCGCGAATAGCGGCCTCAGCGGCGGAGATGGATGAGTTTGATTCAAGGCTCATATCGGAATTGAAACACATGCGAGCAGTTAATGCAATCTAGTTGCATTAAGCCAGCAGCGTTTCCCCTGTATCCCTACCGGCGACAAGCGGCGGCTTCAGCTCGCAACCTGGCATAGCAAGCCCTTGAGGTATTCGCCCTCGGGAAAAGCCAGCGAGACCGCATGATCGGCTGCGGCGGTCAGTCTGCGCAAAATGCGAACGTCGACTTTCGCGTCGCTGGCCGCGCCGGCGACGATATGCTGAAACGATTCCGCGCTGATGCCGCCGGAGCAGGAGTAAGTCATGAGCAATCCACCCGGATTCAACAAACGCAGACCGAGGAGATTGATGTCTTTGTAGGCGCGCGCGGCGCGCTCGGCGTGAGCGGCGGAAGGCGCGAACTTGGGCGGATCGAGAATGATTAAATCGAAACGTTCGCCGGCTTTCTTGAGCAGACGCAATTCCTCGAAGACGTCGGCACAACGCCATTCGGCGCGGGCTGGCGGCAGATCGGGATTCAGCGCCAGATTGCGCGCCGCCGCCTCCAGTGCGGGCTTGGAGCTGTCGATGGAAATCACCTGGGTAGCGCCGCCCGCCAAGGCTTGCAGGCTAAATCCGCCCGTATAGCAAAAGCAGTTGAGCACGCGCCGACCCGCTGCGAGATTGCGCGCCAGCAAGCGGTTGTCACGCTGGTCGAGATAGAAGCCGGTCTTGTGGCCGCCTTCGATATCAACTTCCATGCGCACGCCGTGTTCCTCAATCACCGGCGGCGCGGCGAGTGGCGCACCATGCAACCAGCCGACGCGGCCTTCCAGCCCTTCCAACTTGCGCACCTCCAGATCGGAGCGCTCGTACACGCGCGCGCAACCTGTGGCCTGCACCAGCGCACCGACAATCGCCTCGCGCCACTTGTCCGAACCGGCGGTGCTAAGCTGGATCACCACGGTATCGCCATAACGGTCGGCGATGATGCCGGGCAAGCCATCGGATTCGCCGTGGATCAGCCGCATGCCTTGCTGCGCGCGCAACTCGGGTATCGCCGCACGAGCCGCAACCGCAGCGCTGATGTGGCGTTTGAAGAAGGCGTGATCGATGGTCTCAACAGGATCGAAAGTCCACATGCGTGCGCGTATCTGCGAATGCGGGCTGTAGGCCGCACGACCCAGCGCACGCCCGTCAGAGGCCTCGACGTCGACCGTATCACCCAGGCGCGCACGGCCATCCAGCCGCGCAATCGCACCCGCAAATATCCAGGGATGCCGGTGCATGACGGAGGCTTCTTTGCCGGGTTTCAGTGTGAGTTTGGGCATAGATTTTTTGCCGCGGAGTTTGCGGATGAGCGCGGATTAACCTTAGCAAGAATTCGCCTTTGATCCGCGCCTATCCGCGCTCATCCACCAAATCCGCGTCTATTTCTTTTTTGCTCTCGGATGCGCCGCATCGTACACCTTCGCGAGGTGTTGGAAATCCAGATGCGTATAAATCTGCGTCGTGCCGATGCTGGAATGGCCGAGCATTTCCTGCACCGCGCGCAAATCACCGGAGGATTGCAGCACATGCGAGGCGAAGGAGTGGCGCAGCATATGCGGATGCACATGTCGTCCCAAGCCGCGCTTATTGGCCCAGCGCGTCAGGCGCAACTGGATCATGCGCATGGAAACCCGAGTGCCGCGCTGGCTGACGAAGAGCGCCGTGCAATCAGCCTGTGCAATTTCGTCGCGGCGCACCAGCCATGCCGCCAGTGCGTCGCGCGCGGCGCGGCCCACCGGCACCGTGCGCGTCTTGCTGCGTTTGCCAGTCACTGTTACTTCGCCTGTCGCGATATCTGTCGCAACATTGCAATCCAGACTGGCGAGTTCCGCCAGGCGCAAGCCCGAGGAGTAGCACAGCTCGAACATGGCTTTGTCGCGCAGCTCCAGCAAGTCATCGGCTTGCGGTTCGAGCAGGCCGTTGGCTTCATCCGGCGACAGCACAGTGGGTAAGGCTTTTTTTGACTTGGGTGCACGCACCGTCTGACAAGGGTTTTGCGTCACGCCATGATGGCGCGCCAACCAATTGTAGAGGCCGCGCCAGACAGAGAGCGCGTGGGCGATGGAACGACCCGACAAGCCGCGTGCATGCAACTGAGAAATAAAACGGCGTATGTCATGCACGCGCAACTGGTCGAATGAGGTGGCGCCGGCCAGTTGCAAGAGCTTGCCGATGTCGCGCCGGTAGCTGTCCAGCGTGCGCGGACTCGCCCGGCGCTGATGTGTCAGCTCATCGAGATAGGCGTCGGCCAACTCATTGGCCAACTCAACGGCCCGCTCATCGGCCATATTCGCCGGTTCGCTTGCAATATCGCCGACGGCCGATTTATCCGCGTGCATTCGAAAGGCCCGCGAAAATCCGCGTCAAGACTTTCACCCCAACGCACGCAACAACGCAGCACTCGCCAGATCGCCGATGCGCGCAAGATAAAGCGTGCCCATTTCCGGATAAAACCGCTGCACGTCTTCTGATCCCAACGCCAGCAGCCCGACAGTTTCAGCCTCACGACGCAGCGCGATGAGCGCCACTGAACGCACATGTTCGCCGCCTTCGCCGAACCAGGTGGCCGCCTCGAAGCCGGCATTGGGTCCGCAAAAGGGCGGCGCCAAGCCGGCCGCGAAAATGCGCGTCTGCTCGCCCACTTCTGCACACTCGGTCAGATTCGCCTGCGCGGCGCCCCACAAGCGTAGCGCGACATGCGGCACGGCCAGATCGTCACCGAGATGCGCATACAGCGCGGCGAGCACCGCCTCTGCATCCGCTGCACCGGCCAGCGCCACCGACAAACGATGCACCTTCTCGCTGATGCCGTCGTTCTCCTCACCGAAGCGGATCAATTCGGCCAGTTTGGTTTCGAGCTGCCTGGCCTTTTCGCGCAGCGTAATCATCTGCCGCTCGGTAATGGAAATGGCGCGATCACCATGCGGATGCGGAATGTATAGCTGCTCTAGCAGATCGCTGTAGTCCTCGAAGAACTTCGGATGGTCTTTGAGGTAGCGCGCGATATCGTCAGCATTCATGGATGTTCCCTTGTTGGTTCATAGTTCTATTTCTCCCTCAAACACCGTCACGGCCGGGCCGGTCATATGCACCGGCTGGCCGGGGCCGTTCCAGGCGATATTAAGTTCACCACCGCGCGTGTCTACGCGCACCGGCGTATCGAGCAGGCCACGTGCGATGCCCGCTGCGACAGCCGCGCACGCACCCGTGCCACAGGAGAGCGTCTCACCCACGCCGCGCTCATGGACGCGCAGGCGGACGTGATGTCGATCCACCACCTCCATGAAGCCGGCATTGACGCGGTTGGGAAAGCGCGGGTGATTTTCGATGAATGGACCGGAGGTTGCGACCGGTGCAGTATCCACGTTGTCCACCACCTGCACGGCGTGCGGATTGCCCATGGAGACGGCGGTGATCTCAACACTGCGGCCATTCACGTCGAGGGGCTGCACCAGCGCATCACTCTCGCTGACGAAGGGCACACCCGCCGGCACGAAGTTCGGTACACCCATATCCACCGTCACTTCGCCGTTGGGCTCCATGCGAGGCACGATGACGCCGCATTGGGTCTCGACGCGAATCTCGCGTTTGTCCGTTAGTCCCTTCTCATGCACGAAGCGCACAAAGCAGCGCGCGCCGTTGCCGCACTGCTCGACCTCGCCACCGTCGGCGTTATAGATACGATAGTGGAAATCCACATCGGGCCGCGAGGCTTTTTCGATGACGAGGATTTGGTCACAACCGATGCCGAAGTGGCGGTCGGCGAGCAAACGCGCCTGCATTGGCGTCAACGCGATGGTTTGATTGATGGCGTCGAGGACCACGAAGTCATTGCCGAGGCCGTGCATTTTGGTGAAGCGGGTTTTCATGATTGCTCGCACAGCGTCGAACGATCACGCCATAGGCAGCGATCCATGACAACTGTCATGCCACCGGCCCGCGCGCGCTGCGCCGCCGCTTCATTCACCACACCCACTTGAAACCACAAACGCTTTAGCCCTAAGTGTAAGCATTCGTCGACAATGGCATCGACGTGCTGCGGCGCGCGGAAAACGTCGACGATGTCGATGTCGATATGCTTCGGCACGTCGGCGAGCGTGGCATAGGCTTTTTCGCCGAGCACTTCGCTGGCGCCGGGGCGCACGGGAATGATGCGATAGCCGAAGCCCTGCATGCCGCTAGCGACACGCCACGAAGGCCGCGCCGGATTTTCGGAGAGCCCCACCACGGCGATGGTTTTTACCTCGCCCAACAGCGTGCAGATTTCGTCGGTAGTGGGGTTCTGAAACATGTGGCCATCTTACCGCAGGTCTGTCGCCGCAAGCGCACACCTAAGCATAGACGCTGGCCTCACCGGGCGGCCGCGTCTTGAAGCGCCGATGCACCCAGTAGTATTGCTCGGGCATGCTGCGCACCTGCTCCTCGATGCAGGCGTTCATGCGCACGGTGTCGGCTTCCACGCTCTCGCCGGGAAAATTTTCCCAGGGTGGCATCAGCGTGACTTCGTAGCCGTCGCTCACCATGCGGGCAATGCACGCGACGACGCGCGCATTGGTCAGCCGCGCCAGCCGCGACACGCCGGTGACGGTGGCAGTCGGCACGCCAAAAAACGGTGCGAACACCGCATCCTTGGGACCGAAATCCATGTCCGGCAGATAGAAGAAGGGCAGGCCGTCCTTGAGCGCCTTGAGTGCTTTGCGCATGCCATCCTGGCGCGAGAGCAGGAGTGGGTCGTTGAAGCGCTTGCGCCCGGCATAGAGCACCGCATCGATGACGGGATTTTTTTGCTGCGAATAAACGCTGACCACTTTCATGCTCATGCCCATCATGATGCCGCCGGCATCGAGCCCGACGAAGTGTGGCGCCAGCAAAATGATGGGGCGTCCATCGGGATCGCGCAGATGTTCAGCGCCATGCAGGCGTATCAGCCGCCGCAGCCGCGCTTCCGGCGCCCACCAAATCAGCGTGCGGTCGAGAAAAGCGCGCGCAAAGGCAACGAAATGCCGGCGTGCCAACTGCTTGCGCTCGTCTTCATCAAGCCCAGGAAAGCACAGGCGCAGATTGGTCAGGACGATATGGCGGCGGCGGCGCCCGATCACATAAAGCAGTTGGCCCAGCAGCCAGCCCAAGCCGCGCAGCAGCGGCAAGGGCAACCAGTGCAGCAGCCAGAGCACGGCCAGCAGAAAATACGAGGGCAGATGTTTCATCAATTCAGTGGCGCAGGGTGAGTGGGCAAGGGTGGCGGTTCCGCGCCAGCCGGTCGCTTGTAGCGGTGATAGCCCCACAGATATTGTTCGGGGCACTCGCGGACAAGCGCTTCGATTTCGCGGTTAATGGCCAGCGCTTTGTCTTCGGTGGCTGCCCAGTCGCTGTTTGGCGGACGCAGATGCACATGATAGCCGGCGCCTTTGGGCAGCCGTTCGGCGTAGATGAACAGCACCGTCGCACCGCTCTCGGCCATGCGCGCGGCCAGCGTCATGGTGTAGGCGGGCCTGCCGAAAAAATCCAGCCAGCGCCCCTCTCCCACCTTGGGCGCCTGATCGGGCAGCATACCCACCGCCTCCCCGCGCTTGAGCGCCTTGAGTAGCGTGCGCACACCGGAAAGGTCGGCCGCCGCCAGGCTTTGCTGATCGCGCGTGCGGCCATGCACGATGATGCTGTCCAGCCAGGCCTTGCGCGGCGGCCGGTAAAGCACTGTGATGGGCGCGTGGGACGCGCAATACTTCGCGGTGATGTCGAAGCAACCCAGATGCGGCGTGAGCAGCAAGATGCCTTTGCCGCGCCGCGCCGCCGCCTCGAAATGTTCGCCGCCGCTGACCTGCCGCACCAGCGGCATGACCTCGCCCAGCGGCCGCATCCACACCCGTGGCAATTCCAGCAGACCTCGCCCGGCATGGGCCACCGCTTGTGGCAAAAGCCGGCGCGCCACGTCATGCGGGTAAGCCTGCGCCAGGTTTTCGCGCAGATGGCGGCGATAGGTCGGCGACGCCCAATAGGTGAGCCAACCCGCCGCAGCGCCCAGCGCGTGCAGGACCCGCAAAGGTAGACGGCCCAGCAGCCAGAAGACAAAAAGGAACAAACGCGACATGGGGCGCAGAATAACCCGACTGATTGTGGGTTTGACCCTTTGCCGATCAAAAATTATAATTGCCGTTCCGCCGAGTTAATCAAGACAACTTGCAGGGCGGCTAATCCAAATACTGCTAAAGCGTCACCTGCTCCCTCCCAGGGCCGGTAACGCCGGGCCAACGGGATAATTAAACTAGGAGCAGCGCATGTCTCACGAATATCTTTTTTCTTCCGAATCCGTTTCTGAAGGTCACCCCGACAAAGTCGCCGACCAGATTTCGGATGCCGTTCTCGACGCCATTCTGGCCGAAGACAAGCATGGCCGCGTTGCCTGCGAAACACTGGTCAGCACCGGTCTCGTCGTCATTTCCGGTGAAATCACCACCAAGGCGCACATCAACTACCGCGAAATCGCGCAGGAGACCATCAAGCGCATCGGCTACGACACCTCCGAGATCGGCTTCGACTACAAGTCCTGCGCCGTCCTCGCCGCCATCAACACTCAGTCGCCGGATATCGCGCAAGGCGTCAATGAAGGCGAAGGCCTCGATCTCGAACAAGGCGCCGGCGACCAGGGCCTGATGTTCGGCTACGCCTGCAACGACACGCCGCAGCTCATGCCCTTCCCCATCTACTATGCGCATCGCATCATGCAGCGCCAGGCTGAAGTGCGCCGCGACGGCCGCCTGCCCTGGCTGCGGCCCGACGCCAAGAGCCAGCTCACGGTGCGCTACAAGCACGGCAAGCCCATCGGTATCGACACCGTGGTCGTCTCCACCCAGCACGACCCCGATGTCTCTCACGCCCAGCTCACCGAAGCGGTGATCGAAGAAATTATCAAGCCGGTGCTGCCCAAAGACATGCTTCTGGGGGATGTGCGCTATCTGGTCAACCCCACTGGTCGCTTCGTCGTCGGCGGCCCGCACGGCGACTGCGGCCTCACCGGCCGCAAAATCATTGTCGACACCTACGGCGGCGCAGCCCACCACGGCGGCGGCGCTTTCTCCGGCAAAGACCCATCGAAAGTCGACCGCTCGGCCGCCTACGCCTGCCGCCACGTCGCCAAGAACATCGTCGCGGCGGGACTCGCCGACCGCTGCGAAGTGCAAGTCGCCTACGCCATTGGCGTCGCCAAGCCTGTCTCGCTGATGGTCGAAACCTTCGGCACCGGCAAGATCAGCCACGAACGCATCGTCGAGTTGATCGGCAAACACTTCGACCTGCGCCCCAAGGGCATCATTCAGGCGCTCGACCTGCTGCGCCCCATCTACCGCAAGACCGCCGCCTACGGCCACTTCGGCCGCGACGAACCGGAATTTACGTGGGAGGCGCTGGATAAGGTCGCCGCATTGAAGGCGGATGCGGGGTTGTAAGTTCCGTAGGATGGGTGGAGCGCAGCGTAACCCATCATTGGATGACGCCGTAAGCGATGGGTTACGATGGGTTACATTAACGTAAATGAGGCTCCACCCATCCTACCAACCACCAATGGTGAGTTGCACGGATGACCAATTACCGCCGCAATCGCGTCCCCGGCGCCAGTTACTTCTTCACTGTCGCTCTGGTGGATCGCTCGGGCGACTTGCTTACCCGCCATATTGACCTGCGGCGAGCTGCTGTCGCGCGAACCAAGCAACAACTTCCATTCACGATCGACGCAGCAGTCATATTGCCCGAGCATCTGCATTGCATCTGGACATTGCCGCCCGCAGACAGCGACTATTCGACACGCTGGAAGAATCGAGTAGGGGACGGGGTCACCCCCGTCGCCCTCTCACACCACCGGACGTGCGGTTCCGCATCCGGCGGTTCATGGGACACACTGGAGCCGTCGCATCGTATCGAGCAGCGACACCAGACCTAAACGATCACAGAAGGACTTCGGAAACGCCTGGTTCATGTGGCTCGCGCCCCTGTTCCACCACGGCCCGCGCTGGTTACACGCCGAGCGCCATGCACGTTCTTCCGTCA
>JAYUNL010000038.1:0-27131 GCA_043761745.1 Rhodocyclaceae bacterium
TAACAGCGACTAACGATGAACAAATCAATCAAAACAGCCAACCCGCTCGGCTGATAAAAAGAGCGGCTTAATCCCTCAACGAAAGCTTGCTAAGATCAGTCGGCACCTTCGCCGGCAATATCGATCAGGTTGCAGACTCTCTGGCGGAACTGCTCAAGCCCGACACAGCACCCATGCTGGTGGATCTCGCCGAGTACGCCATCGAGCGCATCGAGAATTCGCTGGAGCAGGTTGACGATTCGAATGGCGAGATTGGCGGCATCGTCTGTCGTTTGGGCGAAATGCACCTCAAAGCGTGCATGATGGCCAAGCCGGATCCTGCTGCGCTGGCTGAACGCCTGTTCCGCTTCGAAACGACTTTGCCCTTTGGTTTGTGCAGTTTTGACGCCACGACGTATCGGAGTACCCTCGGCAAAAAGGGCCTGCAACGTTATCGCGAACTAGCCGAAGCGGAGTGGCGCAAGATCAAGCCGCGTACTGACGAAAAAGGCTACGACAGCCATCGGGCCTCAATCACCCGCATCATGGAACGATTGGCCGAGGCCAGCGGTGACGTCGACGAACTGGTGGCGATCAAGTCCAAGGATCTTTTATCCAGCTATCGCTACCTCGGCATTGCCGAAACCCTTGCCAAGGCAGGCCGGGCAGACGAGGCGTTGGAGTGGGCCGAACGCGGCCTCAAGGCATTCGCGGATCGGCCGCACAACGACCTGCGGGATTTCCTGGTGGCGATCTACCTCAAGCGCAAACGTAACGCCGAAGCCCTGCAACTGACCTGGGTTCAGTTCGAAGAACGTCCCGGCCTGGAAACCTTCAAGAAACTGCACGATGTCGCCTGGAAACTCGGCATTTGGCCAGCGCAACGCGAGCGAGCGCTGGCCAAGCTCGCAGAGGTTACTGCCAGCGAGGCCGCAGCGACCAGTCGCTGGAAACCCAAGCCTTCGATGCCAAACTATTCCCTGCGGGTATCGATCGCCTTGTGGGAAAAGGACTTGGATGCCGCGTGGACGGCCGCTCACCAGGGCATTTGTGATCGTAATCTGCTGGTCACGCTGGCCGGCAAACTGGAGTCTGTTCGGTCGGAGGACGCAATCAGCCTTTATCGGCGGGTGGTGCCTCCCATCGTCGAACAGACCAATAACTCGGCCTACGAGGAGGCAATCAAGCTGATTCGCAAAGTCGGTGCGTTGATGAAAATGCAAAAGCAATCCCGGCAATTCGGCGACTACCTCGCTGAACTGCGTGTGCAGTTCAAGCCAAAACGGAATTTCATCAAGCTGTTGGATGGGTGCCGTCAATCCTGAATTGTGGAGACGTCTCCACAATCGTTGAAGGAACGAAATGGGGGAAGAATCGCCGTTGGCCGCCTGTATCTGGCCATCAGAAGTTTCCCTTGCCACCAATTTGTACAGCTTGACTTTTACGAGTGGCCATTTCCTGCAATGTGAAGTGTATTTCTTCAATATGCAGGAATAGGCTATCATGCACCCATGATCGAACGAGCCATTACACCCGTCCTGGCAGGTCTTTCGCGCCAGTACCCGGTCGTTACGCTGACCGGGCCGCGGCAGAGCGGCAAGTCTACGCTTGCCAAAGCGCTATTCCCAGACAAGCCCTACGTTTCACTGGAAGATCCCGACGTTCGGCGTTTTGCCGTGGACGATCCTCGTGGCTTCTTGGGCGGCTATGCCGACGGAGCGGTGTTTGACGAGATTCAACGGGCGCCGGACCTGCCGTCTTATTTGCAGGGGATGGTAGATGCCGACCCACGTCCGGGCCGCTTCATTCTGACCGGCAGCCATCAGATCGAGTTGATGACCCAGGTCACGCAGTCCCTGGCAGGGCGGACAGCCATCCTGCGCCTGCTTCCTTTTACCTTGTCCGAAACTCAACGTGTTCCCGGAGCTCAGGTTTCTCCCGACCTTCACCGGACCGTGCTCACCGGGTTTTATCCGCGCATCCATGATCTTGGACTCGACCCGGCACAGGCACTGGCCGATTACTTTGCCACCTATGTTGAACGTGACCTGCGGCAGCTAGCCGCTGTGCATGACCTGCAACGGTTTGAGCGATTTGTGCGTTTGTGTGCCGGACGTACTGGTCAAATCATCAACCTGAGTAGTCTGGGCAATGATGCTGGTGTATCGCATGTCACCGCACGCGCCTGGCTCGATTTGCTGCAGACCAGCTACATCATTCACCTGCTGCCGCCCTGGTTCACCAACAGCGGTAAGCGCCTGATCAAATCGCCCAAGCTCTATTTTTACGATGTCGGCCTGGCCTGCTGGCTGTTGGGGCTACGCACCCCCGAACAGGTAGCGCGTGATCCGCTTTGGGGCAGCCTGTTTGAAAACTTCATTCTCATGGAAGCTATGAAGGATCGTCTGAATGCCGGAGAGAGTCCGGAGATGTATTTCTACCGCGATTCCGAAGGCAATGAAGTTGATCTGCTGATGCCGGTCGGCGGCCGTATGTACGCTATCGAGATCAAGGCTGGCGCGACAGTGAATCCGGACTACTTCAAAGGCCTTAAGACATTTGCCACCCATCACCCGAGTGCGTTAGCCAGCGGATGTGTCCTGTTTGGCGGTGATCAAGGCCAATCTCGCTCCGATTGGCCTGTCTTCTCATGGCGCAACCTGCTGTGCCACTGATGATGGAGCAAACGCAAGGGGGGCGCATCAACACACACGAAAGTTGATCTCGCCAGGTGCTAGGTGGCAAGCATCAAGGTGCGAACCAGGCGCAAGGTGGGGATTTGTTGTGATAGCCGTGGGGACGCCACAAACAACAAACGCCAGCCTGATTCGTCAGGGCTGGCGTTTTTGTTTGTTGTCGTGCTCAGGAGGCACTACTGAGTGACGGACTACGGAGTGGTGGTTGTACTCTGTGAGTGCTTTTAGCTTCGGCCGCAGCGTTGCTGCTTAACCCCGGCTGCGCCGAGAGTTAGCCTACGCTGAAAGCAAGTCGCCAAGCGTTACTTGGCGACTTGCTTTTCACGCAGCTCTTCCAGAGTTTTGCAGTCGATGCAAAGCGTGGCTGTCGGACGAGCTTCCAGGCGCTTCAGGCCGATTTCCACGCCGCAGGAATCGCAGTAGCCATACTCGCCGTTTTCGATTCGGCCCAGGGCTTCGTCGATCTTCTTGATGAGCTTGCGCTCGCGGTCGCGGTTACGGAGCTCCAGCGCGATATCCGATTCCTGGCTGGCGCGGTCGTTCGGGTCGGCGAAGACCGTGGCTTCGTCCTGCATGGTATGGACCGTGCGCTCGACATCCTGTAGCAACTCACCCTTGAGCGTCTCCAGTATCGTGCGGAAATGCTTGAGCTGCTTGGTGTTCATGTACTCCTCACCCTTTTTCGGAACATAGGGTGGGAACTGCTTGTGAAGAAGATCTTCGGTCATTATCGTCGGAACCCGGAGTTGCAGGAAAAGCCGCTTTAATATCAGAAATGCGATGGTGCCGCAAGCGAAAATTTGTTTTGCCCCTCTTCGATTGACCGCAAATGGGCGCACGAGTAGAATGCCGCGTCTTCGGGGTGTAGCGTAGCCTGGTAGCGCGCCTGGTTTGGGACCAGGATGTCGGAGGTTCGAATCCTCTCACCCCGACCAAAAGCGTGATTACGACGGGTGCCCGTAGCTCAATCGGATAGAGCACCGGCCTTCTAAGCCGGGGGTTGTGAGTTCGAGTCTCGCCGGGCGCGCCAGGCAGTTCAGGCAGGCGCCAGTTTTCCTTAGCCTCAGTGGTGGACGTAGCTCAGTTGGTAGAGTCCTGGATTGTGATTCCAGTTGTCGCGGGTTCGAGTCCCGTCGTCCACCCCAAATCATTTTTTCCTTAGCCCACACTACTTGGCCCTCAGCCCGACGAGACACTGGGCCGATTGGCGTCCCCGTTATTTGTGCCCAATAGGGCTTCAGGTCCTATTTCCTTGACCGTTAATTTAATAATGCGGATTAAGTCCGGGAATATGCCCTGCGCAGGAACCCTGGATAACGCCGGGTATTGCTGCGCCAAAAAGAAATGCAGGGCGGCATAAGGGGAAACATGAGCTTCACTTTCAAGCCTTCACAATATTTTTGGCTGGCGCTGAGCATTTGCTGGCTTGGCAGTGCCGCCCTGTGGCCAACACTGGCGCAGGCCGAGACACGCGATAACTCGAACGAGCTGACCTCGTTTTCAATCGAGGACCTGATGAATATCCAGGTCACGTCGGTGTCCAAGAAACCTCAGAAGGTGTCGGACACCGCTGCGGCAATTTTCGTTATTACTTCTGAGGATATCCGCCGCTCCGGCATGGCTAGCATTCCCGAGTTGCTGCGCCTGGTGCCTGGCATCAATGTGGGGCAGATCAACGGCAACAAATGGGCTATCACGGCGCGCGGCTTCAACGGTCAGTTCGCCAACAAGCTACAGGTGCTGATTGACGGACGCAGCGTCTATAACACCTGGTTTGCCGGTGTGTACTGGGATGCGCAGGATATCGTGCTGGAAGATATCGAGCGTATAGAGGTGATCCGAGGCCCGGGCGCGGCGATATGGGGCGCGAACGCCGTGAACGGCGTGATCAATATCATCACCAAGCACACGCAGGAAACCTTGGGCGGCTTGGTGGCTGCGCGGGGCGGGCAGCAGGAACGCGGCGAGCTGAATATCCGCTATGGAGGCAAGCTGGACGAAGTCGGCACCTATCGCGTCTATGCCAAGGCTTTCGAGCGGAACCCGTTCAAGCTGTCCGACGGTAGCGACGCGCAAGATCGTTGGGGCGCTGCGCGGGCGGGATTCCGTACCGATGTTAATCTGACGTCACGCGACACCTTGCAGCTTCAGGGCGATGTTTATGGTGATCGCTTCGATCAGACTTTCGGCTTGTTGGCGGCGCCATCCTCCACCTGGAGCTATGACCCCGGGCACTCCAGCGGAGGCAGTGTGCTGGCGCGCTGGCAGCGGGCTTACTCCGAGACGTCGCTGCTGGATCTGACTTTCTCCTATGGCAACAGCCGGCGGCGCAGCGGCGGCGAAGGCGAAGAGCACCTTGACGTATACGATCTCGATATGCAGCATCGCTTTCGGGTTGGTGAGTCGCATGACATCGTCTGGGGTCTGGGCTATCGGGAGAGTCGCGACCGGTTCTACAGCAACGACGTGATTTCCTTTGTTCCGGCCAGCCGCCGGCTGCGTCTGGTCAGCGCATTTCTCCAGGACGAAATCGTCTTGCGCGACGACGTGCGCCTGACGCTGGGTTCCAAGTTCGAACACAACAGCTACACCGGTCTCGAGATTCAGCCCAACGCCCGCCTGTTATGGAAGCCGGCGCCAGCGCATACCTTGTGGGCCGCCGTGTCCCGCGCCGTGAGATCCCCGGCAAGAAATGACACGGACATTCATTTGAGCTTCAGTCAACCGGGGGTTCTCGTGCAATTAAACGGTAATGCGGATTTTCAATCGGAGCGCCTGCGCTCCTTTGAAGTGGGATACCGCAGCGAACCCATGAGGCGCGTGTCGGTCGATGTGGCGACTTTCTATAACGTCTATGACAGGCTGTGGACCAGCGAGCCCGGTGCACCCGCGTTGACCGGGCCGCCTCCTTTGTTGATTCTCACCAAGAATAACGCCAATCTGGGGAGCGGCCATACCTATGGCGCGGAAACCTCGCTGCGTTGGCAGATCAGCGATAGCTGGAACTTGTCCGCCGGCTACTCCTGGCTACAGATGCGCCTTTCGCGCAGCTCGGACAGCAACGACGATGATTTGGCGCACGTTGCCGGCACCAATCCGACGCATCAGGCGCAACTCATTTCTCACTTCAATATGTCTCGCGACGTCGAACTCGACGTCGCTGCGTATCGCGTTGCGCGTCTTCCCGACGTAAATATTTCGGCCTACACGCGTCTGGATGTCCGCTTGGGATGGCGCCCAAGGCCGCAATGGGAGCTCAGTTTTGGGGTGCAAAATCTGGCAGATGGCAGACATGCCGAGTTCTATGGTGAGAAGG
Source organism: Rhodocyclaceae bacterium (assembly GCA_043761745.1). GTDB lineage: Bacteria > Pseudomonadota > Gammaproteobacteria > Burkholderiales > Rhodocyclaceae > Desulfobacillus. The sequence goes on from JAYUNL010000038.1 coordinate 5,992, forward strand.
TTAACGTCATACCTAGCGAGGTGCCCCGCAATGCCTACATCAAGGCGTTATGGCGGTTCTAATGAGACAGCAAGGTGGATGCCATGGGTGAATCAACCTACAATGCGCGTGCCGATCGGACCAAGGCGCGCGAACGGCAATGCTCGCGCGGTCTATATGGCGAAAGTCCACTTTCTAAGGGCGTGTGTCGATTGGAGCAGCGATGACGGCAACCATTAATATTCCTGGCCGAGTTTTTCTGGCCTTGTGCGCATGTTTGGTCGGGAGTTTGAGTTTGGCGCCATTGGTTGCCAAAGCAGAGTCGCGCCCGGCATCGAGCGAACTGACCTCATTTTCGATCGAAGACCTGATGAACATTCAGGTCACGTCGGTGACCAAAAAACCACAGAAGGTTTCGGATACTGCGGCGGCGATCTTCGTCATTACTTCAGAAGATATTCGCCGTTCCGGCATGGCCAGCGTGCCGGAATTGTTGCGCATGGTGCCTGGTGTGACCGTCGGTCAGATCGACGCGAACAAGTGGGCCATCAGCATGCGCGGTTTTAACGGACAGTTTGCCAACAAGCTGCAAGTATTGATCGATGGGCGCAGCGTTTACAACAGTTGGTTCGGCGGCGTCTACTGGGACGTGCAGGACGTGGTGCTGGAAGACATCGAACGCATCGAAGTGATACGCGGACCGGGCGCCACGCTGTGGGGCGCCAATGCGGTCAATGGCGTTATCAACATCATCACCAAGCATTCACAAGATACGCAAGGCGCTTTGATCAGTGCGCGCACGGGCAATATGGAGCGCGGCGAGATCGATATGCGCTATGGGGGCAAGCTGGGCGAATCAGGTGATGTTGGTACCTATCGCGTCTACGCCAAAGGAACTGATCGCGCCAACATGGAGAGCCTTGCCGGCGGCGATGCGCATGACCGTTGGAGCACAGCGCGGGCGGGATTTCGCATGGACCTGAAGCCGTCTGCGGTGGATACGCTACAGTTGCAGGGCGATATATATCACGAGAACTTCAATCAGACAGCGGGAAATCTTCTGGCGCCTAGGTTCACCTGGTCCGCCGACCAAGGCCACGCCAACGGCGCCAACCTGTTAGCTCGCTGGCGGCGTTCTTTTTCCGACACCTCGCAGCTCGATGTGACTTTCTACTACGACCATACCCATCGCATGAGCGTAGCAGCCAGCGAAGAAGATGTCGAGATATATGATCTCGACGTGCAACACCATTTCAAACTGAGCGATGTGCAGGATTTCGTCTGGGGTGTGGGGTACCGTGCCAGTCGCGATCACTTTGTTGATTCCTTTACCGTGTCATTTGTCCCGCCTAGCCGCAGGCTCCATCTCGCCAGTGCTTTCGTCCAGGACGAGATCGCCTTGAGGGACGACCTGCGTCTCACCCTGGGATCGAAGTTCGAACACAACAGTTTCACCGGCCTGGAAGTCCAGCCCAATGTTCGCCTGCTTTGGAAGCTGGATGAGCATAACGCGCTGTGGGGTGCAATTTCGCGTGCCGTACGTTCGCCCGTCCGCAATGACACCGATGTGCAACTTAACTTCCTCGAGCCGCCGGTGCTGTTGCATGGTAGCGGCAACCCGAATTTCGTTTCGGAAAAGGTCGTTTCTTACGAGCTGGGCTTTCGCAGCGAGCCGAGCAAGCGACTCTCTTACGACGTCGCCACGTTCTACAACGAGTTACGCAAGCTGTTCTCGATTGAAAGCGGCGTGCCTTTTTTAAGCGGCACGCCGCCTATGCTGACGTTGCCGCAAACCATCGATAACCGGGGCAGCGGGCAGACCTATGGGGCCGAAGCCTCGGCGCGTTGGCAGGTTACCGAGAACTGGAATCTCTCAGGCAGTTACACCTGGCTGAAAATGCGTTTGCAGCGCGATCCAGACAGTACCGATTTTACGGTGGCTTCTGTCGCGGGCACCAACCCGACGCATCAATGGCAATTGACGTCGCGGCTCAACATCACCCAGCAGTTGGACTTCGATACCAGTTTCTACCATGTCGCTGCGTTGCCCAATCCGGGCGTGCCGGCCTACACCCGCACGGACCTGCGTTTGGGTTGGCGGCCGAGTCCGCCACTGGAAGTGAGTGTCGGTGTGCAGAATTTGTTCGATCCTGGCCACCCAGAATTCGCCACAGGGCAAATGAATGTCGTACCCAGCCAAGTACCGCGTAGCTTCTACGCGAAAGCGGTATGGCGATTCTAAGCATGCGCACCGGCGAATCATGGGCAGAGCGGCGATGAACTGGTTAGTGGTACGCCCCGGCATTTGCCGCCTGTGGTGCGGTGTGTATGCTTTGCTGTTTTGCGCCACGGTCGCCGCTGCGCCGACGGAATACGAGGTGAAGGCGGCCTTCATCCACAACGTCGTGAAGTTTGTGGATTGGCCGATACAGCCAGCGACGTCGGAGGGTATGCTGCGTTTTTGCGTCTTCGGGCAGGAAATGTTCGGTCGCGCCAACGACGTCCTGCGCGACAAGCCAATCCGCAATATGACCTGGCTGGTCGTTGCCGCCAACGGCAAAACTGACCTGCGAGAATGTCGTGTCCTGTATATTTCCGGCACCGAACCGGGAAACATCAAACGCATACTCGATAGCCTGAAAGGCAGTCCGGTACTCACTATCAGCGATACCGAGGGTTATGGCGAATTGGGCGTTATCGTCAATTTTTATCTGGAGGACGGTAAGGTGCGCTTCGAGATTAATCCCGAGGCAGCGAAGCGGGCAGGACTAAAAATGAGTTCGCAGTTGCTGAAGCTCGCACGCATCGTTCCGTGACGGAGGCCAGATGAGTCTGACCACATCATTTAGAGACGCGCCCATCAAACGCAAGCTGATGCTCATCGGCCTGCTGACATCGGGGCTGGCACTAGTTGCGATCAGTTTGATTCTGACGACTCGTGACATCGTCGAGTGGCGCGCACGCACCGTGTCGGAGCTGAACACCTACGCCAGCATGATAGGCATGAATGTGGCGCCGGCGATGTTGTTCGACGACACCAAAGCCGCGACGGAAACCCTGTCCGCGCTTTCTGCCAATCCGGATATCACCCGCGCCATCGTGGTCGACAAGGACAACAAGGTTTTCGCGGTTTATAACGCCTCGCGTCACTCAACGGCGCCTATGGCGCGCCCGGAAGTCGGCCAATATCGATTCAGTTACGACAGCCTGGTTATCTCGCAACCGGTACGTCTGAGCAAGGACGTCCTGGGCAGCATTTATCTTGAATCCGATCTGGATAGCCTCTACGTCGGCGTTTTGCGTGGCGCCAGTCTGATCTTCCTGGCTGCTCTGTTGGTTTTCTTGGTGGCTGCCTCCTTCTTTGCCCGATTGCAAAAAGCCATCGCCGGTCCGATTCTCGATCTGGCTTCGTTGATGCAAGCAGTATCTGGTACGCAGGATTACGCTTCGCGGGCACAGATTCATGGCCGTGACGAAATCGGTATTCTGGCGGGGGCTTTCAACGACATGCTCGAGCGGATGCAGGCGCGCGATGTCGAGTTGGCGCTGCATAGACAAAATCTGGAGGAAGAAGTCGCACAGCGTACGGCCGATTTGAAGGAGTCCAACGCGCGCCTCGGTCGAGAACTCATCGAACGCAAACGCGCTGAAGCGGCCATCCACAAGCTCAACGAAGAACTCGAAGCCAAGGTGCAGGAACGTACCAAGCAGTTGATGGACGCGCAGGAAACGCTGGTCCGCAACGAGAAGCTGGCGGTGTTGGGTCAGGTAGCTGGCAGTGTCGGCCACGAGCTACGCAATCCGCTCGGCGTCATGAACAATGCCGTGTATTTCTTGCAGACGGTATTGTCGGATGCGGATGAAAACGTGAAGGAATATCTGGGCATCATAAAAGACGAAATCGCCGGCTCAGAGCGCATCGTTTCGGATTTGCTCGATTCCGTGCGCACCAAGCCGCCACACCCGGAGAACGTTGGTGTACGAGAAGTGATCAGCCAAGCGCTGCGCAAATGCACGGTGCCGTCCCTCGTGACACTGGAAATCGACTTGCCTGATGGGTTGCCGCCCATCAAGGTTGATCCCATGCAAATGCACCAGGTCTTCCGAAATTTGCTTTCCAACGCTATCGATGCCATGCCCGAGGGAGGAAGACTCATCGTCACGGGCAATTGCGATGACGCTACCAGGATGGTCACTGTATGCATATGTGATACGGGTGGCGGCATTGCACCGGAAAATTTGGCCAAACTGTTTCAGCCGCTGTTCACGACCAAGGCACGCGGTATCGGTTTGGGGTTGGTGGTGGTCAAGAATTTAACCGAAGCCAATGGCGGTCGAATTGAGGTTATGAGCTTGCTGAGTACTGGCACGACGTTTTCAGTTGTCTTGCCGAGTGGCACGGCACTGGACTAAGGTTTTCTGGAGCATGCAATGAAAATACTTGTGGTCGACGACGATCGGCGTATCGTCAAAACAACCTGCGATATTCTGAAGATCAAAGGATACGAGGCCGTTGCTGCGTTTTCGGGCGAGGAGGGCGTTGCGCAGGTCACAGCCGCAGTGCCGGATTGCGTTTTGATGGATATCAAGATGATGGGCATCAGTGGCGTTGAGGCCATGAAACGCATGAAGGCTGTGGTACCTACGCTTCCGGTAGTCCTGGTCAGCGCGTATGCCACTGAAGATCTCATCGAAGATGCAAAGCAGTCTGGCGCCTATGCGGTACTCTCCAAACCGCTCAACTTTCAAATGATATTGTCTTTCCTCGCACTGTTACGCAAAGAGGAAAACATTTTGGTGGTTGACGATGACTCCAACTTCTGCAAGACGCTGAAAGGCGTTCTCAGTCTAAGGGGGTACCACGTGGAGACCGAAGGCGAATCGGACAAGGTGCTGAGTAACATGGAGAAGGACTACAAGTTGGTGGTCCTGCTCGACCTGGATCTGGGTAGCACCAGCGGCGTGGACGTGCTGCGAAAAATTCGCGAAAAATATCCCTCCAAGCCTGTCGTGCTGGTGACCGGCTATCGCGGCGAGATGGGCGACAGCATCGACAGGGCGCTCAAAATTGGCGCCTACACCTGCTTGTACAAACCGTTTGAAACCGAAGCCCTGATCGCCTTGATCGAAGAAATCCGATTGAAGAAACTGCAGAACCTGCTGACCGCAGCGTGAATGAAAGCCAATGCGAAAATACTAGTGGTCGACGACGATCCGCATCTGCGCAAGACGCTCGCCGACATACTTAGGCTCAAGGGCTATGATCCGGTTATCGCCGCCAGCGGGGCGGAAGCTGTCGCCACCGCTGAGCGCGAGAGCATCAGCCTCGCCTTGATCGACCTTATGCTGCCCGACATGACCGGGCTGGAAGTCATGGCGCGAATCAAGGCAGTGTCGCCCTTGTCCGAGGCCATCATCCTGACCGGCCACGCTTCTATGGATACCGCCATCAAGGCCACCAATCAGGGCGCCTTTTCCTACCTGCTCAAGCCGTATCAGATGGAGGATCTGTTGCTCAACATCCGTCATGGCATCGAGCGTCGCCAGGCGCAGGAAGAAATCCTCCGGCTCGCCTCGCATCCTCGGCTGAACCCAAATCCTGTGATCGAAATCAGCCCTGCCGGCGAGGTCACCTATGCCAATCCCGCCGCCGAAAAGCTGTTTCCGGATTTGGTCGAGCAAGGTCGCGCGCATCCCTTGCTGAAAGGTATGGACGCCGTGTACGCCGAGCTGCAAACCAGCAAGCAGCACGATCTTGTGCGTGAAGTACTTATCGGCCCGGACACCTATGAGCAACATAGCTCCTACGTGCAAGAGGTAAACCTCATCCGCATTCACGCGCTGGATATTTCCAAGCGCAAGCAGGCGGAAGCGTCGCTCGCCGCGCGTGAGCGCGAGCAGGCGGCTGTCGCCGAACTCGGCACGCTGGCCTTAACCGGCCTGGATTTGCCGGCCGTTTATGAAAAGGCCGCCACGCTGGTCGCGCAGACCCTGGGCGTTGCCTACAGCATGATTTTCGATTTGCTGCCGGACAAGAAGCGCATGTTGTTGCAGGCGGGCTTCGGCTGGGGCGCCGAGCTATATGGCAAGTTCCAGCGTGAATTGACGCCAAACAGCGTGGCCACCTTTGTGCTGGCGGCTAACGAGCCGGTACGCGTGGTCGATATGCGCACCGAGCAGCGCTTTGAGTATTCGGAGTTGCTGGCCGACGCGAGGGTGATTAGCGGTGTCAGCCTGACTATAGGCTCGCGAGAGAACGCTTTCGGCATAATGAGCGCTTTCGCCACGAACCAGCGCGAGTTTACCAATGACGATGTGCACTTTATGCAAGCCATGGCGAATGTGCTGGCCGCCGCAGTACAGCGCAAGCGTACGGAAGAAGAAATCCACGCTCTGGCCACCACCGATAGTCTGACAGGCCTGACAAATCGGCGTGCATTCACCGCCATACTCGAAAGGGAAATTGAGCGTGCTCGTCGTTATGGCAGTCAGCTAGCGCTCATCATGTACGACATTGATCACTTCAAGAGCGTCAATGATCGCTTTGGGCATGACGTCGGCGATCAGGTCTTGCAGGCTGTCACCGAACTGGTGAAAAAAAACGTCCGGACGGTGGATGTCATCGCACGGTGGGGCGGCGAAGAATTCATGGCGCTCTTGCCGTCCGCCGATCTGGCCGCGGCGAGAATCGTAGCGGAAAAGCTGCGCGCCGCCATCGCTGGCCACCGTTTCGAGACACTCGGTATCCTCACCGCGAGCTTCGGGGTGACGGTCTTCAAAGCGGAAGACGATTTGAACGCGTTGTCGAAAAGAGTCGATGATGCGCTCTATCAAGCCAAGGAAAATGGCCGCAACCGCGTCGAAGCGCTTGCCGACTGAAAAGGGTTGTAACTCGGCTTGAAATTTGGGTCGTGATTCGCCGGGCAATCGGTGGCAAACTGTAGTCTTCGCAACTTCTCTTGAACAACGATGAGTATTTTGGTGACCGGCGGCGCCGGATTCATAGGTTCTAACTTTGTCCATCAATGGCTGCGCGAGGAAGACGAGCCCTTAATCAATCTCGATAAACTGACCTACGCCGGTAATCTCGAAAACCTAGCGGCCTGGTCGGGCGATCCACGTCATAACTTCGTGCACGGCGATATTGGCGATGCCGCAGTGCTGACGCGCTTACTGGATGCGCATAGTCCGCGCGCCATCGTGCACTTCGCTGCGGAAAGTCATGTTGATCGCTCCATACACGGCCCGGCCGAGTTCGTACAAACCAATGTGGTCGGTACGCTGACGCTGCTGGAGGCGGTGCGTTCCTATTGGGAAAAGCTCGATGCGCCGGCGCGCAAGGACTTTCGATTTCTGCATGTGTCGACCGACGAAGTCTATGGCTCGTTGTCCGCAGAAGAGCCTGCCTTCCAGGAGACGACGCCGTATCAGCCGAATAGCCCGTATGCCGCATCCAAAGCCGGTTCCGACCATCTTGTGCGCGCCTGGCATCACACTTACGGATTGCCGACGCTGACGACCAATTGCTCGAACAATTACGGTCCGTTTCAGTTTCCGGAAAAACTCATTCCACTGATGATACTCAACGCTCTCGCCGGCAAGCCGTTGCCGGTGTATGGCGACGGCAAGAATGTGCGCGACTGGCTGCATGTCGAGGATCACTGCCGTGCTATCCGGCTGGTGCTGGCGCGCGGGCGAGCCGGTGAGACTTACAACATCGGCGGCAATGCCGAACGCACCAATATCGAGGTAGTGACCACCTTATGTGCATTACTCGACGAGCTACATACTGATGCATCGCGTCAGCACGGTGAGCTGATCACTTATGTCAAGGACCGCCCCGGTCATGATCGACGTTATGCCATTGATGCCGACAAGATTGCCAACGAGCTGGGGTGGCAGCCTGGCGAAAGTTTCGAGAGCGGCCTGCGCAAGACCGTGGCCTGGTATCTGGCGAATCAGCCCTGGGTAGGGCGGGTGCAAAGCGGCGCTTATCGCGAGTGGGTGGCCAAGCAGTATGGCGAGGCGGCTGCATGAATGTCGTCGCCGGAGCGATCCCAGGGGCATTGATTTTTGAACCGCGTGTGTTCGGCGATGCGCGCGGCTTCTTTATGGAAAGCTACAACAAGCGTGCGATGGCCGAGGCGGGCATCACGGCAGATTTTGTGCAGGACAATCATTCGCGCTCGCAGAGCGGCGTGTTGCGCGGCTTGCATTACCAGATTACTCAGCCGCAGGGGAAGCTGGTGCGCGTGGTGTCCGGTGCGGTCTTCGCAGCGGTGGTGGATCTACGGCGCAGCTCCCCCAGCTTTGGCAGGCACATGAGCTTGGCACTCTCCGCCGAAAACCGGCGCATCTTGTGGATCCCGCCCGGACTGGCGAATGGCTTTCTGGTCCTCTCAGAACAAGCAGACTATCTCTACAAGACCACTGACTACTACGCACCCGAATACGAGCGCTGCATTGCCTGGAACGATCCGCAACTGGCCATACCGTGGCCGATCGAGGGTGCACCGCTGTTGGCGGAAAAGGATACGCGAGGCGTCTTGTTGCGCGATGCCGAGGTTTTTCCATGACGCGGATGCTGTTGCTCGGCAAGATGGGCCAAGTCGGCTGGGAGTTGCAGCGTAGTTTGCAGCCACTGGGCAAGGTGATCGCGGTGGGGCGCGAACAGGCTGATCTGTCCGATCTTGCAGGCTTGCGCACGCTGTTACGCGAGACGAAACCCAAGGTCATCGTCAATGCCGCCGCCTACACTGCCGTGGATCTCGCCGAAACCGAACGCGAGTTGGCCATGCTCATCAACGGCGAGGCGCCGGCCGTATTGGCTGCCGAGGCGGCGCGCTTGGGTGCGCTGCTGGTGCATTACTCGACCGATTACGTCTTCGACGGTCGTAGCGAGAGGGCCTACCTGGAAGAGGACGTCGCCATGCCAATCAACTACTACGGGGCTAGCAAACTTGCCGGCGAAGCCGCGATACGCGCTTCGGGCGCGCGGCATCTGATTCTCCGCACGAGCTGGGTCTATGGAACGCGCGGCAACAATTTTTTTCGCACCATGCTGCGCATTGCGCGAGAGCAGGAAGAACTGCGCGTGGTGGCGGATCAGTTTGGTGCGCCGACCTCGGCGCGCTTGATTGCCGAGGCGACCGCAGCCGTTCTGGCGCAGACGTTGCGCCGCGAATTTGAGTTCGGCGTCTATCACCTTACTGCTTCGGGAGCTACGAGCTGGCATGGCTTTGCGCAAGCCATCGTCGAGGGTGCGCGAGCCCGTCTAGCTGCTGCGAGTTTCAAGACGCAACGCATTAGCCTCATCACCACGGCCGACTATCCGCTCCCTGCGGCGCGACCTGCCAATTCCAGATTGAACTGCGAAAAAATAACCCGGCAGTTCGGACTCGAACTACCGGGTTGGGAAGCGGGCCTCGCGCTGTGCCTGGATGAGCTGGCCGTCGCGCAAGGCAATTGAAGGATCAGCCGCCGGATATCATCGGAAAGACGGTGACGCGGTCGCCGTTCTTCAGCGCCACGGCTTGCTCGCCCGACAACACCATCTCGCCGTTCACCGCCACGTTGAGATTGCGGTCGCCCAGCTTGTCGGCCGCTTCCGGCAGACGGCGCGTGAGCATTTGACGCAACTCGATGACATTGGCTACCGGCTCATCAAGAATGATGGCGTGCTCAGGCGCGCCCAGCACGTCATTCGGTAGTTCCACGCGCAGCGAAAAACCGGTAGTGGCCTTGGCGAGTTTTTCGTGCCACGCCAGCTTGGGCATGCCTTCGGTATTCAGTCCGGTGAGAGTGTAGAAGCGCTCCTTCATGGATTCGAATTCTGCGCGGTCTATCTTTTCGCCCTTGAAGGGGCCGAAGGTGTTGCCTTCATTGAACCAGCGCGGCGGCAGCGTGTCGTCTTTGGCGCGCAGGCCCAGGCGGAAGTTGAGCAGGCGCTCGAGGCCGATGATGTTGCGGCCGCACTCTTCCATTTCTGCGTCGTTCATCACTTGGCCCGTCAGACCGCTGACTTCGCCGGCGAAGTCGATGGTGTCGGGCAGGGTGGGTGAGTTGAACAGTTTGGTATCGAAGCGGCACATGCCAACCGAATCACCGACGGCGTAGGCGTCTTCGCACTTGCGCACGGCGATTTCCTTGCCGAGATAGCTGTTCGGCTCGGCCGACACGGTGCCGCCGTAGAGCGCGGACTTGTAGACCGGGTCGTCGTTGATGCGTGCGTTGATTTCCAGGGTGACGCGGTTGCGCAGATGATCCATGCCGCGCGTAGCGACGGAAAGACCCAGCGCAAAGGCCTTGAGGATGCGGGCGTCATGTGGATCGGACTGGAACAGGCCCTTGACGGCCATGCGGTATTGCAGCGCTTCTTTCGGGTAGTGGCCCAGATCAACGGCACGCGCCGAATCGGCGATGACATTACCGAAGCCTTCGCGCTTGGCGGTCATGAACAGCAGCTTCTCGATGACTTCGTAGTTGCCCCAGGTCAGCTCCAGACCGCCAGTAGTTTCCTTGTTGATAATGCCGCGCTGATACAGCTCCATGGCCCAGGAGATTGAGCTGCCGGTGCTGGCGGAATCGAGGCCCAGGTCGTTGAGGATATTGTTCAGACGCAGGACATGCTCCGGCTCTTTCAAGCCGATCATGGGGCCGAACTTGCCCAGCGTGACGTACTCGGGGCCATCGCCCTTGTCATACTGGTCGTACACGCCGTCGTTGTGGATGCCGTTGTAGGTGCGCTTCTTGCCATGATCGACACTGGCCTGGGCCTTGTCATAGCTGGCGTTGCCGTTCAGACCCATCAGTGCGCCCGCACCCCAGCCGCTCTTGGCGCCGGGGGTCATGTCGTTCTGGTTGCGGCACTGCACCGGGCACTTGTAGCAGCCGTCCATGCCGGGGCGGTAGACGTCGAAGTTGTCGGCGTCCAGCGTATCCACCCAGTGGGTTTGCTGGTTGTTGAGCGTGCTCATGGCGCCCAGCACGCGGCTGGGCTTGTAGAGATAGGGCGTGCCGGTCATCTTCAGCGCGTTTTTGATCACGCTGGCGCTGGTGATCTTCTTGCCGATGGTCTTGTTTTGCGCCTTGATGTCCGGTGGGAAAGGCGTGCTTTCGGGCTTGCCGTGAATCATGATGCCCTTCAGATTCAAGGAACCCATCTTGGCGCCAGTGCCGCCGCGCGCCCAGATGGACTTGATGCCGCCCATGATGCCAGCGCAACGGACCAGGTTCTCGCCAGCGACGCCGATGCGCGCCAGCGCCATGTCTTTGCGTTCGACGCAGCTATAGTCGCGCTCGACGGCATGGGTGTAATCCATGTTGTTGAGGCCGCGATAGCGTTCGGCGTCTTCAAAGGTGACTTCGTCGCGGGCGATACGCAGCATGGACATTTTCGGCGAGCGGCCGTAAACAACAATATGATCGTAACCATGCAGCTTGACGAAGGCGGGGAAGTAGTCGCCGCCATTGGAGTCCATGATGGCGTAGGAGTCGGGCGATTTGCTGGTGAAATTGCCGCGCGTGGCGCTGGGCATCACACTGGTGAGAACCCCTGAGCCGAAGATGAGCGGGATTTCCGGATCCAGGGCGTCTTTTTCCTCTTGCAGCAGGTTGTAGAGCAGCCACATATTGGCGCCTCGGCCGCCGAGGAAGTTTTTCAGTACCTCGACCGGGAGATATTTGCGGCGGACTTCGCGCTTCTCCATGTCGACGAACAGGGTATAGCCCTGGCTGGTGAATTGAGGCGTATCGTGCAGACGGCTACAAAGCCTGTCGACCAGCGTGTGGATGCTCATAGTTCCTCCTGACTCAAAGGATTGCGAGGATGGATCGCAAGGGTTACGTAAGCGTTTGTGGTTCAGTATATGCCGCAGATTGCCGCAATTTTTGACCCAAATCAAAAACGCTGGATTCCAAATTGTTGGAAATCCAATTATACTTGAAAGATAGTTCGTGTCACCCCCCTTTTAACGTGGGTGGGTGAGGAAACCTGAAGAGGAGCAGCACTATGGAAACAGTGGAGCGGGGCGCCGACACAAGCTCGGCCGCCGGCATGTCAAAACGCCACATCGAGGAACTCGACAGCGTCGTGATTCGTTTCGTCGGCGACTCCGGCGACGGCATGCAACTGACCGGAACCGAGTTTTCCAAGGCAGTGGCCAAGGCCGGCCACGACTTCGCCACCCATCCGGATTACCCGGCTGAAATTCGCGCTCCGGCAGGTACGCTGTTCGGGGTTTCCGGCTACCAGATTCAGTATTCCTCGCGCCCGGTATTCACCTCCGGCGATGCGCCCGACGTGCTGGTCGCCATGAATCCGGCGGCGCTGAAGACCAACATCGGTGACGTCAAGCGCGGTGGCATGGTCATCGCCAACGCTGGCGCTTTCACCGAGAACAACCTATCCAAGGCCGGCTATGCCGCCAATCCGCTGGAAGACGGCTCGCTCGACAACTACCGCCTCTTCGCCATCGATATCGCCGAATTGACTGCAAAGTCCCTGCGCGATTCCGGCCTGGGCAAGAAGGAAGTCAGCCGCTGCAAGAACTATTTCGCGCTGGGCCTCATGCTGTGCCTCTACAGTCGGCCGCTTAACAAGGAAATCGAAGACATCCAGGCGAAGTTCGCCAAGAAGCCGCAACTGGCGGATGCCAACATTACCGCGCTGAAGGCAGGCTATGCTTATGCGGATGTCACGGAAATGTTCCCGACCTCCTACCTGGTGCGTGAATCTCATGTGCGTCCGGGCAAGTACCGCAGCATCACCGGCAACCAGGCGACAGCGCTGGGTTTCGCCGCCGCATCTGAACTCTCTGGCGTGCCGCTGTTCCTCGGCTCCTACCCGATCACGCCGGCCACGGACATTCTGCAAGAACTCGCTGCGCTCAAGCATTTCAACATCACCACCTTTCAGGCCGAAGACGAAATCTCCGGCATCTGTGCGGCCATCGGCGCCTCCTACGGCGGTTCGCTGGCGCTGACCACGACTTCGGGGCCCGGTATGGCGCTCAAGACCGAAGCCATGGGCCTGGCGGTGATGATGGAACTGCCGCTGGTGATTGTCGATGTGCAGCGCGGCGGCCCATCGACGGGCTTGCCGACCAAAGTGGAACAGGCCGACTTGCTGCAAGCCGTGTATGGTCGCAATGGCGAGTGCCCGGTGCCGGTGATCGCCGCCAGCTCGCCGGCCAACTGCTTCGAGAGCGCGATGGAAGCCATGCGCATCGCCACCAAGTACATGACGCCGGTGATCCTGCTGACCGACGGCGGCATCGCCAATGCGGCCGAGCCGTGGCTGATTCCCGATGTCGCCAGCCTGCCGAAGTTCGAAGTGAAGTACCGCACCGATGCCGAAGACTACAAGGTCTATGCCCGCAACGAAAATCTGGCGCGCGCCTGGGTTAAGCCCGGCACGCCCGGCATGGAGCATCGCGTTGGCGGCCTGGAAAAAGACTTCCTCACCGGTAACATTTCGCAGGATCCGCTGAACCATCAAAAGATGGTGGAAACCCGCGCAGCGAAAGTCGCCGGTATCGCCCGCGATATTCCGCCGCAGCAAGTCGACGGCCCCGAGTCCGGCGATCTCTTGATTGTCGGTTGGGGTGGCACCTACGGCAGCATCACGCAAGCGCGTGAACTCGCTGCCAACGAAGGCAAGTCGGTGGCGCATCTGCATCTGCGCCATATCAACCCGCTGCCCTCCGACGTTGGTGACATCCTCAAGCGCTACAAGAAAGTGCTGGTGCCCGAACTTAACATGGGCCAGCTCTCGAAGTTGTTGCGCGAACGCTTCCTGGTCGATGCCATTTCGTATTCGAAGGTGCAAGGCCAGCCCTTCAAAGTGACTGAACTTTATAACCGCATCCTGGAACTGTGCTAAGGAGTCAGTAATGAGCAACATGACTGAAACCGCCGTCCTCACCAATCTGACGAAGAAGGATTTCGAATCTGACCAGGACGTGCGCTGGTGTCCCGGCTGCGGCGATTACGCCGTGCTGTCACAGATGCAAAAACTCATGCCCACGCTGGGCATACCGCGCGAGCAATTCGCCTTCGTCTCCGGTATCGGCTGCTCCAGCCGGTTTCCCTACTACATGGAAACCTATGGCATGCACAGCATCCACGGCCGTGCGCCGGCCATCGCCACGGGCTTGAAGCTGACGCGTCCCGATCTTTCCGTGTGGTTAGTGACCGGCGATGGCGACGCGCTGGCCATCGGTGGCAACCACTTCATCCACGCCATGCGCCGTAACATCGGCCTCAAGGTGATACTGCTCAACAACCGCATCTACGGACTGACCAAGGGCCAGTATTCGCCGACCTCGGAACTCGGCAAGAAGACCAAGACCACGCCCATGGGCAGCATCGACCGGCCCTTCAATCCCGTTGCCATGGCGCTCGGCGCCGGCGCGACCTTCGTTGCTCGCACCATCGACACCGATCTCGCCCACATGGCGCAAATGCTGGCGCGCGCCGCCGAGCACGAGGGCACGGCTTTTGTCGAAGTCCTCCAGAATTGCATCGTCTTCAACGACGGCGCTTTCGAGGCGGTGAGCGACAAGGCCACCCGCGCTGAAGCTCGTGTGTTGCTGGAACATGGCAAGCCGCTCAAGTTCGGCAAGGAAAACAACAAAGGCATTTTGATGCGTGGCCTATCGCCGGAAGTGGTCACCGTCGGCGAGAATGGTGTCACCGAAGCCGATCTGCTGGTGCATGATGAAAAAGCCCCGCATACCGGCCCGGCCTTCTTCCTGTCGCAATTCGAAGCGCCGGATTTCCCCGTGCCGCTGGGCGTTTTCCGTGCCGTCGACAAGCCATCCTACGAAGAAATGAACAGCCAGATCGCTGCGGACGCCCGCGCCGCTAGGGGCGCGCCCAATCTCGCCAAACTGCTGGCCGGCGGTGACACCTGGACCATCGAGTAAGCGAGGACCCTTGTGGCGTTGCTGATTACGGACGAATGCATCAACTGCGGCGTGTGCGAGCCGGAGTGCCCCAACGATGCCATCTCTGCGGGTGATGATTTGTATGTGATCGATGCTGCGAAGTGCACCGAATGCGTCGGGCACTTTGAAGAGTCGCAATGCGTGGATGTCTGTCCGGTCGAATGCATCATTGCCGATCCGGGACACGAAGAAAGCCAGGAGCAACTGCAAGCGAAATACCAACGCTTGGCTGCCTGAAAAGCTCAGTAAAAGAAAACGCCGCGATCATCGCGGCGTTTTTGTTTGCGTTGGTCATTGCGGCGCGGTTACTTGGGTTCAAATCGTTTGACACCGGTCTTTTTGGCCGCCTTCTCCAGATCGGAGTCCAGGGTTGCCAGTGGCAATCCCTCACGCATGGCGACTTCCAGGTAAGCAGCATCGTAGGCGGATAGTTTGTGGCGGCGGGCCAGGTTGAGTGTCTCGACCAGGGCGTGGCTGGCCGTTGCCGTGTCTATCGCAATGTTCAGGCGCATCAGGGTCGCGACGAAGGCTTGCGCGCGAGCTTCGGTTACCAAACCTTTGGCTTCGGCCTTGGCAACGACGTTTGCGGCTTCGAGCGCCCACAGCCCCGGCACTACCGCCGAGGTCTTTTTCAGGGCTTCCAAGACCTTTAACGAATAGGCGATATCGGCGGGTCGACCGTTGCCGAGCAGCCAACACATGGCGACCGAATTATCTAGGACAAAACTCACGCGCGCCCTTCGTTGATGAGCGCCTTCACGTCGATGCCCTTAACAGGCTTGGCACTTAACATGAGCTGGCGCATTTGTTCGACGGCTGCCGCGCCATCGACGGCCTTCGCCCCCTTTGCCGGTACCAAGTCCGCCACCGGTTCGCCACGCAGCGTGATGGTGTAGCGATGGCCGGCTTGAATACCGCGCAACAACTCGGGCAGCTTAGTCTTCGCCTCGTATGACCCGATCTCGATATTCATGGCTAGCCCTCGATGTAAGATAGACCAGTGTAAAGACTGGTCTGTTAAGCGTCAAGGTGCATTTCTGGCATCGGTCTCTGCGTAGGCTAGATATGAGTGAATCGCAACACTTCGATGGCTACTTCGGCCGCTTGTCGATAACGCGCTTGGCTTTGCCGACGGAGCGTTCGATGGTGCCGGTGGGCACGATGCGGACCTGGGTGGAAATACCGATATAGGACTTGATGTGATGCTGCAATTCGGCCCCGGCCTTCTCGCGGCGCGTTGCGTCGCAATTCGACAACTCGGGTTTCAGTTCCACCACTACGTCCATGATGTCCAGATGACGCTCGCGTGAGATTTCCAGCACGTAGTGTGCGGCGAGGTCTTTGTTGCGCAGGATCTGTTCTTCGATCTGGCTGGGGAAAACGTTCACGCCGCGGATGATGAGCATGTCGTCGGAACGGCCAGTGATTTTGTCCATGCGCCGCATCGGGCGCGCCGTGCCGGGCAGGAGGCGGGTCAGGTCGCGCGTGCGGTAGCGGATCACCGGCAGCGCTTCCTTGGTGAGCGAGGTGAACACCAGTTCGCCGATTTCGCCATCGGGCACGACTTCGCCAGTCCCCGGATCAACTATCTCCGGATAGAAATGGTCTTCCCACAGATGCGGGCCGTCCTTGGTCTCTACGCATTCCACGCCCACACCGGGGCCGATAACTTCAGATAAACCGTAAATGTCGATAGCATCTATGCCAAACAGGCTTTCGATCTCGTGACGCATTTCATTGGTCCACGGTTCCGCGCCGAACAGGCCGAGCCGCAGACTGGTGGAATCGGGTGCGATACCCTGGCGCTGGAATTCTTCGGCTAGTGCCAGCATGTAGGAGGGCGTGGCGCAGATGATGTCCGGCTTGAAATCGACGATGAGCTGCACCTGCTTTTCGCTCTGTCCGCCGGACATGGGGATGACCGTGCAGCCCAGGCGCTCGGCGCCATAATGCATGCCCAGGCCACCGGTGAATAAACCGTAACCATAGGCGTTGTGCAGGAGGTCGGTGGCGCGGCCGCCGGCGGCGTGGATGGATCGCGCCATGACGTCGGTCCACATCTCAATGTCGCCTTTGGTATAGCCCACCACGGTCGGTCGCCCGGTGGTGCCGCTCGAAGCATGCACCCGCACGACGTCCTTCATCGGTACGGCGAACATGCCAAAGGGGTAGGTCTCGCGTAAGTCAGCTTTGGTGGTGAAGGGAAATTTCGCCAGGTCGACGAGTTGTTTCAAATCGTCCGGATGAATCTGGCTGGCGATGCATTTCAGGCGAAAGTGCGCGACGTTGTCGTAGGCGTGACCGATCGATTTCCGCATGCGCGTCAGTTGCAAGGCGCGCAATTCATCCACGGAAGCCCGTTCGATCGGGTCGTACACTTCTCGCGCAGCTTCGGCTGTGGCCATGTCCCCTCCCAACTGATGTGCGCGCACTTTTTTGTGGCGAGCCGCCCATTATGCGGTCACCATGATCGTGGCGCTTGATCCAGAGAATCAGCGTTGTTATGATACAAGCTATGTAGACTACAATGAATTTTATGAATCATCAAAATTCATAGGACGGACCCTTGCAGCATAGCAAGCATTGAGAGGAGATGCGCATGAAAGCCATACCAGTCGGTGCTACAACAACGCGGCGTATCACCATCGACAAGCCACGCACCATCGACTTTCTGGGTGAGGCGTTGCGCGTTTATGCCACGCCGGAACTGGTGCGTGATATCGAAGTCACTTGCCGCGAGTTTCTGCTGGGCTATGCCGATGCAGGCGAAGACTCGGTCGGCATAGGCATCAGCATCACGCATGGCGGCGCCACCTTGCTCGGTATGCATGTGGACATCACCATTACGGTCACGGCGGTCGAAGGGCGCAAGGTGAGTTTTTCAGTGGTGGCGAAGGACGACGCCGAGGAAATCAGTCGCGGCGAGCACGGACGCTTTGTGATTGAGGTGGAGAAGCTGCGCGGAAAGGTTGCCGCCAAGGCTGCCAAAATCGCCGCAGTAAATTAAGCTGACAGGGCTTTCGCCGTGGCCGTTAAAAAGATTCCGCAATACTGCTACCAATGTGTCGCGGGGCCGGACCTGCTTACCGTGAAAGTGGTCGACGGTGTCGCCACGGAAATCGAGCCGAATATCGCCGCCGGGGCTGTGCATCCGGGCGCCGGCAAATGCTGCGTGAAGGCCTTCGGTCTCATCCAGAAAACTTACAATCCGCACCGGCTGCTTCAGCCCATGAAGCGCACCAATCCCAAAAAGGGGCGCAATGAAGAGCCAGGCTTCGTGCCGATCTCCTGGGATGAAGCCTTGGATATCGTCGCCGCCAAACTGAACGAAGTGCGCGCCAAGGGGCTGATGGACGAGGTTGGTTACCCGCGTGTGGCGGCGAGTTTTGGCGGTGGCGGGACGCCGACTTATTACATGGGCAGCTTCCCGGCGTTTCTCTCGGCCTGGGGGCCGGTCGATTTCAGTTTTGGCAGCGGGCAGGGCGTGAAGTGCTATCACTCCGAGCATCTCTACGGCGAATTGTGGCATCGCGCCTTCACCGTTTCGCCGGATACACCCAGTGTCGATTACATCCTGTCATTCGGTGCGAATTCCGAAGCGTCGGCCGGGGTCGCCGGCACCTGGCGCCACGCGGCGGCGCGGGTGCGTGGCGCCAAGCGCGTGCAATTCGAGCCGCATATTTCCATCACCGGCGGCGCCTCGGCGGAATGGGTGCCACTGAAACCCAAGACCGATGCTGCCTTCATGTTCGCCATGCTTCACGTCATGCTGCATGAGCATGGTCGTGAGCGCCTCGATATTCCTTTCCTCAAACACCACACCGGCTCGCCCTATCTGATCGGCCCCAACGGGTTTTATCTGCGTGATGTGCAAAGCAAGAAGCCGCTGCTGTGGGATTTGAAACGCCATGCCGCTGTGCCCTTCGATACGCCCGACACCGATCCGGCGCTGGAGGGCAGCTACACCGTCGATGCGCTGGAGATCGGCGCGGATAAAGCGTCTTGGCAGCATCATGGCATCACCACACAGCCGGCTTTCGATCAACTCGTCAAACATGTCAAGCCCTACACACCCGATTGGGCCGAGCGAATTTGCGACATCAAAAGCGGCACCGTGCGCCGCATCACCCAAAGCTATCTTGATCACGCCCGCGTTGGTGCGACGACCGAGATAGACGGTATGACGTTACCATTTCGGCCCGTCGCTATCGCGCTCGGCAAGACCGTCACCAATGGTTGGGGTGGCTATGAATGCTGCTGGGCGCGCACGCTGCTCGCTTGCCTCGTCGGCGCGCTGGAAGTGCCGGGCGGCACCTTGGGCACTACGGTGCGCCTGAATCGCCCGGCCACCTCACGACAGGCCAGCGTGAAAATGAATGGCGACGGTTTCATGGATTACCCCATGAACGCCACCGACAAGGAGAATTGGCAACAGCATCCCAAGGTGCGCAATGCGCACACCACCCTGGTGCCGCTCTCGGCCAACTCGCCCTGGAGCACGGCGCTCGGGCCTACGCATCTGGCCTGGATGTTCCGCAAGCAGTCGCCGGAGAATTGGCCCGAGGTGACGGCGCCCGACATCTGGTTTTGTTATCGCACCAATCCGTCGATTTCTTTCTGGGATACCAAAGCCATCGTCGAGCGCGTGGCGGAGTTTCCCTTCATCGTCGCTTTCGCCTACACGCGCGACGAAACCAACCACATGGCGGACATCCTGCTGCCTGAGTGCAACGACATCGAAAGCACTCAGCTCATCCGCGTGGGCGGCACCAAATTCATGGAGCAGTTCTGGGACCATGAGGGCTTTGCGCTGCGTCAGCCGGCCGTCAAACCCGCCGGCGACACGCGCGACTTCACGGACATCGCCACCGAGCTGGCAGCGCGCACCGGACTGCTTGCCGAATACAACGAGGCCATCAATCGCGGCGCCGCCGGCGTTGCGCTTTCCGGCCCCAACTATGATTTCCGACTGAAGCCCGATGAGAAGCACGACGCTCGCACCATCTGGGACCATTCCTGCCGCGCCGCCAGCGCCGAACTGACGGATGGCAAGGAGACGGACGGCCTCGATTGGTTTGCCGAAAAGGGCATCCGCACGCGACCCATTTCGCGTCTCACCTGGTATCTCTTTCCCGAGCTGAAGAAGCAGGGCATACGTTTTGAGATGCCCTTTCAGGAGCGCCTTTATCGCATCGGCATCGAGCTGGGCAATCGCATGCACGAGGCCGGCATCGATTGGTGGGACACCCAGCTCACCGAGTACCAGTCCCTGCCTGTCGTGAAAGACTTCCCCGGCATCTGGGAAAAAGACACCGCACAACATGGGCGGCTGGAAGATTATCCCTTCTGGCTGGTCACCTCGCGCAGCATGCAGTATTCCTGGGGCAGCAATGTCGGCATACAGTTGATGGACGAGATGGCGAGCAATCTCGTCGGCCATCGCGGCGTCGTCATCAACACGTCGAAGGCCGCCGAGATGGGGATCAGCGAGGGCGATATGGTGGAAGTTTCGTCCTACCTCGGCAGCACGCGCGGCCCCGCCGTGCTACGCCAGGGCATACGCCCCGACACGCTGCTCATGCTGGGCCAGTTCGACCATTGGGTCACGCCCTACGCCAAAGACATGCATGCCCCCAGCATGAACAGCCTGACGCCGATGTCGCTGGAACTCACCGACGCAACCGGCTCCGCCGCCGATCTGGTGCGCGTCGGCGTGCGCAAGATTAGCGTGGCTTGATCAAGACGATTTTTCTGCGCTGATTTTCCCCCGGCGCCGTTCGCTTCCCCTACGATCGGACGCGATAATCGGATAGAAGCGCGTCAACTCCGATGTGACAATCAAAGACCCCGATGTTGCGGGAGAGCTTTGTATGGGGTATGCTAAATCAATTAACGCTGGCCCCTTATCGCTTTTTCAAGGGCGTCGCCACGCGATACCTCGACAGCTATCTCGGTTGGTTCCGCGCCATTGACTGGGCACACGGCAGTTCGCTGAAACCTGCGTCCTTGCTTGCGATGGCAGTCAAAGGATGAGCGCATCATCACTTACCGACGAGGCCGGTAAATAGTGCGCGATTTTGATCAGGCGGCATAACGGACATGTTTTTCCTGAAACAGGTTTCGACTGACATGAGGCTGCTTCTGGCGACGATGCAGATGGCTACGAACGCTGGCGATCATCTCCGCCTTGTTGGTCGGACGACTCTTGCCCAA
>JAYUNL010000039.1:0-21982 GCA_043761745.1 Rhodocyclaceae bacterium
CGGCCCCACCCCTTCCCATCCCGAACAGGACCGTGAAACGACTCCGCGCCAATGATATTGCGGATTGCCCGTGAGAAAGTAGGTCATCGTCAGACTAACCTACACCAAACCAAAAGCCCTCCTCGTGAGGGCTTTTGGCTTTGAGCGCCGCTATTTCTTAAACGCGCAAGCGACTGACGATCATGCCCAGGACAATGCCCAAAACTGATGCGGTGAGCGTCACGCCGAGTGCAGAATGCCAATGCCCGCTGGCCGCTACCAGACTGGCGATCAGTGGCGGGCCGACGAACTGGCCGAGGTTGGAACCTTGAATGAACAAACCTTGCAGGGTGCCGATTTGTTGCGGCGTGGGCGCCAATACAGAGGAAGAGGACAACACGGCGGCGGGAATGGTGCCGCCCAATCCGGTCAGCACCAGACAGAGCAAATAGCGCGGCCAATCCGGCAGCACGTCGGTGTAGATACCCAGTCCGCATAATCCCATGATGGCGCACACCACCGCGATGAGATGGCCACGATTAACGTGACGATGCAGTAGCGCGCCACCGAGGAAATTGCCCGGCACATTGACGGCGATGCTGAGTGCCGTGAGGCCCGCGATGGTCATGGGCGACAAGCCGCGCTGCTCTGCCAGGAAGGTGGGCAACCAGGTAACGACCGCAAAGAACTGTAGCGAGTAGCAGGAGAAGGCCAGCATCAAAAGCCAAGGCGCCGGCTTTTGCAAAGCGCGTCGCACGTCGGCCCAACCTTCATGCCGCCGCGATGTTGCGGCGGTATAGTGTTGCCGCTGACGCAGCAACATCACGGTGGCAAGAACGAGCATGCCCAGCACCAGCCACCACAGGCTGCGCCAGCCGCCTTGCGCGACGATGAGTGGTGCGAGCAGCACGCTCAAGCTGGCGCCCGCTGGCAGGTAGCTGCTCCAGATTCCCAGTGCGAGACGTTGTTGGCCGAAGGCGGTGGACACCGACACCAAGACCGGTGCCGATGCGCCGGTAGCGATGAAGCCGAATCCCTCGATGGCGCGCGAGACGAGCAGGCTGGTCTCACTGTGTCCGAAGATCGCGATCAGGCCGCCGAGAGCGCTCATCAGCAGGCCCAGCAAACAAAAGCGCATGGCGCCGACGCGGTCAGCCCAGATGCCGATGAAGACGCCGGCTGCGACGGCGATGGTGTTGAAGGTGGCGATGAGCCAGCCCGCCGCCACCAATGAAAGCCCAAACTCCTGGCGCAACTGCGGCAGCGCGATGGGTAGCTTGCCGATATTCATGGACACCACAACGCCGCATAGCGTCGCAGCGAACACCGCCGGCCAAAGCGTCTTGTCGCGTGTTTGCGTTGTCGCGTTTGTATTGGTGTTTGTCATTGCTGCTGTGGCTCCAATGGGCTATTCACCGCCGAACGGAAAGTCGATTGCGGGCGTTCTGCCGCTCATAATATCGGCGATAGCGCGTGCCGAACCACAAGCGAGTGTCCAGCCCAGCGTGCCGTGCCCCGTATTGCAATACAGGTTTTCATATCGCGTGCGGCCGATGATGGGAATGTTGCTCGGTGTAGCCGGTCGCAGCCCAGCCCAGTACTCAATGTCACTCGCAGCTTCTAGGCGCGGGAACAGTTCACGCGCTCGGTTCAGAATGGCATCACAGCGCCCGCGATCAACGGTGTTGTCATAACCGGAAAGTTCGGCAGTGCCGGCCACGCGCAGGCGGTCGCCCAAGCGTGCGAACACGATGCGGTGCGATTCATCGGTGATGCTGACTTCTGGCGCCGTGCTTTGCGCCGTCAGTGGAATGGTGATTGAATAGCCTTTGACAGGGTAGATCGGGAGGTCCATGTCCAGCGGCCGCAGCAGCTGCGGGCTGTGACTGCCCAGCGCAACCAGATAGGCGTCGCCGACGAGATGCTCGCGGCGGCCTTGGCCGTCGAGCAGCGTAGCTCTGGTAATGCGGCCGCCGTTCCGCTCCAGTGCTTCCACTCGCGTATCAAAACGAAACGTCACACCCAACTCGGCACATTTCAAGGTTAAGGCTTGCGTGAATAGATAAGCGTCGCCCGATTCGTCATCTGGTGCGTAAAGCCCACCCAGCAGGGCTGTGCCGCAGTCGACCAGCGCCGGTTCGATCGCCTGGCAGGCTTGCGCATCAAGCACCTCCGCTCGCATGCCGAAGTTGCGCAGCAGCACCGCGCGCTTTCCCGCGTTGGCGAAATCCCGCAGCTCGAAGAAGAGATGCAGGATGCCTTTCTGTTTTGCCTCATAGGCGATGCCAATTTCTGCCTGCAATCGGGCCAGCATGTCGCGGCTATACAGCGCCAATCGCGCAATCGCCACCGTGTTGCGGCGTGCGCGCTGTGGCAGGCATTCGATCAGAAACTGCGCGGCCCAGGTCCATTGGCGCCAGTCGGCGCGCGGCCGAAACAAGAGTGGCGCATCCGGCCTGCCGAGCCAGCGCAGCACTTGCGCCGGCGCGCCCGGATTGGCCCACGGCTCCGGATGACTGGCCGAGAGCTGGCCACCATTGGCGTAACTGGTTTCGAGGGCGGGGCCGGGTTGGCGGTCGATGACCGTCACCCCATGGCCGGCCTGGCGCAGATACCAGGCGCTGGTGACGCCGGCCAAACCTGCGCCTAAGACAATGACATGCATGCTTTGGTACCGTAAAGAGCCAACATTCTAGCAGTGGGGTGCTACCATCCCCTCAACTCAACTGCGGAGTAACGCGATGGAATCCGAGTATGCGACTTTGGCGGGGGGCTGTTTCTGGTGTCTGGAAGCGGTGTTCGATGACCTGCAAGGTGTCGATGACGTGGTGTCCGGCTATACGGCGGGCCATGTGCCAAATCCGGCCTATGAGCAGATATGCAATGGCGATACCGGCCATGCCGAGGCCGTGAAATTGCGCTATGACCCCGCACAAATTTCTTATCGCGACATCCTCGAAGTGTTCTTCGTCATTCACGATCCGACGACGAAGAACCGCCAAGGCAATGATATCGGCAGCCAGTATCGCTCGGCAATTTTCTATCACTTGCCGGAGCAGAAGCAAATCGCCGAAAGCTTGATTGCCGAACTGGACGCACAGCGCGCCTTTGCCGCACCCATCGTTACCGAAGTCATGCCGGCCGCGATTTTCTACCCGGCTGAAGATTATCACCAAAACTATTTCAGCAATAACCCGTCCCAGTCCTATTGCCAGGCCGTGGTCGCACCGAAACTCGCCAAGTTTCGACAGAAGTTCGCGGCGCGACGCAAGGCCCGGTAAAATGGCGTCTCACTTTTCAGGAGAATGAAAGCATGAGCCAAACCACCACCGCCAGCGGCCTGATTTATGAGGACGTCACACTCGGTTCCGGCGATGCTGCCGTGGCCGGCCAAACCGTTTCCGTGCATTACACCGGCTGGCTCACCGACGGCAAAAAATTCGATTCGAGCAAGGATCGCAATGATCCTTTCGAGTTTCCGCTTGGCGCAGGCCACGTCATTCGGGGTTGGGATGAAGGCGTGCAAGGCATGCAGGTAGGCGGCCTGCGCAAGCTCACCATACCGCCTGATCTCGGTTATGGCGCGCGTGGTGCAGGTGGCGCGATTCCGCCGAACGCAACATTGATATTCGACGTGGAGCTGCTGAAAATCAGCTAATCCGCGGCCTGCCGCTGATTGCCGCTCGCATAGAACTCGTCGTACAAAGTGCCACCGTAACGCGAGCGGCAAGCAAAGCACTCGGGCCAAAGCAAACTCTTTATAAGACGAAAAGGCCCACCATGTTCGGTCGCCTCATGCCAAGGGAAGGCAGGTTTTTCGAGCACTTCGTTGACCTCGCCGAGTTGATTTTGCAAGCCAGCCACGAGCTGGCCGAGTTGATGAAAAACTTCGACGATGTCGAGCGCCGCGCCTACAACATCGAAACCATCGAGAAGAACGGCGACAAAATTACGCATGCGGCAGTCGAACTGCTGCACAAGACTTTCATTACACCGATAGACCGCGATGACATCCATCAGCTCATCACTAACATGGACGACATTCTCGATCTCATCGAAGATTCCGCCCAGTCGGTGTTTCTCTACGATATTCGTGCCGTTACGCCGGAGGCGAAGAAACTGGCCGACATCTGTGTCGCCTGCGCCGAACAAGTGAAGTCGGCGGTGGGCATGCTTTCCAATATGGAAAATGCTCGCGCCATCATGGCCGTCTGCGGCGAAATCGACAAACTGGAATCCGAAGCCGATCACGTCATGCGCTCGGCCATGGCCAAACTCTTTCGCGACGAGCCGGATACGCGCCAGCTCATCAAGCTGCGCGCGATCTACGAGCTGCTCGAAGAAATCACCGATCGCTGTGAGGATGTGGCCAATATCATCGAAGGCATCGTCCTGGAAAATTCCTGAGGCGCCGCCCAGGTAGCCGCCCACCATGAGCTTCGAGATCTTTGTCCTGCTGGTCAGTCTGGCGCTGCTGTTCGATTTCATGAACGGCTTTCACGATGCCGCCAACTCCATTGCCACCATTGTTTCCACCGGCGTCATGCGCCCTCAATACGCTGTCGCCTGGGCCGCTTTTTTCAACTTTGTAGCCTTCCTGTTTTTCGGCCTCACCGTCGCCAGCACCATAGGCAAAGGCATCATCGATCCGGCCATCGTCGATAACTACATCATCTTCGGTGCGCTGATCGGCGGCACCTTGTGGAACATCATCACCTGGTATTACGGCATTCCTTCCAGTTCGTCGCATGCGTTGATCGGCGGGCTGGCCGGCGCCGCCGTCGCCAAGGGCGGGGTGGATACCCTCATCGGCAGCGGCTTCATCAAGACCGCCGCCGCCATCGTGCTCTCGCCGCTGCTGGGCTTCGTCCTGGGAATTTTGCTGATGATGGCGGTGGCATGGCTGTTCCGTCGCACCACGCCGCGCCGCATCGACCGCTGGTTCCGCCGCCTGCAATTCGTCTCGGCTTCGCTCTACAGCCTGGGCCACGGCGGCAACGACGCGCAGAAGACCATGGGCATCATCTGGATGCTGCTGATCGCCGCCCACATGAGCGGGCCGAAAGATCCCCTGCCCTTTTGGGTAGTCCTTGCTTGTCAGGTGGCGATGGCCTTAGGCACGCTCTTCGGTGGCTGGCGTATCGTCAAGACCATGGGGCAGAAAATCACCAAGTTGAAGCCTGTCGGCGGTTTCTGCGCCGAGACCGGCGGCGCCATCACGCTCTTCCTAGCCACCGGCCTCGGCGTGCCGGTCTCCACCACCCACACCATCACCGGCGCCATTGTCGGCGTCGGCTCGGCGCAGAAGTTTTCCGCCGTGCGTTGGGGCGTCGCCGGCAATATTGTATGGGCCTGGGTATTTACCATACCCTGCTCGGCCTTCATCTCCGCCGTCGCCTGGTGGTTGGGGCAGCACTACTTCTGAGTCGGCCATGGCCGCCATCACCGACTACGAATTCGGCATCAGCGCCATCGATTCCGGCCTGGCGCGCCCCGGGCTGGACGCCATTCATCTGATCGTCGAAAACGGTCGCGCCGCGCTGGTCGATAGTGGCGTCAATGCCTCCGTACCGCTCGTGCTGGAAGCATTGCATGAGAAAGGGCTCGCGCCCGATTCGGTGGATTTCGTCATCCTCACCCATGTGCATCTCGATCACGCCGGCGGAGCCGGTGCGCTGATACGGGCCTTGCCCAACGCCACGCTGGCCTTGCACCCGCGTGGCGCACGTCACATGGCTGATCCGAGCAAGCTCGTCGAGGGCACCATCGCGGTCTATGGTGAGACGTACGCGCGGCAGACCTATGGCGAGATAGTCCCCGTTGCACCCGAGCGCATCCGCGAAATGCCGGACAACGCCACGCTCTTCCTCGCTGGCCGAGAGCTTGTTTTTCTCGATACACCGGGCCATGCGCGCCACCACGCCTGCATCCTCGACACCTTGTCAGGCCACATCTTCACCGGCGACACCTTCGGGCTCTCCTATCGCGAGCTCGATTGCGACGGCCGCCAGTTCGTTTTCCTCTCGGCCACGCCGATCCAGTTCGATCCGGCGGCCTTCCATCGCTCCATTGATCGGCTGCTGGCGCTGCGGCCGGAAGCGGTCTACGTCACTCATTACGGTCAGGTACGCGACATTCCGCACCTCGGCGCCGAGCTGCAGCTGGCGTGCTTAACGTGAGGTGCAAGTCTGTTGGCGAAGATGTGCAACATCTCAGTGAGTCAACTACGCAAGCTGATACATAAAGCCAGGATTCTGTTTAGGTAGCTGAATCAAAAGATGGTTCGCATCCAGATTACCTGTTGTTTTTCTGAACAGAGCTGTAAAAAAAGCTTGTCAAATTGCAGCGGAAGCTTTGATAATTATATTGCGAACATTTGTGACAACAATAAAACGATATTGTTTCTGAACCGCCTGTCGGCTTACGGTTTCGCGGTTTAGCGATCAACAACAATTATTTTAGAGGAGGATACATGCGGAATTTTCGTCCGGCAGTCTCGGTGTTGGCCCTGTCGATTGCGGTGATCGGGCCAGAAATCGCCTTGGCTCAACAGAGCACAGGCACGATTGAAGAAATGGTTGTCACGGCCCAGCGCCGTGAACAAAAGTTGAGCGAAGTGCCTATGTCAATCACCGCCCTCGGCGCGAAAGATATTGAGCAGCGCAGCATCACTTCATTCACCGACTATGCAACTTCGGTGCCGTCGATGACGTTTGCCGAGAGCGGCGGTTTTGGCAATGAATTGAAAATTCGTGGCATCGGCGCGGGTACCAATTCCCTGTCGCCGACCGTGGCGGTTTACTTGGGAGAAGTGCCAGTCATTCATACTGCTCGCAACGCCGGTTCCAGCTACGACTTCCGCGTGGTCGACATCCAGCGCATCGAGGTGCTGAATGGCCCGCAGGGCCAGCTGTATGGCTCCAACTCGCTGGGCGGCGCGGTTAAATATATCCCCGTCAAACCGAAATTCGGCAAGTTCTCCGGTACCGTGTCGGTGGACAGTGCGCATGTGCAGGAAGGCACGGCGGATTACGACGTTCAGGCCGCGTTGAATATTCCGTTAGGAGAAAATCTGGCGGCGCGGCTTGTTGGCTATGAGGCACGCAGCGGCGGTTACTACGACAATGTGTTCACCGGCGGACGACAAATCGGGGGGCTACACTTGGGTGGGAGTCCCTTCGCCCCCACCATTGGGGCGGCATTGGGTGGGGCCTTAGCTGGCGTCTATGGTCCGGCGCGAGCGGCACAGATTTTGAATTACCAAGCGCCGGCCAACCAGCAAAAGAATGGCAATGAAATGGACATAACAGGCGGCCGCGTGATCTTCGATTTGCGCGCAACCGAAAACCTGGATGTCGAGTTGATGCTGGCGACCGAGCACAAGAAGTGGGACGGTGCAAGTTACGCCGAGAATTTGAATAGCACTAGCGGCTCCAGAGCGTCATGTACCACCGATGTGAACAAGTTTGAGTATTGCGATCTCGCCAATTCGCCCGGCAAGGATCAGATCGATCTCGCGAATTTCCTGATCAATTATGACTTCGGTTTCGCGATGCTCACGTCCTCGACATCGTATTGGAAGCGCAAAGTCGAGTTGTCCAACGATTTGAGCGCGGTTGGTTTTGTCGCGGCGGGGAACACCAATGTGGCGCCCTTGAATTCGGCTAAGTCGGACGAACCCAAGAGTTTCACTCAAGAGTTTCGGATAACCTCCCAAGGCAAAGGGCCGTTCCAGTGGCTGGCCGGCATTTTTTACAACGAGATCAAGCAAGACTATAAGTTGCGTGTGAACGATCTAAGTGGTGGGATTGCTACCGATATCGTGGGGTTCTTCTTTGGCTCTCCGGGCACGCCGGATATCGCCTATTCAAGTGGTAAATTTAAAGATAAACAGACGGCGATATTCGGTGAAGCCAAGTATCAGCTTCTGGATACCTTGAATGCGAGCTACAGCTTCCGCTCATTCGAATTGAAGCAGCACTTCGAGAAAACGCAAGGCGGCCTACTTAGTTCCGTCGGCGGGGCGCCTTTTTCTTCCTCTGGCGACAATACCGAGCGGATATTTACGCCTAAGTATCAATTGACCTGGACGCCCGAGAAAGGTAGCGTGTATTACGCGACCGCATCCAAGGGCTTCCGCACTGGCGTGTCGAATGCGCCGACGCCGGTTGCTCTCTGCGGCCCATTCTGGGCTGCCCTGGGGTTGCCTGTGACCGGCGTGTCGGCATCGAAATCGGATACGGCCTGGAACTACGAGTTGGGTTCCAACCTGGCCTTGGCGCAAAATCGCGTTCAGGTGAATGCGACCGTCTATCGTATCGACTGGTCGAATATGCAGGCCGCCGTCTTCCCCGATCCGACAGGTTCGACTTGCCCCTTTGCCAGCATCGTCAACGTCGGTGATGTGCAGTCTAAAGGGTTGGAGCTTAAAGTGACCGCCAAGGTCAGCAATCAGCTCTCGCTGGATTTTGCCGGTAGCTACAATGACACCAAGTACAAAACCGATGCGCCGCTGGTTGGCGCCAAAGCGGGTGACACCGTGCAAATGTCCCCGCGCTATCAAACGAATGTTGGTGTGCAATACAACTATAAACTGGCCAACATGCCATCGTTCGCGAGATTGGATTGGAACTATGTCGGTGAAATGCAGCCCGCTCCGACCGACTTCCCAACTGTGCCCCATCCGCCGTTCGCGGCCGACCCGTTGCCGGTTCCTCTCGGTAATTACAGCGTCATCAATGCACGGTTGGGTTGGTCTCTGACCGATACCCTGAGCCTAGACGTCTATGGGCGCAACCTCACCGACAAACGTGGCGCCACCTTTGCGCAGGACTTGGGAGGAGCTGCCGATGCGGCCATCAACTACATCCGTCCGCGTACTCTGGGTGCTAATTTGCGGCTCGATTTCTAAGCTACTTTGTCGGGACATGGCGATGCACTTGCGAAGGTGCATCGCCTTTTTTCCGACTTTTTGGAGTAATTCATGCTCTTCCAGATAACCTCGATCAAGCCACTTCGTCAGGCGGCGTTGGCCCTTGGGCTGTGCGTTACGGCTGCCACTTTTGCGCCTGCGAGCCAAGCCGCAGAGCCGTCCATGCAGCAAGACAAGGCCGTGCCCGGTTGGTACATGGGCATGCCGATCATCCTGAATGCCATCACGCCTAAAAGCTATGGCGGGGCAGCGCCTAATGCGCCGGTGCCGGGCGTGACAAAAATGAACGTCTATCTCACCGCGCCGGTGCAGGATGATGTGGCGTTCGCGGAAGACCGCTGGATACCCTTGCCCAGCGGCAAGCGCTTCCTGCCGGCGCATCAGGACACCCTGGCGCAGTTTCCCACCAAGGCGCGGCCCTTCAATGCCATGGGTAAGTTTGTGGTGATGGGGCCGAAGGGTAATGCCGAAAACGTGAAGGTGCGCGACAAGGATTTTCCGGCGAACGCCAGTGAAAGTTTTTCCGGCGCGCCGCTGGCTTATGAAATCAAGATCGGCCCGATGTGGGTGAAGTTGAACAGCCACGTGGTGATCGACTATGGCGTGAAGGCTGGGCTGCTCAAGGTGGTGCCCTTCGAATACGGCGGCCTGATGTGGGCGACATTGTTCGACGAGCCGCCCTTCGAAGCACTGCCGACCTATGTCGCGCAGAGCGCCTCTAAGTCGAAAAAGGCGGCGCCGGCAAAACAGTAAAACAAATTCAGCGCACCGACCTCCGGTGCATAACTAACACCCCCCATTAGGGCCGCGTTGCGCGGCCCGTTTTTTTGGGTTGGCGTTGGCTCACCTGGCGCCTGACGGTGCTTTTTGCCTGCAATGAGGGCTGAAATACCGGTTGGAAGGACGGCACCAGGTGCCGCTTGCCGTTGCCGATCAAATCGGCGCGGCCCATGTGTCTAAGTGCTTCGCGCAATTGCGGCCAGTTTTCCGGGTCGTGATAGCGCAAGAAGGCTTTATGCAAACGGCGTTGGCGACCGGAACGCACGATCTCCACTTCTTCGCTATTGTCGGTCACCTTGCGAAGGGGGTTTTTGCCTGTGTGATACATGGCCGTGGCAAGCGCCAGCGGCGTGGGCAGGAAGGTCTGCACCTGATCGAGGCGGAAACCGTTTTTCTTGAGCCACAGCGCCAGCGCCAGCATGTCTTCGTCGCGCGTGCCGGGATGCGCGGCGATGAAGTAAGGGATGAGGTATTGCTCCTTACCGGCCTCGCGCGAGAAGCGGTCAAACAACTCCTTGAAGCGGTCATAGCTGCCGATGCCCGGCTTCATCATTTTGGAAAGCGGCGCTTCCTCGATATGTTCCGGCGCAATCTTCAGATAGCCGCCGACATGATGCGTCACGAGTTCCTTCACGTATTCCGGCGAACGCACCGCCAAGTCATAGCGCAAGCCGGAACTGATGAGTACTTTCTTGATGCCGGGCAGTGTTCGCGCCTTGCGATAAATCTGAATGAGCGGCCCATGATCCGTGCTCATGTTCGGGCACACTTCTGGATAAACGCAGGAAAGACGCCGGCACGATTTTTCGATCTCCGGGTCTTTGCATTTCAGTCGATACATATTGGCCGTCGGCCCGCCCAGGTCGGAGATGACGCCGGTGAAGCCGGGCGTCTTGTCGCGGATTTCCTCAATCTCGTGGAGGATGGATTCTTCGGAACGGCTTTGAATAATGCGTCCTTCGTGTTCCGTGATGGAGCAGAAGGTGCAACCACCGAAGCAGCCGCGCATGATGTTCACCGAGAAACGGATCATCTCCCAGGCGGGGATTCTGGCGCCGCCATAGCTTGGGTGCGGCGCGCGCGCGTAAGGCTGACCATAGATGTAATCCATCTCGGGCGTGGTCAGCGGGATGGGTGGCGGGTTGAGCCAGACGTCGCGTGCGCCCGGCCCGACGCCATGCTTTTGCACCAGCGCACGGGCATTGCCCGGATTCGATTCCAAATGGAAAGTGCGCGAGGCGTGCGCGTAGAGCACCGGATCGTCGCAAACTTCCTCGTAAGAAGGCAGGCGTACCACGCTGCGCGCGCGGTCAGCACGGCGCGCGGCCAGGTGCTCGGCACGCGTAAAGCGGATGGGCTGCACTGTCTGTGGTGGCTGTGGCGATGTGCTCTTGTTCGGCTCCATCGCATAAGGATCGGGATGCGCGTGGATTGCGCCCGGCGTATCCACCGTTGTTGAATCGAGTGCCTGCCAATCCTCACCGGGCAGCCAGCCGTGCGGCGCCATAAAGGCGCTGCCGCGCAGGTCGCGGATTTCGCTGATAGGCACACCCTTGGCCAGACGATGGGCCAGCTCCACAATCGCGCGCTCGGCGCTGCCGAATAGCAGCAAATCAGCCTTCGAGTCCGGCAGGATGGAACGGCGCACTTTGTCGGACCAATAATCGTAATGCGCGATGCGGCGCAAGCTGGCTTCGATGCTGCCGATGACGATATTGCTGTCGGCATAAGCCTCGCGGCAGCGTTGCGAATAAACCAGCACAGCGCGGTCGGGCCGCTTGTTGGCGGCGGCGTCCGGCGTATAGGCGTCGTCGGAGCGGATCTTTTTATCCGAGGTGTAGCGATTCACCATCGAATCCATATTCCCGGCGGTGACGCCGAAAAACAGATTCGGTTTGCCCAGCGTTTTGAAAACCTCCGCCGAATGCCACTCCGGTTGGCTGAGGATGCCGACGCGAAAGCCTTGCGATTCCAGCAGCCGGCCAATCAACGCCATGCCAAAACTCGGATGGTCGATATAGGCATCACCGGTGACGAGAATGATGTCGCAGGAATCCCAGCCCAATTGGTCCATTTCGGCGCGCGACATGGGCAGGAAGGGCGCGATGCCGAAGCGCTGCGCCCAGTGCTTGCGATAAGCGGTGATGAGTTTGATGTTGGGCGAAATATTCATCCGCCCATTCTACCGGAGCGGCCTCCGGCTATTCCCCCATCAATAGTAGGGTGGCAGTTAGCCGAGCTTCAGTCGGCTTTGCGCGGAGACGTGCTGTGCGAGAAAGTCCATTTGATCCGCAAGAATATGGCGATTGCAGAGAATGAGGAACTCGGCCTTGTTCGGCACGTAGGGTGTATATAACAACTCCATGCCCGCCTGTTCCGGCGTCCGACCGCTTTTCTTTTGATTGCAATGACGGCACGCGGTAACGACATTCATCCACAGATCGCGTCCGCCTTGCGAAACCGGCACGATGTGGTCGCGTGTCAGCCGCAGAAACGAATACTCATGACCGCAGTAGCCGCACATGTGGCGGTCGCGATGAAACAGCTCGCGGTTGTTGAGCGGCGGCACTGAGGGTGTGGTGCGCGGCGACAGCGTTTTGCCTTTGATGGCGATGATGCTGTCGACAGTGATTTCCGAGCGCTCACCGGTCACGCGGTTCATGCCGCCATGAAAAGTGAAGCTGTGATCGCCCGCCGCCCACGCCACCAGATTTTTTGCGTAGTAGAAACAGGCGTGCTGCCACGTCACCCAGCGATGCGGTACGCCGTGCGAATCGAGCGTCAGGATGAGGGGGCGAGCTACGCTGTTCATGGCCACATTCAATGTAGAATCAGTGCGTTGATTTAGATTATCAGAGTGCAGTGAATTTTCATAGCCTCGCAAGAGCGGCGCCGGGGGAGACCCAAGGTGCCCAAAGCGTCCCAAGGGTCCAAAGCGATGGGGGTCGCGGTCCCGCTTGGGCTTTGCTTGCTTCTTGCGCGCTGCATCTTGTCCTGTTCTGGCCCAGCTTGCCACCCGCTCCGTCTCGCCTCGCGCTTCAAAATCTGGTGGCCACCTTGCGCGCGGCGCCGCGCGAGCAGGAGCGTGTAGTGGCGACGCCGGTCTTGCGCTCGCCATCGGCGTTGTCGACTCGGCCGGCTACCGTAGCGGCACCACAGCCGGCAGCGGTAGTGCTTGCATCGGCGCCACTGGCGGCCGAGACGGAGCTAACCACTGCGGTGTCTCAGCGCGCTAGCGAGATGATGCTTGATGGCCTGGATGGCGATGCGATGCGCGGTTTTCGCATCGCGCTGGTGCGCAGCGCCTTAAAGCACATGCGTTACCCACCGCAGGCGCAACAGCAAGGAAGAACGGGCAGGGCGGAAGTGCGCGTCGTCATACACGGCGATAGCGCGCGACGCGCTGTCGTCGCGCTGGGGAATGTCGCGCTGGCTCGCTCCAGCGGCCACGACGAACTCGACCGCGAAGCCATCGAAACGCTGCGGCGCGCCGTCGCCGTCACGCCGCTGCCTGCCGCGCTACAGGGCCGCGATTTCACTGTCGACCTGCCGGTGATTTTCTCGCTGACGGAGGATTAGTCGTAGGATACGCACACGAGCATGCGTTGGTGACAGGGCTATGCGTCGAGAAACCATCGATACAAACGTGAGCGCGGCAAGTGCACGGGGCGGCCGTGGATTCCCCGCACTGACGCCGCTGCGCTTGGTTCTGTTTAACCTCGGTCTCGCTTTGGGCTATCTGGCGCTCGCCCAGGTCGGCCTGGCTTTGGCCGCGGTGGGCAAAGAGGTCTCGCCGATCTGGTTGCCGATCGGGCTGGCTGGCGCCGCCTTGTTCGTCCTCGGGCCGCGCCTGGCACCGGGCGTGCTGCTTGGCGCCTATGTCGCCAACCTATTGAACGGATATTCGCTGGCTGAAGCGCTGGGCATCTCTCTCGGTGACACGCTGTCGCCGCTGCTCGGCGCCTTGATCATGCGCCGCTTGGTCGTCGAGCCGCGCGAGTTGATCCATACCGTGCGCGGCATATGGGCCATGACCCTGGCGGGCTATGGCGGTGCGCTGGTGTCGGCCAGCGCAGGGGTGGCGGTACTGCGGATATCGGGCGCCATGCCTGCATCGACCGTCGGCGCGGCCTGGTTAACCTGGTGGCTGGGCGATGCGCTTGGTGTGCTCATCGTGGCGCCGGTGGTGCTGACATGGTGGTATCGCGAAACGCTGGTGCATAGCCGGGCGCAGGCGCTCGAATTGGCAATGGTGGCCGGCTGTATTCTGGCGGTCGGCGCTTACGTGCTGGCTGGCGCAGCGCCCTTGTCGCCGGAGCAGGTTCTGTACGCCTATATGGTGGTTCCCTTCATGGTCTGGCTGGGCTTGCGCTTTCCCACGCAAACGGTCGCTGTGGTCAATCTGGCGCTCACGGCTTTGTTCATCCGCCTGATTCTCGCCGGCTATGGCACGCAGATCGCCTCGGGCTTCAAGCCGCGCATGGAATTCGTGCACGGTTTTCTCGCCATTACCGCCTTCAGCGCGTTGATGCTCGCGGCGGCGGTGGGTGAGCGTCGCAAAGCGCAGGCGGTGTTGCGCGAAAGTGAAGCGCGTTTTCGCACGCTCACCGCATTGTCCTCGGACTGGTACTGGGAGCAGGATCGAGATTTTCGCCTCACCCGCATCGACGGGCATGGCGCCGGGCGCGTCGGCGCGTTGAACGCGCTGGTGCTCGGCCACGTTCCCTGGGAGGTCGCTCATTTCGCGGCGGAGCGGGAATTTTGGGTGGCGCAGCGTGCCAGGCAGGAAGCGCATCTACCGTTCCAGGACTGCATGTTGCCCTGGCGCGACAAGGACGGTGCCAAGCACTACGCGCGCCTCGCCGGCGAGCCGATTGTCGATGCGCGCGGCACGTTCGCCGGCTATCGCGGTGTGGGCAAGGATGTCACGGCGGAGATCGCGGCCTGGCAAGCCGTACAGGTCAGCGAACGGCGCCTGCGCACCTTGATCGATGCCATGCCAGATCCCGTGGTCATGAAGGATGAAGCAGAGCACTGGATCGTCTGCAATGACGCGGCGTTGCGCGTCGCCGGCTTGGAAGGCGCCGAGTGGCGCGGTCACACCGATGCCGAGCTTATGCGCGAGGCCGGCCGGGATGTGGTGCGCGCGCTGCCTTGGGCGACCTGCGGCGAGCAACGTTGGCGGGATGCCGAGAACTGTTGCCACTGCGAGCGGCAACATGTCGGGCCTGATGGCGTCGGCCGCGTATACGAACTCGTGTGCAACGCCCTGATCGATGTTGCCGGTAGACCGGCCGGCAGAATCACGCTATGCCGCGACATCACCCGCCTCAAAGCGGCGGAACAAGCGCAGCAGCGGCAGATCGACGAAATCCGCCACCTTAACGACGATCTGGAATCGCGCGTAAGCCAGCGCACCGCCGCGCTGGAAGCCGCCAATCGCGAGTTGGAAGCGTTCAGCTATTCCGTGTCGCACGACCTGCGCTCGCCGCTGCGGGCGCTAGACGGTTTCAGTCAGGTGCTCGAAGAGGACTACCGCGCTCAACTCGGGCCGGACGGCGCCGATTATCTGCGCCGCATTCGCAAAGCCAGTCAGCGCATGGGCGATCTCATCGACGATCTGCTCGACCTCTCGCGCATTTCGCGCTCGCAAGTGAAGCGCGCGCCGATCGACCTGGCGGCCTTGGCGCGGCAAATGTTCGACGAGTTGCAGGACGCCGAACCGCAGCGCCGCATTGCCTGCGAGATTGCACCGAATCTCGCTGTGCAGGCAGATCCCGGGCTGGTGCGCGTGCTGCTGGACAATCTGTTGCGCAACGCCTGGAAGTTCACCCGTGAGACGCCGGATGCGCGCATCGAGATCGGCCGCGCAGAGCGTGATGGCAAGAGCATGTTCTTCGTGCGCGACAACGGCGTCGGCTTCGACATGGATCACGCGGGGCGGTTGTTCTCGCCCTTTAATCGGCTGCATGCGGTCGAGCGCTTCGAGGGCAGCGGCATCGGTCTTGCCATCGTGCAACGCATCGCGCAGTTGCATGGCGGTAACGTGCTGGCCGAGAGCGCACCGGAGCGCGGTGCGACGTTTTACTTCACGTTGGAATAGTTTTTTTGCCGCGGATTGCGCGGATGAACGCGGATTGTTTTGGAGACTTGCTTACTTCGGTGCCGCATCCTGCGGCGCTTGCGGCTTCATTCCCGCGCAAGCAGCGATGTAGGGTGGGCAGCTTTGCTGCCCACGGCTTCTTCGGTTCTGTCATTTTCTGCATGGGCAGCGGAGCAGTTTCGTAGGATGGGTGCAGGCGCATGGCGCCGCAACCCATCAGGGGCTTGACGATGGGTTGCCCAACACGTAAATGAGGCTCCACCCATCCTACGAGATTGGCGCGAAGACGACACAGGAAATAGCATTTGTTTTAATCCGCGTTCATCGACGTTTATCCGCGGCCAGCCTTTAGGCAGTTCAACCCGACCGCCGCAAGTTCACCCAGGACAACAGCACGATCGCGGCGCCGATGGTGAGCATGCCGACGAGTTCCGTTGCGCCCGGCCGCTCGCCCAGTTGCAGGCGCGACGCCAGGACGCCGATGACCGGTATCACCAGCACGGAAAGCCCGGCCATGCCGGCGCTGAGTCGATGCAGGATGTATAGCCACATCATCCAGCCCAGTGCGGTGCCGAGCACGATGTTGTAGAGCAGGATCAGGGCGAAGTAGGGCGTCCAGTGTATCGGCGTCGAGGGCAGCAGCAGCGCCAGCGCCACCAGCGGAATGGCGCCGAAGAAGGCTTGCCATGCGGTCATCGACAACAGATCCAGGCTGCGTTTCGCGCGCATGCGTTTCGCCAGTATCGCCGCCAGCGCCCAACTGACGCCACCCGCCACCGCCAGGAGCTTGCTGGCCAGACTGCCGGCCAGATGCCAGGGTTCCAGCACCAGCACGAGACCGGCCAGCGCCAGCAGCACCGCCAGCCACTGCGCGCCACGCACTTTCTCGCCCAGTAGCGGCCAGGCCAAAAGCAGGGTCCAGAAGGGCATGGTGTAGGCCAGTACGGCGGTCTTGCCGGCGCCGCTCTCCATCAGCGCCCAAGTCACCAAGCCGATGAAGCCGGTGGTCTGCAAGAGGCCCAGCAGAAACAGCGCGCCCGGCGCTTGCGGCGCCAGCGGTCGCCCGCGCGCGGCCATGATGGCAAAGAGCAAGAGCGCGCTCGGCATGGTGCGTAGTGCCACGAAATCGAAAGGCGCGGCGTATTGCAGCGCCTCCTTCATGAGCACCCAGTTGTAACCCCAGATAAGACAAAGCAGGGCCAGCGCGGCCAGCGCCTTCGGTTTCATTGGGAGGGTGGCTAAGGCGGCTACGGTCGCGGGGTATCGAGATCGGCGACATGAAAGCCGAAGCGGCCGGCTTTTCTATCGTCAAAAAAATGCCGCAGCGTCACGGCGATGGTGCGAAAGGCGATTTCGTCCCAGGGGATCGAAGCCTCGTCGAAGAGTCGCACTTCCAGTGACTCCTCGCCGGGGGCGAAGGCCAAATCCAAGAGTTGGGCGCGATAGACGATATGCACCTGGCTGATGTGCGGCACGTTGATGAGCGTGAACATGGCGCCGACCTCAATGCGTGCGCAGGCCTCTTCCAGCGTTTCACGCGCGGCCGCCTGAGCGGTGGTTTCGGCGTTCTCCATGAAGCCGGCCGGCAAGGTCCACAGCCCGGCACGCGGTTCAATGGCGCGCCGGCACAGCAGGATGCGATCTTCCCACTCCGGGATGGCGCCGATCACCAATTTTGGATTGAGATAGTGGATGGCGCCGCAGCGCTCGCACACATGGCGCGGCAGATTATCACCAGCCGGAATCTTCAGGCTGACGGATGCGCCGCAATGACTACAGTAATTCATTTGGGAAAAGAGTTCGGGGGAGGCCGGTGGCGGTGGTGACGCATTTTACCCTGATGAGAGGGGCGGGCTTTAGGGATACGCACGCTACAACCAGCACGGGTGCGGTGATGTCGATGGCGCACACGTCGGCCTAACATTCATGATGCGGGAACAGCACCCCGCATCATGAATGTCAGCCCCTTTCAAACGCCCGCCCCTTCGCCCCCCTCGCGGGGGGTTCCTGATTGGTTCGCTACGTTCGATATCACACGTCGCTCCGATGGCTGTATTTCACGCT
This sequence comes from Rhodocyclaceae bacterium, assembly GCA_043761745.1. Lineage (GTDB taxonomy): Bacteria > Pseudomonadota > Gammaproteobacteria > Burkholderiales > Rhodocyclaceae > Desulfobacillus. Next base: position 17,859 of record JAYUNL010000039.1, read on the forward strand.
AAAGTTTTTCGGCATCGCGCCGTAGAAATTTCAGGCTTGAACAGTTGTGTTGGGGTGGCGTCAGCGCGTCACACCAGAAATCTCACCAAAACACGTCCAATTCATTGATGACTTTTCGAGTATGAACGCCATAGACCTGTCCAGCTTCGAGCAACTGAAGGCCTTGGGCAATTTGCCTTCACCGAAGGGGGTGGCGCTGGCCATTATGCGGCTGACGCAAAAAGAAGATGCGTCCATGCCCGAGTTGGCACGCATCGTCAAAACCGACCCTGCTTTCGTTGGCCGTCTCATCAAAGCGGCAAATTCGGTGAATGTGAATCCGGGCCGCCCGATCGTCTCCGTTCAGGGCGCCCTGGTGGTACTGGGTATGCCGGTAGTGCGCAATATGGCGCTGGGTTTTTCTCTGCTGTCGCAATACAAGAGCGGCGCCTGTAAATCTTTCGATTACGAAAGTTTCTGGTCCGGCTCGCTGGCTTGTGCGTTGGCCTTGCAGGTCTTGACCTTGCGCACGCGCGCCGCCCCGCCGGAGGAAGCGTTCTCCGTGGGCCTGCTGGCGCGCGTGGGCGAGCTGGCGCTGGCCACGCTCTTCCATGCCGATTACGACAAGATATTGAGCGAGTCGTCCAAAGATGGCGACGCGCATCTCGTCGACATGGAAAAGGCCAAGTTCGCCATGAATCATCGCGAGCTGACCGCCGCCATGCTGCTCGATTGGGGCATACCGAAAATCTATGCCGAGCCGGTGCTGCATCACGAAGAGGTGGGTGGCTCGGCGTATCCGGTCGACAGTCGCGAGTTTGTTATTCTCAATTCCTTGGCGCTGTCGCGGGCGTTGGCCGATGTGTGCCTGGCCGAGGAGGCCAAGCGTGCGGCGCCCATGGCGCGCATGTATCAGATCGCGCAAGCGCTTTCCATCGACGCGGAAGAAATGTCGCCGTTGTTGGACACGGTAGTGCGTGAGTGGACGGATTGGGCTTCGATACTCAACGTCACCGCCCAGTCCTTGCCGCCTTTCGAAGAGATGGCCAAGCAGCATCAGGTTGTTTCGGTGGTTGCGCCCGACGAAGCACAGGCGCGCAGCGGACCTTCGCCCAAGCTGCGCGTGCTGGTGGTGGAGGATGGGCGCGCCATGCGCCAGGCGCTGCAAAGCGTGCTGGAAGAACAAGGCTATGAAGTGGCCGTCGCCTGCGATGGCGAAGAAGGCTTGCGCGCCGCGCTGGACTACCAGCCGCATATGATGGTCGTGGATTGGGTCATGCCAAAAATGGATGGCCTGATGCTGACCCGCGCCTTGCGTCAATCGCGCCTGGGGCGTGGCATTTATATTCTGGTGCTGACCTCGATGGCCGACGAAGGCCACCTCATCGATGCCTTTAAGGCGGGAGTGGACGACTACATGGTCAAGCCGCTTAATCCAAGCCTGCTTGAAGCGCGGATGAGCGCCGGCCAGCGCATTGTGCGCATGCATCAGGAGATGGAGGCGGATCGCGAGGATATCCGCCGTGTTGCCGCTGAACTGGCGATCGCCAACCGGCGCCTGGAGGCGGCGGCGCTGACCGATGCGATGACCGGTTTCCCAAATCGTCGCTATGCCATGGAGCGTATGCAGCAGGAATGGGCAGCCAGTACGCGCAGCAAGCGGTCCCTGGCTTGCATGGTCATTGATCTCGACCAGTTCAAGCAAGTGAATGATGCTTATGGGCACGATGTCGGCGACAGCTATCTGGTGCAAGTCGCCGATGCCATCCGCGCCGGGCTGCGTGTGCAGGACGTGGTTTGCCGCACCGGCGGCGATGAATTTTTCGTCATCTGCCCGGATACCGATTTACCGGCCGCCCTGGCTTGCGCCGAGCGGGTGCGGCGCGCCGTCGAAGCCGCGGTGGTGCAGGCCGGCGGGCTGCAAATCAAAGCCACCATGAGCGTGGGCGTGGCCGTGCGCGAAATCGCCATGGCCGATGCCGAAGCGCTGATGAAGCGCGCCGATCAAGGCGTGTACATGGCCAAGCAGCGCGGACGCAATCGCGTCGCCTCTCCCCAAGCCACCACGCATTGAGGCTTATCTAACTTTCATGATGCGGGAACAGCACCCCGCATCATGAAAGTCAGCCCCTTTCAAACGCCCGCCCCCCTTCGCCCCCCTCGCGAGGGGTTCCTGATTGGCTCGCTACGCTCGATATCACACGGCGCTCCGATGGCTGTATTTCACGCTAAAGTTTTCCTCATCTCTGCCGTAAACAAGCGGGATACGGACTATATTGAAAGTTACTGCGATGGGGCGGGGAGAAGTGGGCATGCTGCTGCGCGAACGGCCTATCAACATGCTGATCGTCGAAGACTCCGAAGACGATGCTTATCTGCTGTTCTCCGAGCTGATTAGCTGTGGCGCGAGAGTCGATTACCAGCGCGTGGACACCGCCGAGGACATGGCGGCGGCCTTGGTGCGCGGCGAGTGGGACATCATTATTTGCGATCACTCCATGCCGGGCTTCGACGCGCTCACCGCGCTTGAGGTGCTGAAGCAAAGCGGCAAAGACATTCCCTTCATCATCTACTCGGGACAGATCAGCGATCAGACCGCCACCTCCGCCATGAGCGACGGGGTGAAGGACTACATTCAAAAAGGCAATTTCGCGCGGCTCATACCCGTCATCGAACGCGAGCTGAAGGGCGCCGAGGCGCGCAGTGCCGTACGCCAGGCCGACCACCGCATCAAGGAGCTGGCCTACTACGACAACCTTTCCAGTCTACCCAATCACAACCTGTTCTGCGCCAATGTCGCCGAGTGGATGCAGGAGCACGACTTTCGCGGCCAAAAGGCGGAGGGAGCGATGTTCTACATCGATATTGACCGCTTCTTGCGCATCAACAGTTCTTTCGGTTACGAGGCCGGTAACGACATGCTGCGGCAAGTCGCGCGCCGGCTCACGGCATGCACCGTGGAGTCAGGCGCCATCCTGGCACGCTTCGGTGGCGATGAGTTCTGCATTTTTTATCCTGGGCTGGTGGATCGGGATGCCGTTGAGCGTTTTGCGCAAACCCTGAGGCAGACCTTTGACGCGCCCTTCATGCATGGCGAGATCGAGTTGTACCTCACGGCCTCGGTGGGCATCGCCCTGATTCCGCAGGATGGCCATCAGGTCTATACCCTGCTGATGAATGCCGAAACGGCCAACGCTGTCGCCAAGCGCCAAAGCTCCGGTTATCGCTTCTATGAGCGGGAAATGAATGCCTCGGCCGCGGAGCGTATGACCATGGAAAGCGAGCTGCGTCATGCCATTGAGCGCAATCAACTCCATGTGCAATACCAGCCCTGCGTAGATGCGCGCAGCCTGCTCACCGTGGGGGTGGAAGCGCTGGTGCGCTGGCGCCATCCGAAACGCGGCCTGATTCCGCCGGATCGCTTTATTCCCATCGCCGATGAATCGGGCCTCATCGTGGATATCGGCGAGTGGGTATTGCGCCAGGCTTGCCTTCAGTGCAAGGCCTGGCACGACATGGGCTACTTGGATTTGGGCGTGTCGGTCAACGTCTCGGCCGTGCAGTTCGCCCAGCCACGGCTGCTCGATCAGGTTAGGCGCGTGCTGACGGATACCGGCTTCCCGCCCGAGGATCTGACGCTGGAAATCACCGAGTCCGTCATCATGCAAGATGCCGAGACGGCGGTGGGCATGCTGCGCGCCCTAAAGCATATGGGCGTGAAAGTGTCGGTCGACGATTTTGGTACCGGCTATTCCTCGCTCTCCTACCTCAAGCGCTTTCCCATCGACATACTCAAGATCGACAAATCTTTCGTGCGGACCTTGGGCGTGGATGAAGAAGATACCGCCATCGTGCATGCCATCCTGGCCCTGGCCAAGAGCCTGCGCTTGGCCACCGTGGCGGAAGGCGTGGAGACCGAAGAGCAGGCCGAGTTTCTGCGCCGCGCCGATTGTGACCACTTCCAAGGCTTCCTCTACAGCCGCCCCATCGACCCCGAAGCCCTGAGCGCACGCCTGGCCGCCGAGCGCGTTGCGTCAGAAATGACGATGCATTGATGGTTTTGAGGTTTCGCGTTGTAGGGTGGGCAGCTCGGCTGCCCACGCGTTCTTCGGTTCGGTCAGTTCCCGCGTGGGCAGCCGAGCTGC
>JAYUNL010000040.1:0-41769 GCA_043761745.1 Rhodocyclaceae bacterium
GCGCAAGGTTGTACATTGTGAACACGGAAAAAATACACGAAAAGGAATATTAATTTCTTTCTATATCACGATAAGTAATAAAGCCTGCCATCACGTCACCTTTGTCACGACTGCCCGCAACGTCTATCGCCCGGTGGCATAAATCTGATCAAACACGCCGCCATCGGCGAAATGCGTCTTCTGCGCCTTCTGCCAGCCGCCGAACACCTCATCGATGGTGAATAGCTTCACGACGGCAAACTGCTTGGCGTATTTTTTGGCGATTTCTGGTGAACGCGGACGGTAGTAGTTCTTGGCAGCGATTTCTTGCGATTCCGGTGTGTAGAGATATTCCAGATAAGCCTGCGCCAACTTGGTCGTGCCCTTCTTGTCGGCGAATTTGTCGACCACGCTCACGGGGGGTTCGGCGAGTATGCTGATGGAAGGCGTGACGATTTCAACCTTGTCCGGCCCCAGTTCCTTCACGGCCAGATAGGCCTCGTTCTCCCAGGCGATCAAAACATCGCCAATACCGCGTTCGACGAAGGTGGTGGTGGCGCCGCGCGCACCGGAATCGAGCACCAATACGTTCTTATAGAGCCGGCTGACGAAGTCGCGCGCCTTGCCGTCATTACCGCCCGCCTGCTTCAGGGCGTAACCCCAGGCCGCCAGATAATTCCAGCGCGCGCCGCCGGAGGTCTTGGGATTCGGCGTGATGATCCCAACGCCGGGCTTGATAATGTCGGCCCAATCCTTGATGGCCTTGGGATTGCCCTTGCGCACCAGGAAGACGATGGTCGACGTGTAGGGCGAACTATTGTGCGGCAGACGCGATTGCCAGTTCGCCGCCAGCAAACCTTTCTCGGCAATCACATCAATGTCGTAAGCCAGCGCCAGCGTGACCACATCGGCGTCGAGACCATCAATGACCGCGCGGGCCTGCTTGCCCGAGCCGCCATGCGATTGCTTGATGCTGACGGTCTCGCCGGTCTTGGCCTTGTACTGCTTGGCGAAGGCGGCGTTGAATTCCTGATAGAACTCGCGCGTCGGATCGTAGGACACATTCAGCAAGGTGACGTCGGCCGCTGCGGGCAAGGTTGCGCCAGCAGTGAGCAGCGCGACGGCAAGCGCCGCCGCAGGTGTTCGAAAAAACAAGGTTTGCAAAGACATGACTGGCTCCAATTGAAAACGTGGAGCGAGTCTAGGCGACGAATTTCAGCGGGGGAAATGATCAATACGCAAGTACATATCCAATCTGCGCATTAGCACTGAAGGTGCTAACTATAGAACCGGGCATCGTGACGATGCTCGGTCTCTACGGATCAAATACGCCGACTGGCGGCGGTAAACGCAGCACCGAGTTCGTCGTAATTACGTGTCACGGGGAATTGTGGGAATTCGCGGATGACGTTGTCCGGCGGGCAAAATAAAATTCCGGCGTGGGCTTCGGCCAGCATAGCGGTGTCGTTATATGAATCGCCAGCAGCAATGGTCTGGAAGTTGAGAGACTTGAAGGCCTGCACCGAAGCACGCTTAGCATCGGGCTGACGCAGCTTGTAGTCGCGCACCACACCTTGCTGATCGGCGATGAGCTTGTGGCAAAACAATGCGGGATAGCCGAGCTGGTGCATTAGCGGCATGGCGAACTCGTAAAAAGTGTCGGAAAGAATCACCACTTGAAAGCGCGCGCGCAGCCATGTCATGAATTCCGGGGCGCCCGGCAGTGGCCGCATTTCGGCGATGACTGCCTGAATATCGGGCAGGCCGAGCTTGTGTTGTTCGAGTAACGTCAGACGACCGCGCATGAGTTTGTCGTAATCCGGCTCGTCGCGCGTAGTGCGCGAGAGTTCGGAAATGCCAGTGCGCTGGGAAAATTCAATCCAGATTTCGGGGACCAGTACACCCTCAAGGTCCAGGCAGGCGATTTGCAAGATTTCTCCTTTTGCCCGTAGCAGGTCGCGGCAACGCCGCAATGTGAATGGGCGGATTTTACTCGAACTCCCGCCGGGGCCGCCGCCTACTTTTCTTTTTTCTCTTTCTTCTCTTCCGCGTCACGCACGCGCAGCTCGCGCAGGCGCGCATCCACGCGCGAATGCTCGAAAAAATCGCCGTCGGGAGCTTTTTGCGCCAACTGTAACTGCTCAATGGCCTCAGTCAGCAAACCTTGCTGCGCATAGAGTTCGGCCTGGGCACGATGCTGCTGCAAGCGCTTGCCCAAGGCGGCGTAGGAGCGCGCCTCCAGGCCATGCAGCGTGGCGTCGGACGGATAAAACTGCAAGGCGGCATTGGCGGTTTTCAGCGCTTCTTGGGGTTGCTTGTCTTCAAGCAGGGTTTCGATTTGGGCATAGATGATGGCGATATCGAGCTGGTAGCGCTGGCGCGCCTCGCGATAAATCCGCAGAGCGCCGGCGATATCGCCCTGCGCACGCTTGATGTCGGCAGCCAGGACTTCGATCATCGGCGAGGCGACCTTGAGTTCGCGCAGCACCGCGACTTCGCGCTCGGCGGCGGCATAGTCTTTCGCGCGCAACTGGGCGCGAGCCAGACCGTAATGCGCGGCGGCGCGGCTGGCGTATTTCTTGTCGCGCAACTGGGTTTCGAACTCCGTCACCGCTTCGCGCGGGCTGTTGTCCTGCGCCTTCAGCTTGGCGCGCACGAACTGAAATTCAAGTGAATCCGGCACCTGCTTGTAGCGCAGCAATTGGATGCGGTTATCCATGTCGGCAATCCGCTCGGTGGTGAGCGGGTGGCTGCGCAGATAGCCGGGCGCGTTGTTCTCATAGAGCCGGCTTTGCTTTTGCAGGCGCTCGAAGAAAGTACCCATGCCGCGTACGTCAAAGCCCGAGCGCTCTAGGGTCGACAAGCCGATGCGGTCGGCCTCGCGTTCGAAGTCGCGCGAGTAGTTGAGCTGCGTCTGGATGCTGGCCGCCTGGCCGGTCACCATCGCCGCCGAGGCGATATCGGGGTTGGAGCGGCCGGCCAGGATGGCCACGGCAAAAGCCACCAGGGCGGTGAGCTGGGCGTCGCTCTGCTTGCCCAGCATGCGCGCGATATGGTGTTGGGTGACGTGCGAAATTTCGTGGGCCAGCACACCCGCCAGCTCCGATTCTGATTGCGCCGCCAGCAGCAGGCCGGTATGCACGCCGATAAAGCCGCCGGGCATGGCGAAGGCGTTCAGCGTCGCATCGTGCACGACGAAGAATTCGAAGGCATAACTCGGTTCCGGGCTGGCCGCGCCGAGCGCCGTGCCGAGGCGATTGATGTAGGCATTGATCTCGGCGTCATCCACATAAGTAGGATCGCGATAACGAACATCGCGCATGATGGATTCGCCGATGCGACGCTCCATTTGCGGCGACAGCGTGACTTGGGAAGCCTCGCCCAGATCAGGCAGGCCGTCGGCCACGGCCCAGGGCGCCAAGAGCAGCAAAAGGAAAAACGAAATTTTATTCATTAGTCAATAATCCTAAAAACCGCAGTTGAATGCACCCGGCGCCCCGAAGGCTCTGCACTCCCTCCGGTCGGAAGTCCCCTTGCGGGACTGCACGGTTGGCGGGTCGGCTGGCAAGGCGCGAGGAGGACGCAGGATCGGCCCCTGCTACACGCTGCCACGATGGCAACGCAGCCAGAAGGCCCGCCAGCCGTGCAGGCGGGTGCGTAGCGCGCTGACCCATCGGGTGAAGTGAGTCGAAGGCACAAGAGCCAGTATTCATGCGGCTTTCTAAGGAGAGGTAAGCGGTCAACTGCGGTTATTAGGATAATACCGCGTCGGCGTCGAGCGCACTTAGGACGCCACCATACGAATGCCAGAGAAACGGGGCTTTCGGCTACAATCCGCCATGAGTTCGCAATTAGTCAGGTTAGGCGCTTCAGCCGCTTAAGTGACCCCACCGAGCCACATAGACCCTATTTCACGGAGATCGTTCTTGACCGCGCACGCTCTGTTGTTGGCGGAAGATTCCGCCGAAGACGTTCAACTGATCCTGACCGCCCTTCAACCTGTCATATCGCCCGATCAGGTGGCGCTGTGCGCCGATGGGGTGGAAGCGCTGGATTACCTCTTCGCGCATAACGCCCATGCCGGGCGGGAAACGACCGATCTGCCTAAAGTCGTGCTGCTCGATCTCAATCTGCCCAAGATCAACGGTCTGGAAGTACTGCGCCAACTGCGTTCCAATCCGCGCACGCGGCTGCTGCCGGTGGTGATGCTCTCCGCCTCCGCCGAGCAAGCCGACGTGCACGCTGCTTCGATCCTGGGCGCCAGCAGCTACGTGCGTAAGCCGCTCGACTACGCGCGCCTGCGCGAGGCCATCGCGCTCTTGGGCGGGTATTGGCTGAACCTGAATATTCCGCCGCCCAGCCACGGGGAGTAAGGGCATGAGTCAACCCTTGACGCACTTCGACGCCCAAGGCCAAGCGCATATGGTCGATGTGGCGGAGAAAACCGAGACTCATCGCATCGCGCGCGCCACCGGCGCCATCCACATGCTGCCGCAAACCCTGGCGCTGATCGAAGCGGGCGACGCCAAGAAGGGAGATGTCCTCGGCGTGGCGCGCATTGCCGCCATTCAAGCTGCCAAGCGCACCTCGGAACTGATACCGCTGTGCCACCCCATCGCGCTGACCAAGGTCGGCGTAGAGTTCACCATAGACCGGGCGCAAGCCACCATCACCTGCGAGGTCGCCGCGCAGACCGTCGGCCGCACCGGTGTGGAAATGGAAGCGCTAACCGCAGTCAGCGTGGGCCTGCTGACCATTTATGACATGTGCAAAGCCGCGGATCGCGGCATGCGCATCGACGCCATCCGCCTGCTGGAAAAACAAGGCGGCAAGTCGGGGCACTGGATTGCGGAACAGAAAGGCGTTCAGGATTAATTGGTTGGGCGCGTCGCACGGGGCGAGTGTTGACCACACGAGCGAAGGCATCAATCAGAAAGCGCGGGAGTAGCTGGCAGGCCCGCGTTACCCGTAAGGGTTCACGTTGTCACGGCATTATGTAATCATCAATAAGCGGAGCTATTGGCTTCAGGCCTGGCCTCCCCGGCTTCGTGCCAACAAGCAAGCATGAATGGCTAAGCAGCGCCCCCAGGCCCGGAACATGGCGCAATAGGGCTCTGACCACCCCACTTTCAACAATGGGCTGAAATGCCTTGAAGCGCGCCGGCATGATCGGAATCCAGTGAATGCGCACATCCACCAGCCCGGCTTTCTCCATCAGGCGCTTCATGCGGCGCGGTGACTCATAACGCAAGTGCACCGGTTTGCCGCGCAGCCATCGCGACACTCGCTGCAACACATTGGCAACGCAAATGGCATTCAGGGCATCCAGCCAGACCTCCCCCCCCTCGCCCACCTGTGCCACCAGTTCGCGCACCGCGGGAGCAGAATCCGCCAAAGCCTGCATCACACCGAAACACAGCACGCCGTCGACCCCCCCTGGTTTGAGAGGCAAGCGGGTTACGTCGGCCACCGCCCAGCGACAATTCCAGGTATCGCGCGCTTTTGCCTTCGCCGCTGCTGGCTGGCAGTAATCCAGCCCGACGACATCCGCGCCCCAGCTCGCCAGATAGCGGGAATAGGTGCCCGCGCCACACCCCGCATCGAGCCATGCTTTCCCGTGTGCCGATTCTTCCCAGACGCGAAGAAAATGACGGAAACGTATGTCCAAACCCGAAGAACTCCAGCCAGCGATACCCGCATCGTCGTCGCGCAACGTCGCAAATTCTTCGAAACGCCTGCGCCAAGCATCTTCGAAAGCCGGCCTGCTCATAGGCGCCTCGCCGGATTGCTAGGCATTCGGACTCCGTCTTACTGGTTCCGAACGAACAGCGTGGATGGCGTTCGCGGCTGGCACCCCTACCGCAACAACAGCGCCCAACTGCTTGTCGACTAGAACACGACACAGCACAAGGATGCTAAGCAACACGTAAGGCATATCCCAGTAGGCGAGGCCCAGGAAGCTGCCGCCGACCCAATAGGCGATGAAGCTGACCTGGATCATCGCTGCAAGGTCCGACACCCAGCGCAAGTCATCGCGCCGCCGGCAGGACTTGATGATGCCGCTCGCCATACGCCAGGCCAACAACCAGAGCATCACGAAAAGCGCCAAGCCAACGTAACCCTGCTCGCCCAGCATCTGGAACCAGATGCTGTGGGCATCATGCACATCGGTGGGGTTAGGTGCCCAGACGGCGAACGCTTCATCGGTGAAGGCGCCGAAACCACCGCCGGTGACCGGCCGGTCTTTCGCGAGATTGAAGGCGAAATGCCAGGCATTGATACGCCCCATGGCTGAACCATCCTGCTCATAGGTGCCGATGGTGTTCATCTTCTCGAACCATTGAGCCGGCATGAAGCCCAGCACGAGCGGCACCAGGATCGCGATTCCGATGCCTATCACCACTTTGTTGCGGCTTTTCAACCAGAGAAAAACGCCCATCGCGGCAACTGCCAGCAAGCCACCCCGCGAATACGAACCAATGGCGGCAATAGCGCACAGCGCCATTCCAATGCCCAAACCCCAGCGCACCCAACGCCGGGTACTCTGCATCTGCAAATAGCGCAGGAGTGGCAACGCCATGGAGATCGCCAACGCGATCTCTGTGTTGCCCTCGATGAAGCTGCCTTCCGGCCCGAGCACCATACTGCTTCCACCCGATGTAAGAGTAAAAACCCCCCCCTTGATGCCGAAAAAAGCGATGGACATCGTTGCTACCCACACCAGCCAACGTATTCGCTCTGCCGAATTCATCACCATCAGTGTGATGACCAGGAATAACTGGATTTTCATCACTTTGTCCCATTGCATATACGGGTAACTCGTGGGGTTGATAGCGAATAAATAGGACACGTTCATCCAGAGCACCAACAGGATCAGCGTTACCGTGACCGGGTTGAAGGGATAGCGCTTGGGTTCCTTCGAGATCAACACGGCAATCAGCGTTACAACGCCCACCCAAGCGGCGAACGGCATCGAGTAGGCGAAACCCCAGGTGAGGCGATGCGGATTCATCATGCCTATCCAGGTCCACAGCAGCACGCCTAGCCAGGGCCGTGTAAAGACAAACGGCAGTGCGCCAAAGATCAAACCTGTCAAAACAAAATCACGCATGCTTGCTCACCAAAGAATCGACCTCTCGCGCACTATCGGGCGCGCTTAATCGTTGCCATACGACGCTATTTTCCATGCTTCTGCAACGCGAAAGGTAAAAGCCGCCGAGAGTAAGCCAAATAACGCAAGCCGCCGGGATATCCGAGACTCGTCAGATGAAAACGCCACGCGCGCCTCAGCTCACCTTTGCGTCGATAAAAGTTGGACAGGGTGTGATATGCCCGCCCCATTTTTTCTCGCAAGGACAGTTTCACATCCTGCGGCAATTCGAGATCGAGTATCTTGGCCAACACTGGAATTTCGGCATTTAGATAGGCTTCAGACTTCGACAGCGAGTTGGCCGAGTCATAAATGCGATAAGTTGGCACATCCACAAACACCATCTTCAAAGACGAGGCCAGTTTGTAGGCTAGATAAGTCCATTCGAAATATCGGGTGCTGCCATCAAAACAATCGACACCGACGCTCGACGAGCGAAACAGGCCGCCGCAGGATGCCAGCCAATTCTCGCCAAGCAGGGCACGCAAAGGATCCTTGCACACCGCGTCCACATGCCTTACCGCCGGCTCATCACGCCCTGCTGACTGACTATAGCCATTCGAGACTACATAACCCAGTGTTTCATCGGCCAGCATAGGCTGAAGGCGGCGCCACAAAGCGCCTGGCAAATATTCATCGTCATCGTCCAAAAAGGCGAAGGACGGCGCCGTTACCAACGACCTGCCGTACCTGATCGCCAGCGGCAAGTTGCCTTCCTCCCGATACACAACCTTGAGATTGGGCGCGCCGCACAACTCTTCGTAATACGCCGGATCGAAACGCTTGCCGTTGACGACGACAATCACCTCGACCTCCACATTCTCCTGCGAGGTCACGCTGGCAATGGCGCGCCGCAAGGAGGCCCGGCGGCTAGCCTCGCAGGTAGTCGGGATGATGATGCTGATCCGGTTCAATGTCGCCCGGCCCTTTTATGGATGACCAAAATTCATTCCGTTCCAGAGCACAAGGCCCGTGAGTGTTTTGGTCCTGGAAAAATCAAGGACGGCATTGGTCGAATGCAGCGGAGTGTCGGCAGCAGGCAGCAGGCGGCTGACTGCTGCGGGAGCAAGTAGATTTTCGGCTTGGTGCCTGTAACGTTCAGCCTCCCGCCGCACGGATTGCCACCCAGCGTTGTTGAAATCAAAGACGCGGTGATAGTACCTGCGCTCCCGGCCTCGCTCAAGCAACTGATACAGTCTCCAGGAAATATCAGAGAGTGGCGGCAGAAATTTTCGGTAAAGTGGCGTAACGAGATATTCCGGACCGACGGCATTGCGGTCCAGCGGCAAGGTTGCCAAACGGGGAAACTCGCGCTTGATGATGTCGGCTTGCATTTGGCGGCCGCTGAGATGGTTCAGAGGCATGGATGCCACTAAGTCCAAGAGCCTGCGATCGAGATAGGGCAACAAGGGCCACGCGCCTAGGGAAAGGCGCCAGATGAACGAGCCAATAAAAATTCTCTGGCGGTGGGTCATCGCGAACAACCAGGCTTTCTGAAACGGCAACGCGTCGATGTTGTCCCACTCGTGGTGAAGGTCATCGATCACTTCGGCAAGCGTGGCCCTGCCGTCGTGGGTAGACAATAAATCGGCCGAATCGTTGATATCGAAACCATAGCGGTTGAGTTTTTCAAACAATTCTGCGAAATTGATCTGCCCGGTTTTTGGCGACAAGGCATAGGCAATCTGCCCGTCACCGATCACCGCGTCTCCCAGATAGCCAGAGAAAACCGGGCCGCCACGCTCGGCTAAAAGAGTCTGTGCAGTGCCAGTGTCAAGGTTGGCAAAGGACCCTTGCAGCGATTCGAGCCTCAACTGTCGCGCCGCAAACAAGGGAAACTTTTCGAATTCGACGTCCCGGTAACGATGCCGCCAGCCCAGGGCACGGGATACCTTCATTGCATATTTCAACTCCTGGTCATCGCGACATCCCAGGCTGAGGGCGCGCACCGCTTTCTTCGCGAGGTACTTACTTACATACCCCGCCACCATGCGGCTGTCCTGTCCCCCGGACAAGAAAACATCTACTTCCGGCAGCGTCGCCAAGCTCTTGTGGAAGACATCGAAGTACGATGCAACCTGCTCCCGACATGTCTCGTAGGACTGGTCGAAGCTGACATCCGACATGCGAATAGGATTGGCCTCTAGCTCACGCACACCGGCTTGCGGTGTCCAGTCAACAAGGTGGCCCGGGCTGCTGCGGCGCACACCCTTGAACAAGGATTGGCCGCCAGAGCTGTAGCTGATCAGTAGCACCGAGGCCACCGCATAAATACTGGGTTCGGCGACAAAAATAGGGTGGAGCCTGAACAGTTCGGGAGAAGTGCCAAATAGGCAAACATCTCCCTTGGCCCAGTAATAGAGCGGGAACATCCCAAGCGCATCGGTACCCAGAACAAGATGCGGACTGTCCTCGAACAACATGGCCAGGTAGTAGCCGTTTTGTCCTGAGATGCAGCGGAAATCCGGCGTCTGCTCAGCGCTACGGCGCAGCAGGCGTTGTGCCGCGTCCGAGGTGGCGCTATAAGGCGCGTCGTAATCACCCACCACAAAAGCCATTCGTTCCTTGTCGGCAAACCGGTCTGTCACCACGGATACCGGCGTGGAAACACTCGCCTCCCAGTAAACATCCAGGCTCTGCAGAGAAGCTCCATGACGGGTCAGATGAGGCAGACCAGAAAGTGAATCGGGCAGGCGATCCCGAATCTGCGCGCGCCTATCAGCGTCAGGATCGTAAATACCAAGAATCACAGCCATCGGCGGGTCTCTCCTGCGATTAACGCGGCGGCCGGCGCAGCAAGCGGTCGAACATCTGCTCCAGTTTCAGCTTTTCCAGCAGATAGGACTCGGCGCCTGCGGGGCAACCCGCCAGACGCCACAGCGCCAGCAGGCTCATGGCAAAAACCAGGGCGCCCAACGCGACCTTCATCAGAAGTTGCGCGATCGCTGGCATGCCGCTCAATGACGGCAACCCAATCAGGCAAACAGCCATCAAGGCAGAGGCCACACACGGTCGCCATATCTCAGCAAGCATCTCGCTGACACGCAAGCCGGGAAGTTCGCGTTTGACTAGATAGATGAAGACAAAGAAACCAAATACTGCGACGGAGAACCGTAGCTGGGCAATTGCCATCGCACCGCCTTCCGGAATAGCCAGCACGGCAAGCGCAACGAACAACAGAATAATCAGCCAGGAACTGATGGCCGTAGCCTGTGATCGCCCCAGTGCCAGCAGTAGGTATCCGCCGCTCAATCCGATCGCGTTGAGAATGTTTATTGCACCCATGAGTTGGACGAAAGGTATCGCCGCAATCCATTTCTCACCGAGCAGCGCCAATACCAGTTCGCTGGAAACCAATGCCATCCCTGTACCTGCGGGAATGCCAACCAGAGCCTGGATGCCCAGCGCAAGTAGAAAAGCCTTCTTGAGCTGGGTGAGGTCGTGCTTCAATTTCACGAACAACGGGAACAACACGCGGCTCAGCGGCGCGAGCAGTTCGGTCGAGGGCAGCGCCGCAATATCGCTGCCGAGCGAATAGGCGCCCATTACCTCGGGATTTTCCCTGCGGCCGACGAGAAAGCGGTGCAGATTCTCGCCGACGTAGTTACCTATCCCTCGCAGCAAATTCCAGGATGAAAACGAAAGCATCGGCTTCACTCTGGCCAGACTCAGGCGCGGCCTCATCGGGTGTGCTGCATAACTGAGAATGGAACCAATCGCGCGCGCACTCAAGGCACCGATTACCATCGCCCAGTAGCTGTGCAGCAGCAATGCCGCGCTGACCGTGATGACAAAGCCGACCATTCTCTTGATAAAGAAGAAGCGGAACTCAAGGCCGAACTCCATTTTCTTCTGGAAGTTCACCACGCCGATGTTCTCGCAACCCGTCAGAAACAGGGAGAAGGCCAGCGCACGGGTCACATCGGCGACGCGAGGATCGCGGAAATACTCTGCCGCGGGCTCGGCAACGGCGAAGACAAGTAGTGCGCCCAAGGTGGATTCGATCAGGCGTATCGTCCAGGCGGCGTTGTAATCCTCCTGGGTGGCGTTGCTGTTCTGTATCAGCGTGATGTTGACGCCCATGTCCAGCAGCACGTCGGCCAACCCGACAACTATCGACGCCATGGCGATGATGCCGAAATCTTCCGGCAGCAGCAGGCGGGCCAGGATCATCGTGCTAATGAGCCCGATCAACCGATCGGTCCAGCGCATGCCGATCATGATCAAGGCTCCGGCCGAGGCGGAGACGGAACGCGTCATGTTGGGATACCAAGCTGCTCGAACATGCTGCTCAACTTAACGGAACGCCACGGAGGCGTAGCAGCGCTCTCTGGACCTTCCAGCTATTCCTGATTCGGCGCGGTAGCCAATCCAGGGAATACTCCGGCGCAGAAGGGCTGTCGAGGCTGTCGCACCATTCGACACCCCGCTCTTTCAAGCTGAACTCCCAGATACTCCGATTCTTGTGATAACTGCCGGGCACCAACTTAACAGGCTTGCCGAAGAGCGCACCAACGATGGCGGAATGCAGCCGATTGGTGACAATGTGCGTGGCAAAGGCATGAATGCGCAACCAATGGCGAAATGTCCTTGCATAGTTTGCAGGGTCCAGACGAACCGCATCATCGCTGGCGACCAAGAGGCCGGCAGGCGCTTCGTTGTCCTCACGCGAAACCAGCAACTTGTAGCGTCCCTTGGGTGGTTCGCGCAACCCTGAAAGCCCAAGCAGTTCGTCCCGAGGCAGGTTAAATGCCGTGTCGTGTTCGAGGTGCAGGATGAACCCTGGCGGCAGAATCTCCGCAAGAAAACCTGCGGAAGTTTTCTCCCGCGCGAAGAAATGCGTCTCCGCAGCCGCGATATCAGCCAACGTCAAGGCAAACCGATTGCGAGTCTCGCCGCTCTGGGTGTCGCAGGTCTGCGGGCCCTGGATCACCAGCGAATCCGGCACGCTCAATGCGCTGCGCAGCGTCGCAAAGGCGCGGCCGCTGCACCAGGGATTCAGCCCACCGCCACCGTGAAGATAAATGCAGGCGCCAGCGGGGGGCGGTGCGCTGGCGATGTTGCGATAATCTAGATTGGTCCAGCGTAGCCCCACGGAACGTGCAAGGCTTTCGGCTCCGGCATAAATGAGATAGTCACCCCAGTTTCCACCAGGGCTCACGAAGTACCAGTCACGTTCGCGATGTGCCGCGAACAAGTGCGCCAGTTTTTTTGTAGTCTCAATTTCAATCACGGAATATCATTTTATGCGAAAAGCATCTTAAAAAGTTACTTACTGAGTATGTGGTGACTATCTGACCGGCCGATCTTGTGTGAAACCGGTGGCTACTCGACAAACCACCTGCGCAATCGCGGCCCGAAACGCCACATTACGGGGATCCCGCCAAGCCAGTCGGCAAATTTCACCAGGGGCCTGACGCGATCGGATCGCCGCAGCGCTTGCAGTATTGCTGCCTGAATGCGGATATCTCCCCTTTCGGCCGCAAGAGACAACGCTTCCCTTATAAAATCTTCTTCAATTCTGTTTTCAATGTAAAGGCCCGCAAGTTTGTCCACCTGAAATTTCACCGGAAAGGGATTTGCGATTTCTAAAGCGCCCAGCAATTGCAATGCTGTCATCGTGCGCAAGCATTTCGCGCATTCGCCGCAATTCGAGGCAGCCCCGTTTTTCCAGCAAACATGCAGATGCGCAAGCGCGATTTTGTGGCGCGCAATCAGTGCCGTCTTCTCCACCCGCTTATACGCTGCGCCATCGTGTTTTACCTGGAGCGACCGGGTCGAGAACAGAACGTCGGTCATGGGATGGGAACCCCATGGGATCAGCTTTCCATATTGGTATGCCGAGCCAATCAGCACTTTGCCGTATCGCTTTTCCAAAATCAACGCGACCGCTGCCAGTCCGGCGGCATGCGTCAGCCAGCCCCAAGCCCTGGCCCAGAGGGATCCATTCCGGCGCAAATTCGTCCTTACGACAATCAATTCGCGCCCCAGCTCACGTGCGCCCAATGCAAGTATCTCCCGCAGCTTGTCGAACTCGTCTGTTGATTCCAGGGGAATATCAAAACCATGCACGGTAATGAGATCGTCAACCTGGCCTATCGCGGCACTTTCCAGTTCCGGCGCATGTCGCAGTAGGGTAAACCACGAATCCACCCCTCCCGAAAAGAAAGCGGCGGACCTGCGGGCTTTGGTCTCGGCAGTGTCCAGTGGGGCAACCGGCGCGATTATTTTTGGCTGCACAAATTGCGGATACCACTCACACCAGACAGCGGTCAGGCCTTTCAGATTCTCCAACAATGCCGCATCCACCGGGATATCGGAAACGACGGTCTCGCCATTCGACAAGGCGTAGGGCAGCATGGCGACTACCCATGGGTTGCCCGACTCCGACAAATCCGCTTCAAGTGCGGTGGGCACCTCAAACCAGATGTCGATACGCTCACCAGAACCCATCTCGATGATGCCGGTCAAACGCACAAATCCAGACGCGTCGGGAGAGACAGCTTTACTAACAGACATGAGCTTCATTGCGGCGGTCGCCTGACTTTCCCGCTCACCTTCGAAACAACCTCCGACTGTGATGGCAACCTCTCGGGCGACACTAGCGACGGATTGGCCACGGGACCGGATATCTTCTCCAGTGCCTGGATGCAGGACACTGCCGCCTGCTCGAATGAAAACTGACTGGCATGAGCCAGTATCCGTTCGCTGTCATAGCGAACCTCGCGCGCCTCAACCAGAGCGCGCGACAGGCCCTGGGGATCGTCCGGGGGAAATAGCAGGCCTGTTTCAGCCGTGATCACGTCGCGCAGAAAACCCCGGTCTATCGAAACCACCGGGCGACCGAAACTCATTGCCAGCATGGCCGTACCCGACGTGAGTATTTCGCGATAGGGCACCACCACCACATCGCAGGCGAGGAGGAATGTCTGCATTTCAGCATCGGGAATGAATTCGGCATGGATGCGGATGCGGGAATCATTGCCTGCCAGCCCGACGATCTCGGCGTGGTAGGCGGGATCCTGAAATTTTCCCGCGATCAGCAGAATATCGCCTTGCGCATGCGCACGGAATGCGCGTACCAGGCCATCAAGATTCTTATAAGGTTTGCACAGCCCGATAAAAAGATAAACAAACGCAGACTCCGCAATGTCCAGCTTCGTACGCGCCTCGCCACGGGACACTGTCGCCGGGTAGTAGCCTATCCAATGTCCGTGAGGAATGAGCGTGATTTTTTCTGTCGCAATAGGGAAGCGCTCGATCAGCGCGGCGGCGGCCTCGCGCCCATGAACCAGTACGACGCTGGCGATACGAATAATAAATTGTCGCCCAAGCACATCGAGCCACGGAATGGCCGCTCGGTCGTGCGGCAACAGGTTATGCGCAGTCCACATCACACGCGCACCCTTCAGTCGAGCCAGTACGAACAAGGCGATAAAGCGGAAAAATCGCACGATGAGTCGCGTTTTCCCTTGCTTTACCGAATAAGAGAAAGACGGCCAATGAATGTGCAGCCAATCACCTGGTCGCACATTACTTACAAGCCAGCCACCGCTGAAAACCCCTTCCAGCACTTCTACACCATGAGCTTCAATCGCTTGGTAAAAGCACTCGTTGTAGGAAATTTTGTTTTTTGGGAACGCTAGGATACGCATGGATGAGCCCGACATACCGTTTTAAGTACCGACCGAAGTCCCAATTTCCCGCTCATAGCGAGGTATTGCGCCGGTAAGCCGTAACCAACCATTGTGGGAAGTAAGTTTTGGTCAGGTTGTAAAGCGTCGCCCAGTGAAAATCCAGGCTGGCCGATTGCCGATACGCCAGGCGACTTTCAGCCAGCTTTCCCACGCTGAAATACGCATAGCCAAGATGGCGATGCAATCGCCCGATCCGACTGCGGTAGCGTCCGACTTGTTCCTTACTCAAGTGAAGAGACGCACGCTCTAAATTGCGGGTGTGTGCCGCGATCTGACCCAACAATACACGCTCATGATTGCGCGTAATGCTTGCCTCGTGCTGTCGATACGAAGAAAGCGCCTCGTCGATGAAGGCCACTTGCCGACCCTTGGCGATTCTGAACCAAAGATCAATGTCCTCGCCAATCTCGATATCCTCGGGAAAATACAATTCCCCTTCATCGAACGCCGAGCGTCGGATCATCACGGCCGACGTGTGCATTCCATTTATTTCGACAGAAATAAAACCATAAAAACCCGGACCGCTCAAATATAAATGGTCGTTCTCGGCGACCAAATTGGCCCGTGCCTTCTCAAGGAAGGCTACTTCACCTAAATAGGTTGCCGCCAGCTTGCATCCTTCCGCGTCGATAAGTCGAACATCGTGAAAAATGCAGGCGACGGACGGATATGTATCCATAACAGCGAGCTGTCGCGCCAGCTTCCGCTCGTCGTAGCAGTCGTCGCCATCGAGAAAGCAAAGAAACTCGCCCTTCGCCTGCCTGAGCCCGGTATTTCTGGCAATGCCGGGCTTCCCTGAATGAGGTTGCGAAATCAGTCGAAGCCGCGAATCTTCAGCAGCGATTCGCGTCGCGATCTCAAGGGTGCGATCAGTCGAGCCGTCATCAACGATAATCGCCTCCCAATCCTGCTCCGTTTGCGCCAGGAGCGAGTGCATACAAGGCAGTATGAATTTCTCGCAGTTATAGGCTGGGATGATGACGGATATTCGCGGCATGAGGGTTGCAGTGCTATATGGCGCTAACGCTGCGATGTGTCAAGCCAATCTTGCGGTTCAACATCACGCAATCGAATTCAATCAAGCGCAGGTACTCGTCTCGCGACACGGGGAACATGCCGGTGACGTCGAACCCCAGCGCGCTCAGCGTCGTCAGCGACGTGTGATAGTCAGGCATGTCCGAGTAAATAGGCAGAACGGATACTTCGGTTTGCAACATGGCGATACGATCAAGAATACCGCTCGCCCCCTCGACCACGTCGAGATCGCAACCCTGCGTATCCATCTTGAGATAGACCCCACCGGACGGCAAGGCGGCGGTAATCGTCTCATACACCGAGTCCAGTCGTTTTATCTCGACACGCTCTTGCCGTTCGACGACATTCACGTCGCTGAACGCCGGCTGCATGGAGTTCTCCGGCGTCAGAAATGAACTGAATTGCGAACGTTGCATGACATTGATCATGGCTTCGGTATTGCTACTGCCCAGGGCCCATGGGTAGACGTGCCAGTTGGCGTCGCCGCTCGCGCGTTCGCGCAAGGTTGCAACCAGTTCCGGAACCGGCTCGAAAGAAACGATGCAGCCGTCGAATCCGACGTGATTACGCAGGAAATCGCGATACTGGCCGGTGTTGGCGCCGACATCGAGCACCACCTTGATGTTCAGCATGCCGAACATCTGGCGCAGATGGCCGGTAAAGTGCAAATCCTCCATACGCCACATCGGTACGATTTCATAGCCCAGGCTGCGGGCAAGCTTCTGAACCAGTGTCTTGATCATGTTTTCTCCTGCATCACCGAATAAAGTGGAAGATACCAAAGCACGTTGGTTACGCGCCAGCCCTAATCCGACTCATACTGCTGCGGGAGTGACACGACTCACCACGTACCTGAATTTGCCGGATTTCTCCGGTGGAATTTCACCCACTTGCTCGACGACTATCCGAACGTTTGTCCCCAATCGCGCCTTGAAGCCCTGCTCGATTGTAGCGCTCGATTCAGCCGTGAGGCTATCGTTCGTCACCAGCAGCACACGCGTCAGGTCCAGGCTCTCCTGCACAATCTTGAACTGCGCTACGCCGGGCAGGTCGCGCACGATGTACACCAACGCCAAGCCATGCATCACCGTGCCGTCGGCGGCGACGACGAAATCGGTGGTGCGCCCCTGGATTTCCTTGAGCATGGGCAGGCGGCGGCCGCATTCGCACTCTTCGTTATCCAGCACGCCGACATCGCCAGTGCGATAGCGGACAAAGGGGAAATCCGCCGTTGCCATGTGGGTGACGACAATCTCGCCGGAAACACCGACGGGTAAAGCGCGGCCTTCCTCATCGACGATCTCGACAATAATGTCTTCAGCACTAATGTGCATACCGCCCCAGGGACAATCGTGGGCGATAAAGCCGGCGTCGCGCCCGCCATAGCCATTAGCCACGGCACAGCCGAAAGCCGCAGCGATTTCCTCGCGTTGTTCGTCGTAGAGCCGCTCCGAGGTCACGAAAGCAACACGAATACCGAGGTCATCGAGCCTCTGGCCACTCGCCTGGGCATGGCGCGCGATATGCGCCAGCGCCGAGGGATAGCCGAAGATCATGCGCGGCCGGAAGGCGCGTATCTCGCGGATAAAGCCATCCAGTTTGGCCGGCGACATTTCGAATGCCGGCAGCAACCGGCTGCGCAGCAGCGTGTCGCGCAGCAGACGCATGCGGTCTTGCGCGCCGATCTCGATAGGCGAGCCCCACACCACAATCTCCGGGTCACCAATATCCAACCGCCACCAGCGCGTCGCGCGCCACTTGGCGGCCACATCGTGACTGATGCGATCCAGCCCCATGTAAAACACCAGCGGCTCGCCGCTGGAACCGCCGGTGTTATAGCGTTTGAGCGGCCCCGCCACTTCGGACTTGAGATCGTTTGCGCGGATCAGCGCCTTGGTGAGCAAGGGCAGTTGTTGCAAATCGGCAAGACTGCGCATCGCCGCCGGCTCGAAGCCGATGTCACGGAACAACGTACGGTAGTAAGGCACATGGCGGCCGGCATGCGACAGCAGCGCCTTGAGCCGCGCAAGGCGATAGGCTTCCAGTTCCTCGACGGGCCACCACTGGCTGCGTTCCAGCGCGTGCAGACGGGCGACGCTGTCATGGCCCTTGAGTTTTTCGTGCAGCGGAAAAACCATGCGCGAAAGGAAGCGCGTCCACAGAGGGCTCTTTGCGCTGGTTTCGCTCCACGACTGATAGGGTTCGTTCATTCTCATGTGTGCGCTCCGGCGGTATTCCCAAGCAACTGCTCGAACTCCCGCACCAGGACGTCTACGCGCCTGTCCCAGGTATTATCCGCCGCATAGGCCATGATCGCCTTGCGGTCCCAATCGCAATCAAGGGCACGTGCAATGGCCATCTGCAAAGCCGATGCGTCGCCGAATGGCACCACTGTACCGAGCTCGCTCCGGCACACCACTTCCGCATTGCCGCCAACATCGGTCGTTACTACCGGCAGGCCGCAGGCCATGGCTTCAAGGAAGACATTGGCCCAGCCTTCGTTGCGCGTCGCCAGCACGAACACATCGGCCGCACTCAGCGCTACTGACAGATTTTCCGGCGCGATGGGGCCGGTGAACACAACGCGGTCGGCCATGCCGAGACGCTGCACCTGCTGTTTCAGCGCAGCCGTCATATCGCCCTCCGGGCTGGGGCCGCCGACGACGAGATAAATAATGTCCGGAAAGCGCCGCACTAGCTCGGGCAAACCATCAATGACACGGTGAAAGCCCTTGCGCTCGACCAAGCCACCCACCGAAATGAGTATGCTGGCGTCCTGCGGCAGACTCAGGCGCCGCCGCGCCTCGTCGCGCGGCATGGGTGTGAACCTCGTCAGATCGACGCCGTTGCCGACGACCAGGATTTTGGCATCGGCGATGCCGAGCCCGACAGCCAGCCGCTTGAGGGAATCGGAAACCGCGAATACTCGATTCGCCCGCAACAGTGCGGCGACCACGCGTTTACTCAGCGCCGGCGTCCGCACGTGGCCGCTTTCCGTGCCGCGCAGGGTAATCGTCACCGGCAATTTGAGCCAGCGGCCGAGCAGGGTCGCCGCATAGCCATTCGGGTAGGCGAAGTGCGCATCGATCAGATTTACTTGATGAGTCTTCCGCAGTCTCAGTAACGTGGGCAGGCTGAACAGCGCCATCGACAACCCATCGAGACGACGCAGCAAGCCAGGCAGCGCCAGAAAACGCGGGAAATAAATCTCGACGCCCTGCTGCACCTCGTGTCGGGGCGCCGCTGGTCGATAGCCGGGACGCAAGCGCCGTATCAGCCCCTGCAACGGAAACCATGGCTGCGGCGAGACCACGACCAGCGGCGCAGAAAAGCGCTGCCCGACGCGGAACATGCGCTCGCGTATGAACAAGCCCGCATTCGGCTGGCCGGCATGCGGAAATAGCGACGTGAAAACGACCAGACGCGGCTCGGCCATCATGCCTCCCCTGCCGTGGCATAGCCCTGGCGACGCAAATTGCCCGCCAGGCGCAAACCGTAGCGCCAGGCTGTGCGATCCCACGGCGAAAAGCGCGGAATCTGGTATAGGTCGCAGCCCGGCGAGGCAGCGCCCCAGGCGGTTGTCAGCGCGGCCGCAAAGCCCGCCTGCTTGGCCAACCCTACATGCACTCGCGTGTAGTCTTCGTCCGGCTTGCCGTTCGGATAAGCGAAGAAGCGCACTGGCGCGGCGATGATCTGTTCCAGCGTTTGTTTGCCGGCAACCATTTCGGCAAGAGCCTCACCATCCGTCAGCCGCGCCAGGATCGGATGCGTAACCGTGTGAGCGCCGATGGTCATGCCGGCCTGAGCCATCTCGCGCAGTTGCTTTGATGTCATCATCAAGTCGTTGGGCAAATTCACGCCGGCATGCGCCGCTATGGCCGCAACCCGCCGCAAGCGTTCTGAGGACTCCAGATACTTCAGGCGGGGAATGAGCGCCGCGATGGCCGCGCGGCGTTGCGCAATGTTAGCGACGGGATGCGCCTCCAGGCCGAACTCGCTCAGGTCCAACAACGGCCCGGCACAGCGACGCAGGGTTTCAATCAGCGTGTCGTTCCACATGCGCCCGCCATCAAGAAAACCGGCAGCAATGAAGAAGGTCGCCGTCAATCCATGCGCTTGCAGTATGGGCAGCGCGACCGTGCGGTTGTCGGCGTAACCATCGTCGAAAGTGATGACGGCCGGTCGTGCCGGCAGGGTGCCATTGCGCAAACCTGCCACTGCCTCGGCCAGCGGCAGAACATTGAACCAGCGCTTGACACAGCCCATCTGCTGATCGAAAGCACGTGCATGGGCTTCGCCGGGAAACAGCGGGTCTGCCTCGGCGTGCACACGGTGAAAAATCAGCACAGACAAGCGTGAGCGACTGCCGGCCGGGGCCAGCACACTGAACAGCCAGCGCATCATGCCGCCTCCAAGCGCAGTTGCACCGCCAGCAGTAGCAGCAGCACCAGCGCCGCCATCGCACAAAGCTTCAGACGCAGGCGCAGCGCGAACATGCGCTGCGCCGCCACTCGGCTTTCCGCTGCGGGATAGATGCGCATATGTGGCTGCACGCCGACCACGTTGGCGACGAAGTGCGCCAGCATGCGCGAAACACGGCCTGCCGCACGCACCAGCGGATGAGCGTAATAGGAAAACACCGCGTTGCCCCACCACAAGTACCACTCGGCGGCGCCACGGCGAAAATAATTGAAGGCCTTGTCCTCGTGGATATAACCAAGGCGGCCAGGACCGTTCGGTTGCAAATGCACCGGGCCGCGACGGCCTAGCAAACTCTCGCGGAATTCCAGCGCTGACAACGGCGCACCACCCTCAGCGTCAAGTACATGAAAGTTGTTGTGCGGATCGAGAAACAGCCACTGACCGCGACCATGGTCGAACACCTCGACGAAGGTGTGGCCGTGCCCGCCAAAGCCATCGAAAGAAAATGCCCATTGACGCGCATGCAACCCCGCCGCATGCGCCAGCGCAAGAAACACTTTGACGAAATCGGCGCAGTAACCGTAGCCCGCGCGTATGCCGCGATAGCTGGCGGCGAGGTCGTCCTGGATAGGTCCCTTGTCCTCGGCGCGCTCAACGAGATGACTAGCCAGGCGCAGCGCCTTTTCCCAGTCGTCCAGCCCCGTCAAAGCTAGGCCACCGACAATGGCCAGGAAATCGTCCGTGGCTGGTTTGCGCTCGCGACGAAAATCCTCGGGATAGTAATCGGGCGTCCAGGTGAAATCGCCGTCATGCGCCGGATCGAGCAGTAAGGCATTGCGCAAACGCACGGCGCGCGCAGGCGGCCAGCACTGACTCAGCAGATAACCCGCCGACAGTCCCAACGCCAGCAGATTGGCCGCGACCCCGGGCGTCATGCGGCTACCAGCACAGGCCCCGGTACTCGCCGCGCAGCGCTGCGCGATCCGGCATATTCACCAGATCGACGACGAGATGGTCGTTGCGCATGCAACGTTTCAGGGTGTCGAATATCTTTGGATCGGCCAGACCGACCACCAACACCTCGGATTCGGCGATGACACTTTCCAGATCGCTCTTCATCAGGCTGCCGATGTGCGGCACATGCTGCTCGATGAAGCGGCGATTCGCGCCGAGCAGATTGGACAGATGCACTTCCGGATCGTACACCAGTAAGCTCAGGCCCTTGCCGAAGAAGTGCTCGGCAAGGGCCACCAGCGGGCTTTCGCGCAAGTCATCTGTACCGGTCTTGAACGACAACCCAATCATGCCGATACGACGCTTGCCGCTCGCCATGACCTTCTGTATGGCATGGTCGATGTGCGCGCGGTTGGAAGGCAAGATACCGCTCAGCATGGGCAAATCGACGTCGCGCATCTTAGCGAAATACTGCGTGGCGCGCAGATCCTTGGGCAGACAAGAGCCGCCAAAAGCGAAGCCCGGCTTGAGATAGGCCTTGGAGATATTCAGTTGCGTATCTTGGCAAACCAGATCCATGACTTCGAAAGCATCGACGCCCATGGCCTCGCAAATGCGCGCTGTCTCATTGGCGAAGGTGATTTTCAGCGCATGGAAGTTGTTGCAGGAATATTTAACCATCTCGGCCGCACGTATCGACGTTGCATACAGCTTGCAAGGCAGATGGCCGAACAAGGCGCGCAATGTTTCAACCGGCGCTGTGCTGTTAGCGCCAACTATGGTAAATGGCGGCTTGTCGTAATCGCGTATGGAAGAACCTTCGCGCAGAAACTCGGGCTGGAAGCATAGATGGAAATCAATACCATCTTTCTTGCCGGACTCACGTTCCATGATAGGGAGCAGCACCTCCTCCACCGTACCCGGCACCAGCGTGGAGCGAAACACGAAAGTGTGAGGGGTGGCTTTGTCGCGCATGATGACGCCGAGATCTTTGGCCAGGCGCAGCATGGCGCCCTGATCCTGGCTGCCATTGGCGGCGGACGGCGTGCCGACGCAAATCAGCGACAGGTCCGTATGTCGCATAGCCTCGGCCACGTCTTGCGTGACATGCACGCGACCGGACGCAACCACCTCATGCATCAAATCCACCATGCCCTCTTCCACCACCGGCGTCTTGCCCTGACTGATGAGTGCGAGCTTGGCAGGATCTATATCGACGCCATACACCGAGTGACCGTCGCGGGCGAGGCACGCCAAGGAGACCGCACCGACATAACCGAGACCGAATATGCTGATATTCACGTTGGTTTCTTCCTATTTTTCAAACTTGAGTTTTGCTATTGGCGACGCAACGCTCGACGATACCATCCAAACGCTGCATGGAGTGGAGCCAGGCATGGTTGGACAGCATGCGCTCACGGCCGGCCAGAGCCAGCCTCTGGCGTTCGGCCGGGCTATCCAAGATACGCAAAATCGCCCGAGCATAAGCTTCCGGGGTATCGGCAACAAGGAAATGTGCCTCACTTTGCGCATCCACGCCACCCGCAGCAACCGTACTGGTCACCACCGGCACGCCCATGGCCATGGCTTCGAGTATCTTGTTCTGCGTGCCGCGCGCGATGTTGAGCGGCGCCACCATCAACGCCGAGGCGCGCACAAAGGGACGCACATCGGGCACCGAACCGGTCACCGTCACGCCTGGCAATTCGCCGAGTTTACGCATCGCCGGCGACGGATCGGCGCCGACAATCACCAGCTTGATGTTCGGCCGCTTGGCCCGCAGCAAGGGCAACGTGTTGGCGCAGAAATCCGCCATGCATTCCTGGTTGGGGTAGTAATCCATGCGCCCGATGAAGCTGATGGTGTCGGGGTCGTAGGGCTTCTCATCCGGGCTGAAGAAAGTCGTGTCTACGCCATTGGGAAACCAATCGGTCGGCACGTCCACACCATAGCCCTTTAGCGTTTCCCATTCGGCGCGCGTAGTGGCGGTGCACATATCGAAGCGGGCAGAAAGGCGCTTCTCCTCGCGCAACATTTTAGTGCCTTCTAGCCAGTAGCCCAGACTCAATGGGAATGGCTTGTAGTGGGCGTATTCCAGCCATTTCTGAGAATCCATGTCGCCGAAGTCGAGTATTTTCGGTATGCCACGAACATCGGCCACATACTGCGCCACCGAAGAGCAATGCACAAAAATAAGGTCGAAGTGCGTGGTACGCAGCAGTTCGCGTATGCGCCGCGCCAGATCGGGCGAGTAGAAGTAACCCATGGACGAGGGAACGAGGGTTGGCAGCCGCGCCACCATGCGCGCCATCTGCAGGTGATCGCTAACCTGCGCCATTTCGAAGTGCGCGCAATGCGGTGCGATGCCCTCGCCTTCGCGCGCCTCTTCGTCCGAACGTACCAGAGAGGCCACCGTCACTTCGTGCTTCTCGCTGAAATGTCGGATCATGTTGAACGGCCGTATCTTGCCGCCACGCTTGGGCGGAAAAGGAAAACGATGGCAAACGTAGAGGATTTTCATGCCAGGCTCTCCTTCAACTCGGCAGCGACGTCTTCAGGTTCGCGGCGGTCTAGATAGATGCGCGCCCATATCTCAAAATTAAGCAGCGACAAAAGCTGGTCGGTACCGTCGATGACGTTGCGCTCGTGCGCAGCGATCAGATCACGCACGGCCTCATAGCGGAACAAGCCACGCCGCGCGATGGACGCTTCGGATAATACCAATTTCAATAGCGGCGCCAATTCACCTTTGAGCCAGGCGCCCATGGGCGTACCGAAACCGCGTTTCTTGCGGTACAGAATATCGTCCGGCAAGAGATCCGTCAGCGATTTTTTCAGGGTGTATTTGAGCACACCGCCACGCATTTTTAGGCTTTCCGGCATGCGCGCGGCGAGCTCAACCAGTTCGTGATCGAGCAGTGGCACGCGGCATTCGAGCGAGGTGGCCATGGTCATCTTGTCGGTGAGCAGCAGCAAGTCATCCGGGAGCTGGGTTTCGGCGTCGACGGCGAGCAGGCGATTGAGGCTGTCCTTGCTGTGTGCGCCAGCGAAAGCCGCAGCGACGGCATCAAACGAAATTTCCGGCTGGCGCAGCAGCAGGTTCGCGCTGGCGCCGCGGCCAAACACCTGCACATAGGACAGATAACGATCCTCGAAGGAGAGATCGGCGCTGGCGAGAAAGCCCTTGGCGTAGCGCAGCAGATTGAGCAGGCCGGAGTGACGGTCGCTAGGCAACAGGCGGCCCAGGCCGATGGCCGCGCGCTTGAGCGGCCCGGGCAAGCGGTTAAAGCGCCCCAGATAGTGCTCGCCCAGATAGCGCCGATAACCGCCGAAGAGTTCGTCGCCACCAACGCCAGACAGGATCACGGTGACATCCTTTCGCGCGAACTCGGACACCAGATAAGTGGTGATGAAGGCGGTGTCGGCGATGGGCTCATCCATATGCCAGAGAAGTTTCGGCAGCAGGCCGACGACATCCGGCTTCACCTGGATTTCGTGATGCTCAGTGCCGAACAGTTCAGCGACGCGGCGCGCGTAAGGCAGCTCGTTGTAGAACTGGTCGGCGGCGCCGCCCGAAAAGCCAATGGCATAGGTGCGTATGGGCTGGGCGCTGTGCTTGGCCATGAACGCCACCACGGCGCTGGAATCGATGCCGCCGGAAAGAAAGGCGCCGATGGGCACATCGCTGACCATCTGCATGCGCACCGACTCTTCGACGCGGCTACGCACGCGAGCAAGCCAGTCCGCCTCGCTCGCCGACTCGATATCGGCCGGGATGCGCCAGTAGCGCCGTTCTTCGACCTTGCCCTGCTCCACAACCAGCATGGACGCGGGCGGCAGCTTGGCGATGCCTTTGAACATCGAGTACGGCGCAGGCACATAGCCTAGTTGCAGATAGGCCTGCAAGGCGACGGTGTCGACCTCGGCCGTCACACCGGGCAGCGTCAGCAGAGCTTTGGCCTCGGTGGCGAAGGCCAGTTGGCGACCGTCGTTCAACACATAGAGCGGCTTCACGCCGAGCCGGTCGCGGCCGATGATGAGCCGTCTGCGCGTGGCATCCCACAGCGCAAAATTGAACATGCCATTCAGGCGCTCGATAAAGCCGTCGCCATGCTGGGCGTAGAGATGGATGATGACTTCGCAGTCGGAGCCGGTGAGGAAGCGATGTCCTTGCGCCTGTAGCTCAGCGCGCAGTTCGCGGAAGTTGTATATCTCGCCGTTGCACACCAGCCACAGCGTGCCATCGGCGTTTTTCAGCGGCTGATGGCCGCCGGCGAGGTCGATGACGGACAGGCGGCGCATGCCGATGGCGCAGGGGCCGTCGGCGTGTATGCCTTGATCGTCCGGCCCGCGATGGCGCGTGACTTGGCCCATGGCATTGAGCAGACCGGCGTCCACCGCTTTTGCCACACTCTCGCCGCGCAGATTGATGATGCCGTAGATGCCGCACATAGTCGTTCGCCCGCCGCTTTCGTGATTCAGCTCGCGCGCCGCGCGGCCAGCGCGCGGGCATAGACGTCGGCATAGCGCGCAACACTGCGCGCCCAGGTGCGCTCGCTCTCGACAAAGTGGCGGCCGGCGGCGCGCAGGCGCGGCCAGGCGGCGCGGTTGTCGAGCACGCGGGCGATGGTGCGCGCCAGCGCGGCAGCATCGCCGGCGGGAAAGAGAAAGCCAGTTTCGCCGTCGCGGATCAATTCGCGATGGCCGCCCACATCGGATGCCACAAAGAGGCGCTCTTGCGCCATGGCTTCGAGCGGCTTGAGCGGCGTGACCAGCTCGGTGAGGCGCATGGATCGGCGCGGATAGGCCAGCACGTCGATGAGATCGTAGTAGCGCTGCACCTGTGCGTTGGGCACGCGGCCGGCGAAAATGATTTTGTCCTGCACGCCCAGATCGGCGGCGAGCTGGCGCAGCGCCGGCTCGTGCGAGCCGCCGCCCACCAATAACAGTCGCGCTTCAGGACGCTGCTGCAAGATCGTGGCCAGCGCTTCAATCAGCAGATCGAGGCCTTCGTAGGCGTAGAAGGAGCCGATGAAGCCCAGCACCGTTGCGCCTTCCAGCCCCAGGCTGCGGCGCAGCGCCTCATCGGGCGGGCTGCCGGCGGCGAAGGCAGTCACATCCACGGCGTTGGGTATGACGGTGACTTTATCGGCGGCGATGCCGCGCCCGACGATGTCGCGGCGCAAGCCTTCGCATATGGTGGTAATTTGATCGGCGCCGCGCAGCGCATGGGTCTCCAGCGCACGCGAGGCGCGATAGCGCAGGCTGCCTTCGGTGGTGGAACCGTGATCGACTGCGGCGTCTTCCCAGGAGGCGCGCATTTCATACACCACGGGCAGCCCCAAGCAACGACCGACGCGGATCGCTGGCAGCGCATTGAGTACCGGCGAGTGGGCGTGCAGGATGTTGGGCTTGACCGCTCGCGCCACTTCGAGGATGCGCGCCGCATTGCCGCGCATTTCCAGCCACTCGCGCAGGCCGGGTACGACCACCGACGGTGTTGGTGGCGTGCGATAGAAATGCCAGCCGTCGACATCCTCTTCCAGCGCCGCACACGCGCCCTGGCGCGGCGTGGTCAGCTGAAACGTCTCCCAGCCTAGCGCACGCTGTTCACGCAGGATGGCGATGGTGCGGAAGGTGTAGCCGCTGTGCAGCGGCAAGGAATGGTCGAGGATGTGCAGTATGCGCATTGCCTAACTACTTTCGGCAAACTAGCCAGAAACCTTGCCAAGACAAGTCGTCATCCGAAAGGTGCCGAAAGGGTTTTGCCAGACGCGGCCGCACTTCCCTGACGACACTCGCTTCCAACTTGGAGGTTGGTTGCATCAACATCGTCTTCATATCTGTCAATGACAGAGCATGACGGTAGCGATCGGGCCGCCACCGGTTCGGCACCCCTTTGTGGGAGTACATCCAACGCCAAAGCAGAACTGGCCAAGTCAGGAAATCCAATGGGTTACGCCGATGCAGTCCGTGACTCTTCAGATCCACCAGGTGAACCGCGATTCCGTCGGCTCGCAAGGCACTATCCATATCGTGGAACGTAGCAACCAGATCATTCACATGCTCTAGCACCGCCCGGGAAATAACGATGTCAGCAGTGTTCCTCAACCCCAGCAGCCCGGAAGGACGAACGGCATAGTCCAAATGCCGTGGATCGAATCCCAGCGTCGGATCGGAAGGTTCCAATAGGCACCCGGCTGCCCGCTCGGCGGCATCGGGTTCAAGCCGAGCCATGAGCAGGCGTATGACTTCTACATTCTTGGCGGCCATCGATACCAGCGGAAATCGGTCAACACATATGACCTTGTCGGCACCATACGCAACCATCAAAAGAGCCACTCCAGGGATGTCGCCGGGGCCGTACTCAACGACGATCTTCCCCTTTAGCCAAAGTCCGATGTCCTCCCGGGCAATGCCGAGCACCTCGAAATACTCAAAAAAACATCTTTCGAAGTACTCGACAACCTGCTCAACGCTCTCCCCCTCACTGACGCCTCTGCCCGTCTGGGCCGTCATACGGACGTAGTATTTTGGCGCCAACCATGCGATCTGGTTGGTAATGAATGCCTTAACGAAGCGTTTGGTATCCACCAGAGCGTTCTCGCCGAATATCATTTCCAATTGTGATCTAAGTTGAAACGGATTGCTTTTCGGTGGCGTCAGTCACGTTACGAAGAAAAGCCTCGAACATGAGTAACGTCCAGATGGACGAGCTGTAATCGCGTACGCCGGATTCGTGATCTTCGACGATGGTGCGCAGATAACGCGCGTTGAACATGCCGGAGTCTTGCAGTCGAGCGCCGAGGATCGCTTCACGCACTCTGGCCTTGAGCGGGCCGCGGAACCAGCGCGCCAGCGGCACGGAAAAACCCATTTTCGGTCTATACAAGACCTCATGCGGCAGGGCGGGCTCCATGGCTTTTTTCAGCAGGTACTTGCCTTCTCCGCCGCGTATTTTGTGTGACGAGGGCAGCGTCGCCAACCATTCCACCAGTTGATGATCCATCAACGGCTCGCGCACTTCCAGCGAGTGCGCCATGCTGGCCCGGTCCACTTTGGTGTTGATGTCGCCGACCAGATAGGTCTTGAGGTCGAGGTACTGAACCAAGGCGAGGGGATCGGTGGTTCCGGCATTCGCGGCGTGGCGCCGGAACACGTCGAGCGCGTCGTAACCGCCCAGTTGCGTACGGAAACTATCGCTGAAGAGTTGCCGGCGCATGGGCTCGCGCAGGATGGAAACGGAATGGAAGTAACCATTCACGGAGTCACGCGCCAAGGACTCGAAGGTGCTCTTGGCACGGAACATCCGCGGCGCCCAATCGGCCTTGGGATACACATGACCCAGGGTGCCGAACAAAATCTGGCGCAGCCCCAAGGGCAATTTCGCACGCATGCGCTCTTCCATCGCATGCATGCGATAGCGTCGGTAACCGCCGAAGCTCTCGTCGCCACCATCGCCTGAAAGCGCCACGGTGACATGCTTGCGGGCGAGTTGGCAAACGCGGTAAGTGGGAATGGCCGAACTGTCGGCGTAGGGTTCGTCGTAGAGTCGCGCCAGCGTATCGATAAGATCGAAGTCATCGCTTGCGACAGTCTCGACATAGTGATGCGTGTGATAGCGCTCGGCCACCATTTTGGCGAATTCGGCTTCGTTGAAAGCCGGATCGGTGAAGGCGATGGAGCAGGTATTCACCGGCTCCGCAGACACACCGGCCATCATCGCCACCACCGCACTGGAATCGACGCCGCCGGAGAGGAAGGCGCCCAGCGGCACTTCCGCAATCATGCGCAGGCGCACCGACTCTTCCAGACGGGCTCTCAGTTCGTCGCAGGCGTCGTCATGGCTGATGGGGTTGTCAAGCGTGAAGCGCACGTCCCAATATTCGCGCGGCTCGCCGACGGGTTGGCCACGCCGCAGCATAAGCGTATGCGCCGGCGGCAGTTTCTTCGCCTGACGGAAAATGCTGCGCGGCTCGGCGACGTAACCGAGAGCGAAATATTCCTCCACCGCGCAGGGATCGATATCGCGGCGCATGCCGCCGTGCGCCAGCAGCGCTTTCAACTCGGAGCCAAAAAGGAATTGGCCATCAGGCAGCAGCGCGTAGAACAGCGGCTTGACGCCCAAGCGGTCGCGCGCGAGAAACAGCGTCTCACGATTGCGGTCCCACAGCGCGAAAGCGAACATGCCGCGAAAACGCTGCACGCATTTTTCGCCCCAGGCTTCCCAGGCATGCACAATCACTTCAGTATCGCTGCGTGTATGAAAGCGATGACCCAAGGCCTCCAGCTCCGGCACGAGTTCCTGGAAGTTGTATATCTCGCCATTGAAGACGACGACCACGCTGCCATCTTCGTTGAACAGTGGCTGTTGCCCGGTAGACAAATCGATGATGGATAGCCGGCGGTGAGCGAGGCCGACACCGGGCTCGAAATGCGTGCCACCCTCGTCGGGGCCGCGATGAAACTGGCTTTGGTTCATGCGTTCGACGGCCTCGCGGGAGATGTCTTTTTTTCCTCGCGTATCGAACACGCCGCTAATGCCGCACATGCTTATTCCTTGACCGGTTCTGGCTGACGCGACGCACGACCGGCGACGCCCAGCAGTTGATCATATACGCCGAGATAGCGCGCCACCATCGCTTCCAGGCTGAAGCGTCGCTCCACCACTTGGCGACCCGCCGCGCCGTTTTGACGAGCGCGTTTAGGCTCGCGAAAATAATCCAGGATCGCCATAGCAAGGGCCTGTGGATCGTCAGCCGGCACGAGGGCGCCGGTGCTTCCCGGCTCGATCAGATCGCCATTGCCACCCACGTCGGTGGCCACCACCGGCAGGCCGGAGGACATCGCTTCCAGTATGGTGTTGGAAATACCCTCTGCCAGCGAGGGCAGAACGAAGCAATCCAGTCCGCGCATGACGGCATCGATGTCGGCGCGCTCTCCCGCCAGCCAGGCGTGCTGCGCGATGCCGGCTTCTTCCAGCAGCACCTCCGCCTCCGCGCGCAAGGGACCATCGCCAACCAGAACGAGACGCAGACGCCGCGCCGCCTCGGCATCACTGCGGTGGGCGATGATGAACGCCCTTACCAGATTGGTCTGATGCTTGACGGCCTGCATGCGCCCCACGGTGCCAACGATCCAGCACGCCGGATCGTTGAAGGGACTGCCACTGATGGGCGCGCGTCCGCCCGGCGCTGGGCGGAATCGCACCGTATCGACGCCGTTGTAGATCTGCTCGATGCGCGAGGCTGGCACGCCAACGCCGTCGCGCAGATAGGCTTCCAGGTCGCGCGAGAGCGCAATGTATTTGCTCACGAAGGGCCGATACAGGCGGCGCAGCAGGCGGTACTTGCGGCTGGAACCATCGAGGTCATGCACGTCGCGGCCATGCTCACCGTGAATGCGCACGGGCACGCCCGCCATCCAGGCTGGAACCACCGCCTCCAGAGCGGCAAGATTGCGCGTGTGCACGATAGCGGGCTTGAGCTGGGAAAACAGTCCCAGCAATCTCGGGTAGATTTTCAGCGCGTGGCCTGGGGATTTTTTCAAGGCGTGCATCTCGACGTTCTTACGCTGGATGCGCGTGGTGAATTCCGGTGAAACATCGGTCAGCGAAATAATGACGTGGCGATACGCCTCTTCCGGCAAGCGATTGATGAGATTGACCACGCCATTTTCCAGCCCACCCACCGAAAAACTATAGACCACGTGGGCGATCAGCGGTGGCCGGCTTGTCTCCCGATTGTCGGCATCACGCACCATCATTGGCGATCCGTCTCGACCAGAGCGCGTTGGATCGACTCACCCATGTCGGCGGCAAATCGGCCGAGTAGTTCATTGCCGGATTCGCCGGATTCCGACACCGGTGTGAAAATCGCAATCAGCGCGGAATCGTCGCCATGGCCGGCCAGCTTCGCCAGCGCGAGGTAGGCCTTAGCCAGGTAGTCGCTCGCGGTAATCCGCCCATCCACCCAGTACCAGTTGGCGGCAACTAGGTACGTCTGTCCTGAGCGCAGTTCGGCCGTGCGCAGGCTGATAGGCTGCTTGCCGACATTGGACTCCATACTGCCCGAAGTCGTCACCAGCCAGACCTTGTTGGTCGATCGCACCAACTGGTTCATCGAGTTAACCAGTTCGCGGTCCTGCTTCTGATCGCGATAAAAGGCGATGTATAGGCCAACCTGCTTGCCGTCTTTGGTGTAGGTTTGAGCAAGCTCGGCACTCGGATTTGAGAAATCGGGCTTCCATCCGGACACGGCATTGTCGGTCGCAAGCCAGCCATTCGCCACCGCGACCGCAGGCACGCGTACCGACGTGATCGAGTTCTGCTTTTCAATTGCCGACAATGCCGGCGCCCATATCGAAGACACCAAAACCACCAGCAAAGTCGCAACGATTAGCTGCGGCATCGACGCTGGCTTCCAGCCAGCCTCCGACGCTTGTCCTGTCTCGATCAACGGCTTGGTATCCTCCCGCCAGAATGATCCAACCCAGAACAACAGCATCATCACCACGCCGAAGAAAATCCAGCCGTAAATAATGTGATCGACACCGGTAGCAAGACGGTTGCTGCTCAAGTGCCCAATCAGCACAATCATATAGGCGCGAAGTCCATTGGCAATCAGCGGCACGACGATCGAGGCGGCAATGAAAATCACCCTGTAACGGAGCGAGCGATAGTTGAGGTAGGCGTACAAGGAGCCGACCACCATGGAAGCAATGAGATAGCGTATGCCGCTACAAGCCTCCACCACCGACCAGCTACCGCTGGGAATGACAAAGTTGTGGCCTTCGCGGAATACCGGAATCGTGCTAAGTTTGAGCGCCACAACGGCGAAATCCGCTGTCCAGTCCATCATTATCGGCAACAGGAATTCGCCGAACGGCACCGCGAAGAAAAGGAAGGCCAGCGGGAACGTCAGCGCTCGTGTCATCTTGGTGCCAAGGATGGTCAGTATGGCGAGCGGCAGCATGGCCACCATCATGAACTGGGCTCCGCCAAGGACGCTTGCCAACTGCGCGACCAGCCAGCCGAAGCCGGCCAGCCCCAACAATGCGGCGCCCGGCAGAAAGGGGCGTACCGGAATCACGCGTAGTTGATCCCGGTTGTACCAGACGAGATAGCCTACGATAGGCACGATCAGAAATCCGTGGGCGAACGTCTCTGAGCGATACCATATCGCCACAATCGAGACACTGGTTTCCCAGAACCACAGCAGTATCCAAGCTATGGCAAAAAGTGCCAGTGCGAGTGGTCTCGCACTGTGGTAGCGACCCATATCAGGCAGCGCCGTTTCGCGACGAGTCTCCGTATTCACGCCGGACTCCGGACCAGTTTTCATTCTTCAACCCAGGTTGCGAACAATGAGCGGACCCAGCCGATTGGCCATAGCCCGCGGCATGCGACGCCATATTTCGATGAACAGTTTGTATTTCGGATTCGAGGGATTGTTCTGCGGAATCGCGTCGCGCCGGTAGAGCCGGAACTCATAGTGCAAGGGCTGTGGTTCGAAGCCCCAGTTCTTTTTGAAGTCGAAGGAACCGGTGCCGCGCTTGCTGCGGCCATAGTCGAAGAAACGCAGGCCGCGCTCGCAAGCCCGCCGCATCAGTTCCCAGTACTTGAAATCGTTCGCGGCCAGATCGCGTGCCGCGGGCACGTCGCCGGCATAGTAAGGCAATATCTCGTCACGGAAATAGAAGCTCAGCACGCCGCTCACCGGCTGTCCCTGCGCGTCGAGCACCGTGAGCACCTCGCAGTCATCGGCGAAGACCGCCTTGAGGCGCTCGAAATAGCGCTTGGAAAGTGCCGGTGTGCCGTGACGATGGACGTTGTCGGCATAGAGATCGAAAAAGCGGTCGACGGCGGGATCGATCACACTGCTTAAGCCGGCCTTGATCCCCTTGCGCACCATGGCCCGCTGCTTGCGCGGAATGGCCAGCAGGTTGTCGTCGACTTCGGGCAGGAGCTCCTTGCGGAAGCGAACGTAGAGATCCTGCTGCGGCCAGTCGGCGTGATGCGGCGCGCAGTTGCGGAACTCGAGAAACTCCGCACCGAGATGCCGCGCCCGCTGATCCGCCGCCGCTTCCAGCGCCTGTCGCGCCGCCTCGTCTGTGGCCGCCACGCCGCCATAGACGCAGAAAGGCAGCGACACCACGGCATGACCAAACAGACGGCTTTTTACCTGGGCCAGCGGCAGCACGCCGCAAATCTCGCCATCGCGTTCGGCATAGAGAAAAAGGCCGCGATGGTGGAACACCTGCTCAATAATTTCTTGCCAGCCGGCACGATGGAAAAATGTCGCTTCGGGACAGCGATAGACAAAGTCGTCCCAGCGGCCGGCTGCGTCGGACTGGAGTTCCCTGATGACGAATCCGGTATTGGCGGGGCTTATCGGTTCTTCAGCGCCGTGGTTCAACGATCCCGCCCCAGAAAGATGTCGTCCGCCCGGCCCCAGCGGAAGTCCTTCAGCAGTAGTGTCAAACGGGCTTCGGTGCGATCGAGATTCAGGTAATGGCGGAAGCGCGTCTTGGCACCGACGCCGGGCACACGCGGCTGATCCGCGTCGAGTTCCCAGGGATGCAAATAGAACATCGCCGCCTGACCATCAACTTGGTTAACCCGGCGCAAACACCAGCGCGAGACCCCATAGGGCAGCAGGCGGAAGTAGCCGCCGCCACCAGCCGGCCAGTTGCGGTTGAACAGCCGCACGGTGGTTATCGGCACCTCCAGCAGGCCGTTGGGGCCGGCGTAGGCGAAGCGCGGCGCATCGGGCACGCCATAGTGATCGTGACGTATGGGATAGATGCTGGAACTGTAACGATAGCCGGCGGCGGCTATGCACTCGACCGCCCAGGGATTGCCCGGCCCAATGGAAAAACTCGGCGCGCGGTAGCCGCGCACTTCGGCGCCGGCGATATCTTCCAGCACCGCCTTGGCCAGGGTGATATCGGCGGTAAAAGCTTGCGGCGTCTGCGCCGTCGCCCGCTCGTGCCCGTAGCCGTGGCTGGCAAGTTCATGACCATCGCCGACGATACGCCTGACCATGTTTGGAAAGCGCTCGGCGATCCAGCCCAAGGTGAAAAACGTGCCCTTGGCGCCGTGCTCGCCCATCAGATCAAGAATAAGTTCGATGTTGCGTTCGACGCGGCACGGAATGGTCTCCCAGTCGCTGCGCGGTATGTGCGGCGCCATGGCAGAGACCTGGAAATAGTCTTCGACATCGATGGTCAGGGCATTGACGATGCCACCCTCGGCACGCGCCTCAGCCATGCTCCTCACCGACCGTTTTCGCGTGACGGCGGCCCAGCCAGTCGCCGAGATGTGCGGCGATGCGTTCGGCGGCATGACCGTCCCAATATTCAGGACGGCGCCCGCGTTTGCCGGCGCCGGACAATACGTCGTTCACCGCCGCAAGGATCAGATCACGATCTCGCCCAACCAAGGTGTTGGTCCCTTCGACAACCGTGATTGGGCGCTCGGTATTCTCGCGCAAGGTGATGCAAGGAACCGCCAGCGCCGTCGTTTCTTCCTGGATGCCGCCGGAGTCGGTGAGGACCATTTTCGCCGCACGCATCAAGCCCAGCGTTTCCAGATAGCCTTGGGGTGGCAGCATGACGATGTTGGCGCTGGCAATCATATCCGCCAGCCCGAAGCGGTCGATGTTGCCGCGCGTGCGCGGATGCAGCGCGAATATCAGCGGCAAGCGCTCGCTGACTTCGCGCAGTGTGCGCAACAATGGACCGAGGCAATCCGCATGATCGACATTGGAGGGCCGGTGCAGCGTCACCAAACCAAAGCCGGCGGGATGCCGCAGGACTTCTGGATTGGCGCCGGCCTGCGCCAGTGTCACGGCCGGCTCGATCGCCTGCTGGGCGCTCGACAACAGCGAATCGATCATGACATTGCCGACGAACTGTATGCGCTTGGCATCGATGCCTTCGCGCACCAGATTGTCCAGGGCGGAGCGCTCCGTCGTGTAAAGAATGTCGGTGATCTGGTCGGTAAGTATGCGGTTGATTTCCTCCGGCATGCCGCGATCATTGCTGCGCAGGCCGGCCTCGACATGCGCCACCGGCACGCCTTTCTTCACGGCGACCAGCGCACATGCCAAAGTGGAATTGACATCACCAACGACCAGCACGCAAGAGGGCTGATGTTGATCAATGACGGGCTCGAAGCGGCGCATGATCTCCGCCGTTTGCACGGCATGCGTGCCCGAGCCCACCTCCAGGTTGATATCGGGTGGCGGCAAGCGCAAACCGGCGAACAGCCGGTCGTTCATGTTGGCGTCGTAATGCTGGCCGGTATGCACCAGGATGAAGGGCAGCGGCGGCTCGTGTGCGGCGAAGGCGCGCACAATGGGCGCCATCTTCATGTAATTCGGTCGCGCACCGACAACGCAAATGATGGGGCCAAATCCGCCCGGACTAGGCACCGTTGTCATGTCTTTCTGGCTTTCTCTATTTTCTCGGGCTTCGTGCCTAACTGGCCCTCCGCCGACGGCTGACCGGCTGTACCTCCACCGCGCAGGCGCAGCGCCTCGGCCATTTGCAACTCGAGCTTGTGCACCCTGGCCTCAAAACGCGAAACATCAATCTTGAGATCAAATTTCACGGAATGAGTGGTAACGCTGCCCTTGCCAGACAAATCGATCTCGATTACCGGCGCGGCTGGCGTAGAAGGAACTGCCCGCGGCGCCACCGCCGGGCCAGTTCGACCGTTATGGCCGCCACCACCGCCCTCTTCCCGTATATCGCGGGTAACCTCCTCGACCTCGCTGCCCTTGAAGCAGGTTTTGCCACCCAAAAAACCGGCTAACATTAGGCGGTCGCAGAGCGTATTGATGCGTCGCGGCACGCCGCCGGTAAAGTCGAAAATGACGTCAAATGCATCAATCTCGAAACGCGGATTGCCTTTCCAACCGACGTGAGTGAGGCGGTGCTCGATATAAGCACGGGTCTCGTCGCGATCCATCGGGCCGAGGTGGTAGGAAGCGATCACGCGCTGGCGCAACTGCCGCATGTGATCACTCTGCATGGTGTCCTTGAACTCCGGCTGACCCACCAGGAAACTTTGCAACAGGGCGTGGTCTTCGAGCTGGAAGTTGGAGAGCATGCGCAGTTCCTCGACGGCGCGCGGGGTGAGGTTCTGCGCTTCGTCCACAATCAGCAGCGCACGCTTGCCTTTAGCCGTGATCGAGACCAGAAACATCTCCAACGCCAGCAACAGTTCAGATTTTTCGAAAGTCTTGTTGGGTAGGCCAAACGCGGCCGCAACCATACGCAGCGTGTCCTCGGCGTCGAGTTGGGTACTGACAAGCTGCGCGGCGATGACCTTCTGCGGATCGAGTTTCTGTAGCAGGCTGCGCACCAGCGTGGTCTTGCCGGCGCCCACCTCGCCGGTGATGACGATGAAGCCTTCGCTCTGGTGCAGTCCGTACTCCAGATACGCCATGGCCCTTTTGTGGCCGCGGCTGCCGAAGTAGAAGGATGGATCGGGGTTAAGTTGGAAGGGCTTGCCGGTCAGGCCGTAAAAGGAAGCGTACATGACCGCTGCCTCAGAAAGAGACGCTCAGCGTTCCGGTAACGGCGTTCTCGCCGTAACTGCTGGTGGCGCCTTGAGAATCGAAATTGACGTGTCGCAGCCCCAACGAACCATTGGTCTTCGGGCCGAACTGGTGCAGCAAGCTTAGCGTCACCGAGCGCTGAGTACTTTCTAGGGAGACAGGCCCTGTCCCTTCGCTTTGGACATGCGAGAGCCGGAGATCGACTGAGGAGGTTGCCGACAACTTGCTGTTCCACGTCAGACTCAGGCTGCGCTGCGTTATATCCGATGACAGGTTGAAGATATCCACACCGCCACCACTAAGCCCGGAAACGGCAGCCCGCTGAGAGCGTGCAGCCGCAAGCGTTACCGCGTTGTTGGCGCCGAGCAACGCAGCCGAAGCATCGAGTCGCCGCTCCAGGAAGACGCGGTTTGCCAATAGCGTTTCCCGACCAAGACTGGTTGGTAGCCCAAGAGCAGTGAGAAACTCCCGAACCTTGAGATCCCGTTCAGCGGGGTTGGGATAACTTGCAATACTGTCTGGCCGATTGAATAAGACCACATAGAAGTCGCTAGGAACATCGGCTTGCAACTGATCAGCACTGGTCGTGATATCGCGAACATAACCCAAACTCCACGCCGTCAGCGCCGTGCGATGACTGAAGTGGTAGTTGTAGCCACTGCCGAAAAATCGCTGCTCGCGATGTGCCGAGACCTGAGTGCGCGGTGTCGGCTGCCATTCAAAACCGAAACCGTGATTGGAATAGGACTGGGTCGTGAAAGCGTAGTTATTCTTTTCCCGACCGACATTCGCCATGACCCGAAATTGACGATCGAATTGGTAGCTCAACGTGCCACGAGCCGATTCGAGATCGCTGTCTCTGGAGCCGGTGAAACCGATGGTCCGCCGACTATAGTCCAGCGCCCAGCCAACATTGCCCAGGGCCGTACCATTCTTGGCGTGGGCCGCCCACTCATCCGAACTGCTGCTGGCGATCCCGCCGGATTTGCTTGCGGTTCTGGAGGTGTTATAGCGAACCTCATAAGCAACCCAGTCCTTCAGGTTGCCACGCACGTAGGGACTGATAGAAAACACCCTGGTTTCAGTGCGATTGCCGCTATCGTTGGCGTTGGAAACAGTTTGGGAGCCAAATGCTGAAATGTTTTGCTGGGAAATGCGCGCCCTGGCATCGACGAACAAGAAATGTTCGATAGCCTCGACCGTACCCGAGGCGCCCAGGGCATTTTGGGTGCGGTTGCGAGCGGAGTCCTTGGCATAAAGAATTTCTTGAAGCGCGTAATCGAGACTTAATTTGACGCGTGCGCCGGTACCGCGCACGACTATCCTCGGTGCAATCTCGGTCACGAAGTCAGATTTCTCCTGCCCGCTCGTGGCAAGCGTCACGTTGTCGGTATAGGTTTCGGTTGCCGAGATTTGGGGTGTCACCGTCCAGTTCGCGGCTTCGGCGGACGTTATCGCAGCCGTCGCTAGCACCGCAACGGCCCAACGCGCGCGCTTTCTTGAAAGTAGCCTAGGCGCCATAACCGTAACCGCTATAGCCGTAATAGCCGTAGGCACCTGTACCACTAGTACGCCTTGACTTGTTAAGCACCATCAGCTTTACCGCTCCGTCAGTCAGCGTTGCCAGTGCGTCCTTAAGGGTCGCATGCGTGGTCTTGTCGCACTCCGCGACGATGACCACCTGCCCCATGTGAGTGGCAAGAACAGGGGACTCGGTCGCAAGCAGCAAGGGGGGCGAATCAAAAATGATGATGCGATCCGAATAGCGGCTGGCCATTTCTTCCAACAGGCGATTCATGGCATCGCTGGCAAGAAGTTCCGTCGCGCGGGGGTGCGGCGTACCACTGGGTAGCAGGGTCAGCTTTTCCACGTTGGTCCT
This sequence comes from Rhodocyclaceae bacterium, assembly GCA_043761745.1. GTDB lineage: Bacteria > Pseudomonadota > Gammaproteobacteria > Burkholderiales > Rhodocyclaceae > Desulfobacillus. Next base: position 38,683 of record JAYUNL010000040.1, read on the forward strand.
GAGAAGCACACTGCCCAGATCGATGGAGTCATTCAGCAAAACGTCCAACAGGCCTTTGGCGGCTTTCACGCCCAGCGTATTGAGTACCGCCGGGCGTGCCACATCGGCATCCACCAACAGCACCGTGCTGTCCAATTCCATGGCGATGCTCATGGCCAGGTTGATCGAAGTGAATGTCTTCCCTTCACCCGGCAAGGCACTGGTTACCATGATCAGGTTGGAGTTCGGGATAGGCGCCGGGCCTTTGCCTTTTGCGTTGGCGATGAGCGGCCTTTTGATAACCCGGAACTCGTCGGCCACCCGCGACCGTGGATCCGTGGGAGTGACAATGCCGCGCGCTTTAATACTCGCCATATCGAGGTCGACGCGCCGGGAATAATCCGCCGCAGCCGGCGTCGTCTGCCGCACCGGGCTCTGCACGGGATCGCGAGCTGGTGCTGGCGCTGCGGCTGGGCTAGTCGATTGGATCGGCGCGGCATCGGCTTCATCGATCGCCCCGGCATTTACCCGCTTCAGCTCCTCGAGGCGCCTGGCTGCTTCTTCTATGATACTCATCAGCTATTCCTCACACGCTGCGCGCAGTCAGGAACAGCAACAGCAGCGCGGCGCCATACGACCCGACCAGGCCAATCAACCCTCCGGCAAACCGCACGGTGTCTCGTCTATCGCGGCGCTTAATCTCGTCATTGACGACCAATGACACAGTGCCAAGTATCGGAAGCCCCGTCAGCTCGCGCAAGGAACGGGCATCGGCCACTACAGGGCGAATCTGGCTGTAAACGAAACTCGCTGCGACACCGGCAATCAAGGAAGCCAGCAACACCATAGGCAGCAGCAAGTAGCGATTGGGAGCAACCGGCTTGGGCGAGACGCGCGGCGGGTCAATCAACCGAAAATCCGCAACGCCGGATGCGGCTTCCATTTCTCCAGACATCGTCGCCGACTCGCGGCGTGAGACCAAGCCTTCGTAGTTCTTCTTATTGATCTCGTAATCGCGATTAAGCTGGGCGAACTCCGCATCCATCTGGGGCAACCGTTTCGCCACCTCCGTGAGTGCGCGCTGACGTGACTCATACTCGGCCACACGGGCACGCAACGAGGCAATGTTCGCTTCGGCTTCGCCCAGAGACACTCTCATCTGTTGATAGACGGGGTTGGAATTCGTCGCAATAGCTTGTGGCCCCGCCTTCTTGCGCGCTGCGATCTCTTTGCGCTTCTGTTGCTCCAACTCCTCGATCACCCGCCTGGTACCGCTTACATCCGGATGCTGCTCCGTATAGTGCTGCAGCAAGCCGTCCAGATTGCGCTTCATGGCATCAATGCGGCCGTCTATCTCCGGCACGGAGATGGTGGATGACATCTCTGGGGAATCAGGTAGGAGCACCGGATCTTCGCCGGCCAACTGCCGCTTGAACGCATCGCGGGAATTTTCCGCCTCACGCAACTCGAGGCGCGCCTGGTTCAGCTTGGTGGTGACTTCACCCATCCTCGCGAAGTAATCCTTGCCCTCTCCCGAACTCAGCGCCATATTTTTGAGCTTGAATTCCTTCAGGCGGTTCTCCGCTTCGAGTAACTTCGTTTCGTAAATCTTGATCTGGTCCTCGATGAATCGGCGTGCCGAGTCGCTGTCCTTGCGCTTGTCGCCCATACTCGACTCGACAAAAATCGACGTGAAGGACTGCACGACGCGCATGGCTTTTTCTGGTTCCGTATCGCGGAAGGACAGCGTGTAGAGGTTGTCGCGGCCGGTGCTCTTGATTTCCAGTGTCCTGGCCATCTCATCGATGAGCGCTTCTTTGTCCTCTTTCGATTTCAGCTTGAGATCGAGATCGGCCATGCGGATCAGCTTCTCGATGTTGGGCCGGCTGATCAGTGTGCGACTGAGAATCGCGATCTGCTGATCCACGTTGGGCTGTACGGCGAGCCCCGACATAAGCGGCTTCAGTACCGACTGGGTATCGACATAGATGCGCGCGTTCGCCTCGAATTTATCGGGCATGCGTAGCACCCAAACGACGCCCACCACGCCGACCATCCACGCTGCCAGAAGCCCGAACCAGCGACGATGCCAGGCGCCGCGTATGTGTGACATCAACTGCCGAACAATTTCATCCATAGAGAATCAGAGCGCCCCGACGAAATCAGAACCAGCTCTGCGGAATCACCAACACGTCGCCCGGCTTCATTTGAACATTCGCCGAAACGTCGCCGCGCTTGAGGAGATCCTTCAATCGCACGGTGTACTGCTTGTTGCCATCGGAGGTGCGCAGGATAGATGCATTGTTGCCATCGGCGAAATCGGTGACGCCTCCTACAGCAATCATGACATCGAGCAGCGTCATCTGCTGTTTATATGGCAGCACCTGCGGCTTGGCGGCTTCGCCGATGACGCGAATCTGCTCGCTGTACGGGCCAACGAAATTGGTCACGATGACAGTAACGACCGGATCGCGAATGAATTTCGCCAATGCTTTCTCAATGTCCCGTGCCAACGTAGTCGCATTGAGACCCATGGCGGGCAGGTCTTCAACCAGCGGTGTGGTGATCTTGCCATCCGGGCGTACCGGCACCGACATCGATAGCTCGGGGTTGCGCCACACTACGATATTAACGGTGTCGCCTGGCCCAATAACATAGTTGTAATCGGAAGATGCGGCGCTGGTTGGCGCCGGCGGATAAGTTGATGCGCAACCAAAAAGGAAAATGGCAACGCAAGTGACGACCAACCATTGCAGCAGCCGCCCTGAAGAATTATCTGACCTCGATGCTTTCGACATGCTTTCCTCCCAAATACAAAGTATGCCAGTTTATTGTTTCATCCAGCAACGCCGGACGCCAAGATACCAGAAAACGCGCTTTCTGATAGCAAATTTAGTCACGCTTGTAACAAAATCGAATTCACCACTTCACCACTTATGATCGGCCATACGACGAAGTATGGGCGTCTCAGCGCATCGGCCGCCAGTTTGCCATACGCATTGAGTAATACCCCCCGCGTCAGAATAGTTGTCGCCTCTATATGATGTTGAATCTGGGGGCGATAAGGAAGAGCGATGGCACGGTACGGAGAAGCATTCAGGAATCGGG
>JAYUNL010000041.1:0-54276 GCA_043761745.1 Rhodocyclaceae bacterium
CCCGCTGCGCGGGTAGCTGCTGAAGTCAGAAGGGCCGCTGCTGCGGCCCTTCGTCTGCTGGTTAGCCGGCGCTGCTTACCGTGCCATCTCGATCAACTCAATATCCTTCTTGAGCATGAGAGGACATCAGGGCCAGGTCTTTTATTATCACATTCCCCCTGTTAAGCTCCGAGTGATAAGAGTGATAAGGGGCTGGTGTCGAATTGAATTTGCATAGACTGAAATAAAAAGCCACCCCACCGCGCTCTGCGCGGTAGCTGCTAAGAAAAGGGCCGCTGATTGTGGCCCTTCGTTTTTACGTTCCCTCGATCAAACGCACTGCCTGCGCTGGTGTCACGATGCTAATGCCGTTGTACTTCCCGCCCAAGCTATGCAAGTGCTTATCGCCGGAGACGATGAGGTCAGCCTGACCGGTCACTGCGCAAGCGAGCACATGATCATCGTCGGCATCCTGTTCGATGACGCGGGGTATCTCCTGGGGCGCGGCCATGTAAGCCATGCGGCGCATGTCGGCCACGATACTCTGCGGCGTCAAACCCGCTTGCGCCAAGCGCGTTGCGAACTTCCCGCGTGCGATCACATCGAGCAACTCCGCCAGCAGCGTCGCGCTGCTGCACAACTCAAAAACTTGCGCCCGTGCGCCATCGATCAAGCGGCGCGGTGGGCCGCCTGGCGAGATCACCCCTGACACCAGCGTATTGGTATCCAGTACAACCCGCACAATCAGGCACGCCGTGCCGCGCGATCCTGGCGTGCCGCCTGAATCTCCGCTGCGATTTCCTCATCGGAGAGCGGCGGCAGATTCAAGGCATCGAGCCTGGCCAGCGACTCGCCGAGGTGCGCTCCTGCTGCGGCACGTTCCTCGCGCGCGGCCAGGAACTCCACGAAGTCCCTGACTTCCGCCAGCCGCTGCTGCGGCAGCTTCTGCAACTTCTCGATCAACGCCGGTTCGATTGAAGCCATGACCATCTCCTTTAGCGCCCTTGCTGGGCGAGTACCGATTCCAGCACCTGGATCACGAAGCGTTGCTGCGGCTTCGGCAATTGACTGATGCGATCCATATGCTGCTGTAGCTTGGGCGCTGGCCCACGCTTCTTTGCCGCCGCCGTCGATTCCCCGAGCAGTTCTTCCAAACCAACACCGAGCGACTTGGCGAGGATCGGTAATGCGGACACCGGCACGCGCCGCTGGCCCAGCTCGTAAGCGTTGACGGTCTGCTGCGAAACGCCCAGCGTTTCCGCAAGCTGTACCTGGGTAATGTGGCTGTCCTTACGCTGCTGGGCGATGCGGCTGCCCAGCGCCACGAAAAACTCCCTATCGTCCTGGCTGATCGCCATGGCCGTGCGCTCCATTGCAATGATCTGGCGCATACCTTAACCCCGGTTTTTAGAAGTGAGGTTTAGGCTACCACAAAACGTGGTATTGTTCCGGACAGTTATTTCTTCGCTTACCCCCTTGACAGGTTTTTTAGGGAGATTGGACCTGTGGGACCTAAGGGTCAGGTCTTTCATTATCATATTTCCCCTGCTAAAAACAACTAGTGGAACACCTGGGGCAGTTTTAAATCAGCATACCCCTTACAGATGGGTCAAAATTCGGTCAGCGTCAACACACACGCAAGAACGAGAACGTCGAATGCGGGGATTCCTTGCTAGTTTCGGTACCATTTCATCGTTCTTCAAAGTAGGTCGCCATTTACTGGCAGCGAAGAACTATCGAGAGATCATGGCCAGACGGTTCGTGCAATGAACAGAAGTCGTCGATTTACGAGGTGTTGTTCAGTGAGAGTTGGCGAGTAACTAAAATTTTTGCGCTTCGTTTTCTAGCACCCATTTTTAAAAGTTAACCTGACAATACCTTTGCGGTGCTTCCATTCGCTGTCTGTCCAATACCGTATCGGGACGGACCGTCGGCGAGTTCGCCTTTCTTCCACTGTGTAGAAAATGTGCAACACAAACGTCAAAAATAAGCCTAAATCAACGTACTTTGTGAAAACTGCGTGGCGGGCGTGTTCTCATTAAGTTGATGATTTAAAATATATACATAGTTGCTTAAACTGGTTCAAAAAGTCCGGCCTACCTGATTTGTAATCAGAAGGTCCCGAGTTCGATTCTTGGTGCCGGCACCATTGCAGAAATTGGCATTTGCCAGAGAGGGTCTGGCGCTAACATTTCTCAGGCCACGAGGTTAGCGTGAAATACAGCCATCGGAGCGCCGTGTGATATCGAGCGTAACGAGCCAATCAGGACCCCCCCCGCGAAGGGGGTGGGCGTTTGAAAGGGGCTGACTTTCATGATGCGGGGGTGCTGTTCCCGCATCATGAAAGTTAGGTCGAAGTAGTCACAGGCTTATCCAGCCCGCCAAAGCGTTCGTAGAAGTAGGGAGCAGCTTCAGGCAAGCGACCGTTGGTGGTTTGCAACACCGACATAAGATGCGTCTCAGCGCCTTGCTGCATACACAGGTAGAGATCGCGGCAGAGTTGGCGCGCTGCGTCGCCCGGCCAATCCTCCGGCAGCAGTTGTGTCGGCAGTTGCGGGTCGCGCAGCAGCGTGCGGCGAAATTCGTGCATGAGCAGGGTGCGGACTAGGAAGCACTGCTCCGGATCGAGATCGGGCGTGGTCGTGACAGCGCGCAACACCGGGCGAAAGTGGTCGAGAAAGAGTTTGTAGTCTTTGGCGACATTCTCAAGATTCCAACATTCGCGTACCAAGTCACGCAAAGGCTGGGCCGAGAAAGCGCCCAGCGTTTTGGCCCTTAATACGACCAACTTGACCTGCACCTCGTTACTTTGCAGGATGTCCATGAGCGAATCGATATCCGCAGATGGGTGCGCCAATACGCCCGGCGCGATCAAGCCGAAACCTTCCCAGAGGAGTTCCTTGCGCACGGCTTCGCGTTGCTCGGGCAGTAGATCGCTGCCGGCGCTGAGCACCAACTGCCAGTCGCCTTCCCACGGCGCCTTGGGTTGGGAATAAATGCGCCGATAGGCGTGCTCAAAGCGGCGACGGCCTGTTGCCGTCAGGCTGTAATAACTCAGCCTGCCGATGTGTTTCGATTCGAGCCACTGATCACGCGAAAGGCGGAAGACACTGGTACGCACCAGCCTGTCGTTGAGGCCCAGAGGGAGAACCAGCTTGATTAAGCTGCCCAGCCACACTGTTCCGCCATGGGGTGCGATGGAGTCGCCATACACCGTGATAATGACCGAGTTGGCGCGGACCGGACGTTGGCGTAGGGAGTTCGCTATCCATTGTGTGAGGAATCGGCTTTTCATTTTTTTTGAATGTGTGAGTAAGGTGCATCGTGCCGGAAGTGCATCAAATGATACCAGTTCAGTAGCAACTGAATAGTGAATGAATCACGAATGCGCGCCGCGAAACGGGCTGCGGGCGCTCTCCAGCGATACATTTTTGTGCGCCGTTTAGTTGACCCGCCGCCTCGGGTCGCCTATAATATTAGTCTAGTTTCAATCGGACGCGGGGTGGAGCAGTCTGGCAGCTCGTCGGGCTCATAACCCGAAGGTCGTAGGTTCAAATCCTGCCCCCGCAACCACAAATTCAAGCAAAAAGCCCAACTCAGAAGGTTGGGCTTTTTGCTTTCTGGCTACCGTGTGGGCGCTGTGTAGGATTTTCTGGTCAATGTACGGCACCAAGGTCTTTCTTGGGGTGCGGAACGACGACGATGCCGGGCTTGGCGACGTGCGTGAAAACATGTAATGCTTTTCTGCTGTGGCCCTAACAGCCGCACCATCACTTTCCCCTATACTACCGACTGTCATGCACCACGCCGATGCGGCCATGCCCTTGACTGACAAGCAGAAGGCTTACTGGCGACGCAATCTTTTTCTGACGGCAGGCCTGCTGGCGCTTGGTGCGGCCATCACTTTTGCGCCCATCTACTGGGCGCGCAGCTTCAATCAAATCGAGTTCTTCGGCTGGCCGCTGGGCTTTTACATGAGCGCCCAAGGCGCCATCATTTGCTACGTGCTCATTGTTTGGCTGTACGCTCTGGCGATGGAAAAGCTGGGTCGCGATGCTGGTGTCGAAGAACACAACGTTGATGTGCCGCCCAGGTGATGGAATCTCAGCAAGCCTTCAGTCGTCGCCTTAGCCGTTATTACAGTCGCTACACCGTCGGCTTCATCGCCTTTGTCGTGTTGCTTGCCTACGCCGAGCGGCAGGGCATGTCGCCGCGCTGGATAGGCTATTGCTTCATGGCGGCGTCCATCGCCCTTTACAGCGCTATCGGTATCATGAGCCGCACGGCCGATGTCGCCGAATATTATGTGGCGGGGCGGCGGGTGCCACCCTTGTTCAACGGCATGGCTACCGCCGCCGACTGGATGAGCGCGGCCTCCTTCATCGGCATGGCCGGCTCGCTTTACCTGGAAGGTTATCAAGCCCTCGCTTTTGTGCTCGGCTGGACAGGCGGCTATTGCCTGGTCGCGCTCCTGTTGGCGCCGTACTTGCGCAAGTTCGGCCAATACACCATTCCGGATTTTCTCGGTGCGCGCTATGGTCACGGGGCGCGCATCTTGGGCGTGGTGGGCGCCATCGCGGCTTCCTTCATCTATGTGGTGGCGCAGATTTATGGCGTCGGCCTCATCGCCAGCCGCGTTGTCGGGCTGGAATTCGAAGTCGGCGTTTTCGTTGGTCTGGCCGGTGTGCTGGTGTGCTCATTCCTGGGCGGCATGCGGGCGGTGACGTGGACGCAGGTGGCGCAGTACATCATTATCATCATCGCCTATCTGCTACCGGCGGCGATACTTTCTTACAAGGTGACGGGCGTGCCGGTGCCGCAAGTCATGTATGGCAGCGTGCTGCAAAAGCTGAGTGAAAAGGAAAAAGAGATTTTCGATGCCGCGCCGGAGATCGACGCGCGCGCCCGCTACCAGCAGCGGGCAGAGTCGCTGGAAGCGCGCATACAAGGTTTGCCGGCTTCGCTGGCGGCGGAACGGCAGCGTCTTCTGCAGCGCATCAACGACCTGCGCAACAGCAACGCCGCCACGCGCGACATCGCGCTCGCCGAGCGCAGCTTGAGGGAGCTGCCCAAGGATGCGGCCGAAGCGAAGATCAAATGGGAGGCGGCGCGAGTGGTGGCCGTCACCAAGGGCGTCAAGCCGCAAGCCCATGCGGCGGCCTACGCTGGCCGCGATGACAAGGAATCCGCTTCGATGCGGGCCAATTTTATCGCCCTCACCATCGTCCTGATGATAGGCACCGCATCCTTGCCGCATATCCTCGTGCGCTACTACACCACGGCGGGCGTGCGCGAGACGCGCCGTTCGGTGGCATGGTCCTTGTTATTCATTTCTCTGCTCTACGTCACAGCGCCGGCCTACGCCGTCTTCGCCAAGTGGGTGGTGTACAACGACGTGGTCGGCAGCACCATGTCCGCCCTGCCGGGCTGGATCGCTTCCTGGGGCAAGCTGGGCCTGGTGCGCGTGGAAGACATCAACGGCGACGGCATCCTGCAACTGGCCGAACTCTCGCTCAATACCGATGTCATTGTGCTCGCCACGCCCGAAATCGCCGGGTTGCCTTATGTGGTATCGGGCCTGGTCGCGGCGGGCGGGCTGGCGGCGGCGCTATCCACCGCCGACGGTCTGTTGCTCACCATCGCCAACGCACTGTCGCATGACCTCTACTACAGGATGATCGACCCGCAGGCCTCGGCCCAGCATCGCCTGGTTGTTTCCAAAGGCCTGCTTCTGGTGGTGGCGGTCATTGCTGCTTATACTGCTTCGATGCGGCCGGATAACATCCTGTTCATGGTCGGCCTGGCCTTCTCACTGGCGACATCAACTTTTTTCGCGCCGCTGGTGCTGGGCATATTCTGGAAACGCGCCAATCGCTGGGGCGCGGTGGCCGGCATGTCGCTGGGCCTGGCCACCACCATTTACTATTGCGTGCTGACGCACCCATTTTTTGGCGGCTCCATGAAGGCCGCCTGGTTTGATATAAACCCCATCTCGGCCGGCATCTTTGGTCTGGCGGTGAACTTTATCGCCATGTTTGTCGTCAGCCTCGTCACGGGTGCGCCCGAGGAGAAGATGTCGGCGTTTGTCGATTATCTGCGCTATCCGAATATTGAGGGCCAGAGCATCAACGGCCCGTCTTCACGCCGGTAGGTTGCCACTTTTTCTGTTTTGGTTATCATGAACGCCTATGACGAATACTTGCAAAAACTTGCCCAGCGGAGACTTTCCTGCGCGTGCCGGCCAGCAAGGCTGGCGGGTCGAAGACATCGATTTCTCTCTTTTGAAAAGCGAGCTGGTGCGCGACGACGAGCAGCTTTTCTATCTGCTGGTGTCGGCGTCTTTCGTGGAAATCCTCGCCGATCTCTACGCTGACAATCTGGTCGCGCATTTCGAGGGCAACGCGGACGCGGTCCATTGGCTGGAGCATAGCTGGAAGCGTGAGGAGGTCCAGCACGGGTATGCTTTTAAAGCCTATGTGCAGGCGGTCTGGCCGGAGTTCGACTGGGAGCGTGCTTACGCCGGCTTTGCCGTCGAGTACGGTGCGGTGTGCACCGTGGATTTGTTGGATCCCAGCCATGCGCTGGAAATGGCGGCGCGCTGCGTGGTCGAGACCGGCACCTCCACGCTGTATCGCGGCCTTTACGACTACGCCCGCGAGCCGGTGCTACGCAGGCTGCTGGTCAACATCCGCTCCGATGAGGTGCGGCACTACAACGCCTTCCGCCGTTACTTTGAAGAATGCAATCGCCAAGAACGCTTGGGCTGGTGGCCTATCACCCGTGCCATGCTGGGCCGCGCGCTGGAGGCGCGCGACGAGGACGCCTACATCGCCTTCAAGCACGCTTACACCGTACGCCATTCCGAAAAGCCCTTCGATGATGCTGCTTGGCGCGCCTTTCTTCGTGGTCTGCGGCAAATCGTTTGGCGTCACTACCCTTATCGGATGGCGATCAAGATGCTGCTGGCGCCGATACCTTTAGGCGCGAGAATCAAATCTTTTGTGGGCGCGCTAATGACCGGCGTTGCCAGACTGGCGTTGCGGGCCGAGAATTAGCAGGCTGTTGAAAAACTCCTCGAGGTCGCGGCGTGGTTTTTCGGGACGAGCCGCGCGAAGCGAGCCACGTCGAATGGCCGTGGCGATTGCCATGCGAGTTGTAGTGGACAACCCGGAGCGGATCACCCGGAAAGCCGCGCCCCGTAATGGTTTGCGCGAAAAATGTGGGCTCGCATAGAGGCACTGTTTGCCTAACGGCAGCCCTGTAGCGCACCGCTCATCGGTTCCACCAGCGAGCAAATTTCACTTCTGCATTGGCTCGGGCGAGCAAGGTTTGTTGTTTTCCATATTACTTCTCAATCACGTGTAGTGGCTGGCGAACCAGCAGGAGTGCGCGGTGAATACTCGAATTGGCGCCATGATGCTGGCCCGCCTGATTTTTGGAGCCACGTTCACGCTTGCTGGGCATGCGGGGCATGGATGCGATGCGGGTGTTGGCCTGCCGTCGATTCAAGCGGCTACCGACAACCCCAGCACTCCAGACAAGGTTGCGCTAGGCCGCAAACTTTTCTTCGATAAACACTTGAGTACCGACGGCACCATCAGTTGCGCGAGTTGCCATATTCCGGAGAAGGCGTTCTCTGATCACTTACCCGTGGCCAATGGCATCCAAGCCTTTGCGGGCAATGCCTACCCATCAAAACAGGATGACGATTGCAAAGCTCAACTTGAGCTTCCCTCTGTCTGGGTTTCAAACCACTCAAACGAAGGCAGTGCCCCACCAACTGGCATGTCCGCGCCACCTCAGTTAAAATCCCGAGCAAATTACTCAGGTAGTGCGCGGGCCAGGTGAAATCGTCTCGCAGCACTCGTTTCCCCACCGTTTTTTGCAGAGGTATCCATGTCCATTACTGAAGCACAAGTGCAGGACGCACTGAAGGAAATCGTTGATCCCAACACCGGCAAGGATCTGGTGGCGTCGCGCGCCGTGAAGAATATCAAGATTGAGGACAACGACATTTCGGTGGACATCATCCTGGGTTATCCGGCCAAGACGCAGTTCGATATTTTCCGTCGTCAGGCGATTGCCAAGCTCAAGGCGATTCCCGGCGTGGGCAATGTGTCGGCGAATGTGCAGAGTAAGATTGTTTCGCACGCCGTGCAGCGCGGCGTGAAGTTGATCCCGAATGTGAAGAACATCGTTGCCGTGGCTTCGGGCAAGGGCGGCGTGGGCAAGTCCACCACTTCGGTGAATCTGGCGCTGGCGCTGGCGGCTGAAGGCGCCAACGTGGCGATCCTTGATGCAGATATATATGGCCCTTCGCAGCCGCAAATGCTGGGCATCAGCGGCCGGCCGGATGCCAGCGGCGAAAAAGGCATCGAACCCATGCGGGCGCATGGCCTGCAAGCCATGTCCATCGGCTTTCTGATCGACGCCGAGCAGCCCATGGTCTGGCGCGGGCCGATGGTGACGCAGGCGCTGGAGCAACTATTGACCGAGACGGCCTGGCATGACATCGACTACCTGGTGATCGACATGCCGCCGGGCACCGGCGATATTCAGCTCACCCTGGCGCAGAAAGTGCCCGTCACCGGCGTGGTGATCGTCACCACGCCGCAGGACATCGCCCTGCTGGATGCGCGCAAGGGCCTCAAGATGTTCGAGAAGGTGGGCGTGCCCATCCTTGGCATTGTCGAGAACATGAGCACCCATATCTGCTCCAAGTGCGGCCACGAAGAACATATCTTCGGCAGCGGCGGAGCGGAGAGAATGGGTAAGGACTATGGGGTCGAGCTGCTGGGCGCTTTGCCTCTGGACATCGCCATCCGCGAGCAGACCGATTCCGGCAAGCCGACCGTTGTGGCCGACCCGGACGGGCAAGTTGCCGAGATCTACCGTGCCATCGCGCGCCGCGTGGCAGTGAAGATCGCCGAGCAGGCCAAGGACATGAGCTCGAAGTTCCCGAATATCGTTATTCAGAACACCTGAATGCGCGTGACAAGTGATGGGTGACGGGTGACAATTGCGCCCTTTACTGACTTCAACCACCCGTTACGACATGACTATTAAATCCGACAAGTGGATACGCCGCATGGCGGCGGAGCACAATATGATCGAGCCGTTCGAGCCGCAACAGGTGCGCGAGATCGACGGCCGCAAGATCGTTTCCTACGGCACTTCCTCCTATGGCTACGACATACGCTGCTCCAACGAATTCAAGCTGTTCACCAACATCAACTGCACGATCGTCGACCCGAAGAATTTCGACCCCAACTCTTTCGTTGAGGTGACGGGCGATTACTGCATCATTCCGCCCAACTCCTTCGCGCTGGCGCGCACGGTCGAATACTTCCGCATTCCGCGCAACGTGCTCACCGTCTGCCTGGGCAAGAGCACCTACGCCCGATGCGGCATCATCGTGAATGTGACGCCCTTCGAGCCGGAATGGGAGGGTTATGTGACGCTGGAGTTTTCCAACACCACGCCCTTGCCGGCCAAGATATACGCCAACGAAGGCATCGCCCAGGTACTGTTCTTCGAAGCCGACGAAGTCTGCGAAACGTCCTACAAGGATCGCGGCGGCAAATATCAAGGCCAGACCGGCGTTACCTTGCCCAAGATTTAAGTTTCGGGTTTCGAGTTTCGGGTTTCGAGTTGCTTCGGTAGTTGCAGATGCGCGCTTTTAACCCAAAACCTTAAACTCGCAATCCGAAACCCATAAGGAATTTCCCCATGCGCTTTCACTTCCCCATCATCATCATTGACGAGGATTTCCGCTCGGAGAACACCAGCGGCCTCGGTATTCGCGCTGTCGCCAAGGCCATCGAGGAAGAGGCCATGGAAGTGCTCGGCGTGACCAGCTATGGTGACCTCTCCTCCTTCGCCCAGCAGCAGAGCCGGGCATCAACCTTCATCCTGTCGATCGACGATGAGGAGTTTTCCTCACCGGAAGCGGCCAATAAGGCCATCACCGATTTGCGTGTCTTCGTCGAGGAAATCCGCTTCCGAAATTCGGATATTCCGATTTTCCTTTATGGTGAAACGCGCACTTCGCGGCATATTCCGAACGATGTGTTGCGCGAATTGCATGGCTTCATTCACATGTTCGAGGACACGCCGGAATTCATTGCGCGCCATGTCGTGCGCGAGGCCAAGACCTACCTTGATTCCGTGCCGCCGCCCTTCTTCCGCGCGCTGACACATTACGCTTCGGACGGCTCTTACTCCTGGCATTGCCCGGGGCATTCGGGCGGCGTGGCCTTTCTGAAAAGCCCGGTGGGCCAGATGTTCCATCAGTTCTTCGGCGAGAACCTGTTACGCGCCGACGTTTGCAACGCGGTGGAAGAGCTCGGTCAGTTGCTCGACCACACCGGCCCGGTGGCAGCGAGCGAACACAACGCCGCGCGCATCTTCAACTGCGACCACCTTTTCTTCGTCACCAACGGCACGTCCACCTCCAACAAAATCGTTTGGCATTCGACGGTGGCGCCGAACGACGTGGTGGTGGTGGATCGCAACTGCCACAAGTCCATCCTGCACGCCATTACCATGACCGGCGCGATCCCGGTGTTTCTGACGCCGACGCGCAACCACTACGGCATCATTGGTCCTATCTCGCTGGAGGAGTTTCGCCCCGAGAATATCCGCAAGAAGATCGAGGCCAACCCTTTCGCGCGCGAGACGCTGCTGAAAAATCCGCATGCCAAACCGCGCGTCCTGACTATTACGCAGAGCACTTACGACGGCATTTCGTATAACGTCGAGACCATCAAGCGGATGCTCGATGGCCACATCGATACGCTGCATTTCGATGAGGCCTGGCTGCCGCATGCGGCCTTTCACGATTTCTACCGCGATATGCACGCTATCGGCAAGGACCGGCCGCGTTGCAAGGATTCCATGCTGTTTTCCACGCAATCCACCCACAAGATGCTGGCCGGCTTGTCGCAGGCTTCGCAAATCCTCGTGCAGGACTCGGAACTGCGCCAGCTCGATCGCGATGTCTTTAACGAGGCTTTCCTCATGCATATGTCCACCTCCCCGCAGTACGCCATCATCGCCTCCTGCGATGTGGCGGCGGCGATGATGGAAGAGCCGGGCGGCACCGCGCTGGTGGAAGAATCCATCATGGAAGCGCTGGATTTTCGTCGCGCCATGCGCAAAGTCGACGCAGAGTGGGGCGCCGATTGGTGGTTCAAAGTGTGGGGGCCGGAGTACCTCGCCGAGGAGGGCATAGGCGACCGTGAAGACTGGATGCTCAAGACCGGCGAGCGCTGGCATGGCTTCGGCGATCTCGCGCCCGGCTTCAATATGCTGGACCCGATCAAGGCCACCATCATTACGCCGGGCCTGGATGTGGATGGCGATTTCGATGATCGCGGCATACCGGCGGCCATAGTCACCAAGTATCTGGCAGAGCATGGTGTCATCGTCGAGAAGACTGGGTTGTACTCCTTCTTTATCATGTTCACCATCGGCATCACCAAAGGCCGCTGGAACACGCTGGTCGCGGCCTTGCAGCAGTTCAAGGACGAATACGACAAGAACCAGCCGCTTTGGCGCGTGCTGCCCGAGTTCGTCGCCAAACATCCGCGCTACGAGAAGATAGGCCTGCGCGACTTGTGCGCGCAGATACATGGCATCTACAAGGCCAACGACGTGGCGCGCCTGACGACGGAAATGTATCTGTCTAACATGGAGCCGGCGATGAAACCGGCGGACGCGTTCGCCAAAATGGCACATCGCGAAATCGATCGCGTCGAAATCAACAATCTCGAAGGGCGCATCACCAGCGTGTTACTGACGCCCTACCCACCTGGCATACCGCTGCTGATTCCCGGCGAGCGCTTCAACGGTACTATCGTGCGCTACTTGCAGTACGCCCGCGCCCTCAACGAGGCCTTTCCGGGCTTCGAAACCGACATACACGGCCTGGTCAAAGACGAGTCGAGCGGCAAGGTCTGCTACTTCGTCGATTGCGTGCGGCAGGCTTGAAAGCTTAACCTCTTTTCTTAAAAACACCTTGTAAGCTATTGACACACGGTGTTTTTACCTTAGAATCGCGCTGTCCTGACTACCGACGTCATCATGCGTATACTGATCTTTTTGGGGTTTCTGGCTTTGGCGATTTTGATTCCGCTCGGGCTATCCCATGCCCAAGGGGAGCTGGAAACCCAAAGTTCGCCCGACGCGTTGCTAAACTAGCGCGCCTTTTTCAGTGGATGAACAGCGTGCTGCCCCATAGCAGCATGCCCGCTGCCGCCGCGAAGCCTGAGCAAGCAAACAACCAGCGCTTGCGTGTCAGCACGGTGATCGAGGCCAGAGAGATTGAAATCTGCATGAGCGTCAGCGCCTGCGCAAGACGGTGGTGCGGATGCAGCGCGGCCTCACTCATCTGATTGGCTTCTATTGCCTCAGCCTCCAGCTTGTCGGCCTTATCCTTGATCTCGGCTTTCTCTTTTTTGTAACGCTCGACTTCGCTCAGATACGCGTCCCTCTTGTCAGTTGGCGCCAGTGCAACGGCCAGTTCTGCCAGGTTCTGCTTGTTGCTCTTGCCTTGATAGTAGTTCCACTGATTCGAGGCCTCGGTTTTTTTCAGCACAGCTTCGTTTTTGTAGAGCATGGCTTCGTTCTGCGTGTAGCCCCCCTGATAGCCCAGTACTGCGCCTACGGTGGCTAGAATCGCGGTCATCACGGCGACTTTTTGGGCTAGCGAATCACCGTGTTCCGCACCGTGCTCGACGGCGTGATCGTGAGGGCCATGTACATGGAATCCATCTTCAGACATATAGCCTCCTTATTGCTTGCGTTCGTACAAGGAAAAATCGAAAGAAAACCCGGCTGTCGCAAGATGGCGTTCGCGTGACAGCAACTGCCACTGCGCGGGGTCAATGTAAGGAAAGCGTGCGTCCCCCGCAAAATCAGCGTCGATTTCGGTGAGTTGCAGGCGATCCGCCAGGGGCAGGGTCTGCGCATAGATTTGCGCGCCACCGATGATGAACACTTCATCCGTCGTGCCGGCACACAGCGCCAGCGCTGCATCCACAGAGGGCGCGGTATCGCAGCCGGCCGCCGTGAAGCCGGCGTTGCGCGTGACGATGATATTGCGTCGGCCGGGCAGCGGACGCCCAATAGAGTCGAAGGTTTTGCGCCCCATAATGATGGGGTGGCCCAGCGTGAGTGCCTTGAAGCGCTGCAAATCTTCGGGCAGCCGCCAAGGCAAGGCGTTGTCCGCCCCGATGACATTGTTGTGCGCCACGGCGGCGATCAGACTGACACGGGGCTTGCCAAAAACGGGTTGCGGCATCGATGTGTTATTTTAGTGCAGCCGGCAAGTGCGGGCGACGAAATTATAAGCGGGAATACGGGCAGATAAGTTTTGAACCGGCTCTATCCAAAATCCTTTCTGCGCCTCATCCTCATCGGCTTCGGCCTGGTGTCGCTGCCGCTGGTCTTTGCGCTGGGTAACGCCGCGTTCAATGTGCAGCAGTTAGCGGAGCAAAGCGAACGCGCGGTGCGCGGCGCCGCCGTGGCGGCACGCACCAGCCGCGAAATGCTGGAAACCCTGACAGACATGGAGCGCGCGCTGCGCCAGCATCTGTTGATGCGCGACAAGACGCTGCTGGACGACTATCGCCAGTCGCACGCGCGTTTCATCGTCGCCGCCCAGGAATACTCGTCACTGCCGTTGGAAGAAGGGGGGCGCGAGCGTTTGGCCAGTGTGGTTCGTCTTGAGGACAAGCTACTTGCCACGCTGGACGCGGGCGTGGATATCGCCAACGCGGCAAAGATGGTGGCGGAGTTCGACCGGTTGGCCGAGCAGGCGCGTGGTGTGGTATCCGCCAACGGCAAGTTGATCGATGCTGAGATTGAACGTCTGCGCACCACTGCCAGCGAGGCGCGCAGCGCGCTCGTGTGGCAGCTCCTCGCCGCTGTGCCGGTGGCGCTGGCCATTGCCTTGTGGTTTCGCAATCTGATCTCGAAGCAATTGCAGCAGGTTGATCGTGCCATCCGCGCCATAGGTCGCGCCGAGTATTCTGATGGCATCACCGTGTCGGGGCCGCAGGATCTGGCCTATCTCGGCCGCCGGCTCGACTGGCTACGGCGCCGTCTCGCCGAACTGGAAGAACAGAAGAATCGCTTTCTGCGCCACGTTTCGCACGATCTGAAAACGCCGCTCACGGCCATCCGCGAAGGCTCACAGTTGCTGGGCGAGGGTGTGCCTGGGCCGCTTAACGAAGAACAGAAGACCATCGTCGATATCCTCATTCAGAACAGCCGCCGCTTGCAAACGCTGATCGAGGAACTTATCAACTACCAGCAGGCCGGCTTCGCCGCCAACAGCATAGACCCGCAGCCAGTGGCGCTGGATGTGGTTTGCACCCAGGTGCTGCGCACGCATCGCCTGGTTGCTTCGGCGCGCAATATCCGCTTCGAGCGTAAACTGCCGCCGGTGTTGGTGGAGGGTGACGGCGATAAGTTGCGTGTGGTGGTCGACAATCTCATCACTAACGCGTTGAAATTCTCGCCGCGCGAGGGCGTGGTGCATATCGAGCTGACCAAGCAGAACGATCAGGCGGTGCTTGAGGTGAGCGACCAGGGCCCAGGTGTGGATAAGGAAGAGCGCGATCGCATCTTCGAACCCTTCTTTCGCGGTACCCGTGCGCGGCGCGGTACGGTGAAAGGCAGCGGCCTGGGGCTGGCGATTGCCAAGGAGTATGTGCTGGCACATCACGGCCACATTGAAGTTGTGCACGGTGCGGCGCGAGGCGGCCATTTCCGCGTGACGCTGCCGCAAATATGGGAAAGGAAGGCGACATGATGCGGCAGATGCTTTTTGTCGCCCTGATTGCGCAGGCGCTTGCCGGCTGCGCCTGGTTGCAAACGGGCACACCTTCGGCGTCGGCGCCCAGCGCGTCGACCGAACCCAAGCGAGCGGATTATTTGCAGGAGGCCGAGGAAGTCCTCGCCTTGCTGGCATACTATCAAGGCTTGGTGGCGATGCCGGCGGAAGAATTGCGGCGCGAATACCAAACGGTCAGCCAGAGCTACGCGCGCGATAAGTCTGAGCCAAACCGCTTGCGTCTGGGCCTGGTCATGAGCTTGCCCGGTGCACCTTGGCATGACGATGCCAAACTGCTGACTTTGTTGGATGGGGCAACTAGCCGCAGCGCGCCAACCGAATCGCCGCGTCGCCAATTGTTGCTGCTGTTGCAGAAGCAAGCCGCCGAGCGCCTGCGCGAACAACGTCGCGCCGATGAGCAACAGCGTCGCGGGGACGAACAACAGCACCGAGCGGATGAGCTACAACAGAAACTCGATGCCATGCTGAATATAGAGCGCAGCCTGCGCCGGGAAGCCAAGAAACCATGAGTTCTAGGGGAAAAATACTTCTGGTCGATGACGACCGCGATTTGTTAAAGCTCATTTCATTGCGGCTGACCGCGTCTGGCTATACGGTGCAGACAGCGGAGAGCGGTGAGCAGGCGCTGGCTTTGCTGGCGGTATCGCGCCCGCAACTCGTCATCACCGATTTGCGCATGGAAGGTATGGATGGCCTGACTTTGTTCGAGCGCATCCACCACAATTTGCCGACGCTGCCGGTAATCATACTCACCGCGCACGGCACCATTCCCGATGCTGTGGCGGCGACGCGACGCGGTGTTTTCAGCTTTCTCACCAAACCCTTTGACGGTCAAGACCTGCTGGCGCAGGTGGAGCACGGGATCAAGTTGAGCGGCGGAGGCGAAGCGGTTGGGCAATCCGAAGTATGGCGCGCGTCCATCGTCACGCGCAGCCAGCGCATGGAAGAGGTGTTGCGCCAGGCCAAGCTGGTGGCCGCCTCAGACGCCAGCGTGCTGATCTTTGGCCAATCCGGCACTGGCAAAGAGCTGCTGGCTCAGGCCATCCATCGCGCCAGCAACCGCGCCAAAGGGCCGTTCATGGCGGTGAACTGCGCCGCGATCCCCGAGAATTTACTGGAGAGTGAATTGTTCGGCCATGCCAAGGGCGCGTTTTCCGGCGCGGTGGTGGCGCATCGCGGCCTCTTTCAGGCGGCGCAGGGCGGCACACTCTTTCTCGATGAAATCGGTGATATGTCTTTGCCATTACAGGCCAAGCTGCTGCGCGCTCTGCAAGACCGCTCCGTGCGGCCGGTGGGCTCCACCGAGACGCTGCCGGTGGACGTGCGCATACTCTCCGCCACCAATCGCGATTTGTCGGAAAGCATCCGCGTTGGCACATTTCGTCCCGATCTCTTTTATCGTTTGAATGTCGTATCGCTCACCCTCCCGCCGCTGGCTGAACGACGCGAAGACATTCCGCTGTTGTGCGCGCACTTCGTCGATCAACTCGCCAAACGCTATAACCGCCCGGCACGCACCTTTGCGCCCGACGCCATGGAGCTATTGGTGAATGCCGGCTGGCCAGGCAATGTGCGCCAATTGTTGAACGTGGTCGAGCAGGCCGTCGCTCTGGCCACTTCGCCCGTTGTGCCGGCCTCGCTGGTGCAACAAGCGCTGCATGAAGACAACACCCTGATGGTGTCGCTGGACGAAGCGCGTCGCACTTTCGAACACGATTATCTGGTGCGCTTGCTCAAATCCACCGGCGGCAATGTCGCTCAGGCCGCACGCATGGCCCAGCGTAATCGCACCGAGTTCTACAAACTCTTGCAGCGGCACCATCTCAGTCCTGCGCTTTTCAAAGACGACAAGTAAGTCATCAGCCAACCCATTCTCGCTGTCGCCGCGCACCGACAGCACATCATCCTCTGTAATTCAATGAGTTAGTTGGTGTATGCCAACGTTCTGTCGCCACAGCCAGACACTCTGGCCAGACGATAGCGCCCATCAAGCGAGATGGAAACTCTCCAAGCCATTGTTTGTTTGTGCAAACAAGCTCATGGCACAGCGATTGCTCATAGGTTGTTGAAGAAAGCGCCATGGAAGCAGCCCGATATTTTGCAAAGAGATTGCGTTGATGAACATCGTGTTGCTTGCGCGTGATTGTCCGATTTTGAAGATTTAGCAACACCGATTTATGAATGCCGGCCGCCCGTACGGTGGGGAGCCTCTACCCCCGGGGATCGATCCTGAGCCAATCGATCGCACTCCACCTGCGCCGGCTTCTTTTTATACGAGGAGAGTGTCATGGATCGCCTGATACACGAAACGAAAGACACTTTTATGACCTTGCTGGTCGTCTCCTGTCTGTTGGTCGGTATTTCTGCCGCGGTTTTTTACACCCTCGGCCCGGGTGGCTGGTTGAGCGGCATGCTCAAGGATTTTCTGGTCAATCCGAATATGCGCACGCTGTTCGCATTGGCCGGCATCATGGGCCTGCTGGCCATCTGCAAGCGCTGGCTGGATCGCAATCCGCGCTCGCTGTTCAACAACTTGTTGGTTGGCGCGGTCGGTCTGGGTGGCTTTGTGGTCCTGCTGCAAGCGCTGCGCGCGTTCGTCGCTTAAGCTAAGTATCGCGCTTTGCGGAGTACATCTTCGTACAGGGAGCGATAGCGCAGCGCAGTCTGTTTCCATCCTGAATCTCGCCGCATGCCCTGCGTTTGCAAATGGCGCCATAGCGCCCTGTCGTGCCAGCCAGACAGGGCGCGTTGTATTGCGACGAGTAAATCCTTTCCCGAAATATCGTTGAAGCAATAACCGTTGGCCGTGCCGTCGGCCAGCGTCGCGGCTGTACAGTTCACCACTGTATCCGCCAGGCCGCCTGTTGCGCGCACCACCGGCGGTGTGCCATAGCGCAAGCTGTAAAGCTGGTTCAGACCGCAGGGCTCGAAGCGCGACGGCATAAGGAATATATCGGCGCCGGCCTCGATAAGGTGCGCCAGCGCTTCGTCAAAACCGATGTGTACCGCGAAGCGGCCGGGGTGACGTTCGGCGAGTTGTGCAAGCGCCGCCTCCAGGGCTTTTTCGCCGCTGCCCAAGAGCGCCAATTGCGCTGGCAAGGCGGCGATGTCGTCGGCGATTTCGGGCAGTAAATCCAGACCTTTTTGATGGGTGATGCGACTGACCGAGCCCAGGAGCGGTAGCGTCGGGTCGACCGTCAAACCTAGATGGCGCTGCAAGGCTTCTTTGTTCGCCGCTTTCTGCTCGATGTTGTCGAGGTCATAGCGTTGTGGCAGATAGGTGTCCGTGGCGGGGTTCCACACGGTTTCATCGATGCCGTTCAAAATACCGTGCAGGTCGTTTTGCCGTCCCCGCAGCAGCCCCTCGAAGCCTCCGCCAAATTCGGCTTCCTGGATTTCCTGCGCATAGCGTGGGCTTACCGTGCTGATGGCATCCGCGAACTGTAGGCCGGCTTTCATGAAGGACAACTGACCCCAGAACTCCACGCCGTTCATGCCATAAGCTTCAGTCGGCAAGCCGACATCAGAGAGCGTATGCGCTGGGAAATTTCCCTGAAAGGCGAGGTTATGCACGGTCATCAGCGTTGCGGCAGTCGGCGCGTTGGCGCGCTCGAAATGCAGGTAGGCCGGCGCCAAACCACAAGGCCAGTCGTTGCAATGAATGAGATCAGGGTGCCAGGTGAGCGGGCCGTCGGGGGTACCCAACAGCGCCGCTGTTTTAGAAAGCAGGCCGAAGCGCAGCGCGTTATCAAAGAAGTCGTTGCCGTCAGGCGTTTGGTAGGCAGAGCCGATGCGACCATAGAGCGCCGGGCAATCGAGCAGCAACAGCGACAAACCGTCTTCAGAATGCGCTTCGAGCAGTCGCGCTGCGGGCAGGGCAACGCCGGCTGGCGCCAGGTCAGCCACCGGCTGCGCGTCCGGAAAGGCCGTCAGCAGCGGCGGATAGGCCGGCACTAGTATGCGCACATCGAGGCCGATGTCCCGCAAGGCAGTTGGCAGCGAGTGTGAGACTTCACCCAGACCGCCGCTTTTCATCCACGGGGCGAGTTCGGGCGTGACGAAGAGTATGCGAGGCATGTTGGGACTGGTAACGAGTGACGGGAGAGGCGCGTTGCCGTGCCCCACTATTCCGGCCTGCTTGTTCCGCACTCCTCGCTATAACCAGACCATCATACCCATTTCAAAGGGATGAGTGAGCATGTCATGACTGGGATAGACGCGTATGCGGTACTCGATCTTGCCACAGTACTCGGGCGTCAAAGCGAGGGCGTAGAGCTGCTCACGGGTTTCCAACTGGCGCTCATGTATGAATTTGTGGCTGCGCGCCTTCTTGGGGGTGTTGCCGCCGGCGGGGCGGCCGAAGAGCAATTCGACTTCCACATCCTCGGGTTTGAGGCCATTAAGGTTCACAGCGACCTCGATGCGTAGCCCTTCGCCAAAGGCGATGCGCCGCTGTGGCGTATCCAGCCGCCGGATGTTGACCAGACTCCAGGCGCTGCGCACACGCGCCTTCCAGGCCGCCACCTCGCTGGCGCCGGCATAGCTGTTCTGTGTGTAGCGATGCCACTGGTGCGAGGCCGGCAAATAAAAGCGCGTCAGGTATTCCGATAACATGCGCGTGGAGTTGAAGCGCGGCAACAGCGAGGCGATGGAATTCTTGGCCATGGCGACCCAGCCGGGAGAGTAGCCCATCGGGCCCAAGTCGTAGTAGAGCGGAATAATAGTGTCCTGGAGTATTTCGTAAAGCGTGCGCGCTTCTTCATGGTTGCGGCGCGCTTCGTCCAGGGTGTCCGAAGCCGGTTTGATGCCCCAGCCGTTTTTGCCGTCGAAACCCTCACCCCACCAGCCATCCAGTACCGAGAGATTGGGGACGCCGTTCATGGCTGCCTTTATGCCCGAGGTGCCACAGGCTTCGAGCGGATACTGCGGATTGTTGAGCCAGACATCAACGCCGGAAATCAGCCGTCTTGCCAGGCGCAGATCGTAGCCTTCCACCAGCAGAATATTGTCTTCGAACTCTGGCATGCGCGCCACCTCGGCGACGCGGCGAATCAGCGCTTGCCCCGGCAGGTCCGCCGGATGCGCCTTGCCGGCGAAGATGAACACGATAGAACGCTTGGGCGTGGCGACAAGCTGGCGCAGCCAGTCAAGGTTTTCGAACAGCAAGGCCGCACGCTTATAGGTTGCAAAGCGGCGTGCAAAGCCGATGGTCAGCACGTTCGGGTTGTCCGGGTCGGCGAGCTTCAGCACACGATCCAGGTGCGCCTGCGAGCCATGGTTGCGCGCGTGCTGTTGAGAGATGCGATGGCGAACCAGATGCAGCATCTGCGCCTTCAATGATTGGTGCACGCTCCAGAACTGATGGTCGGGAATGCCGTGTATACCTTCCCAGCACCCCCGGTCCGTGAGGCGCTGGCTCCAGCCCGGGCCGAGAAAGCGATCAAACAATTCGTTCCACTCGTCGGAAAGAAAGGTCGGCACATGCACGCCATTGGTGACGTAGGTGAGTGGGTTTTCCTCCTTCTCGATTTGCGGCCACAGGCTGGCGAGAATTTGCGAGGACACGCCGCCATGGATGCGCGAGACGCCGTTGTGAAAGCGCGAGCCGCGCACGGCCAGCGCCGTCATATTGAATTCGTGACCACCGGGTGTGCGCCCCAAGGCCAGCAACTGTTCGACGGAAACCTTGAGTTCCTGGCAAGCATGCTCGAAGTAATGGCGAATCTGGTCTTCGTTGAAGTGGTCATGTCCGGCCGGCACGGCGGTATGGGTGGTGAACACCGTATGCGAGGCCACCACCTCCATCGCCGCCGCGATTTCCAGGCCCTGGGTGGTGAGCTGACGCACGCGCTCCAGGATCATGAAAGCGGCGTGGCCTTCATTGATATGCCAAACGGTCGGCTTGAGACCCATCGCCGCCAAGGCGCGCACACCGCCCACGCCCAGCACGATCTCCTGTTCGATGCGGGTGGTGCGGTCGCCGCCATAAAGACGGTGGGCGATGTCGCGGTCGTGCGGGCTGTTTTCGTCCAGATCGGTATCAAGCAGGTAGAGCGTAACGTGGCCCACGCGCACCTGCCACACCTTGACCGCCACATTGCGGCTGGGAAAATCCACCGTGATGTGCAGTTGCTTGCCGTCGGCATCCAACACCGGCAAGATCGGCAAGTCGTCGAAATCAGTGTCGTTGTAGATGGCGTGCTGATTGCCTTCCATGTCTATGGTTTGCAGGAAGTAGCCTTGGCGGAACAGCAAGCCGACGGCGACGAAGGGTAGCCGCAAGTCGCTCGCCGCCTTGCAATGATCGCCCGCCAATATGCCCAAGCCGCCGGAGTAAATCGGCAAGCTTTCGTGAAAGCCAAACTCGAAGCAGAAATAGGCGACCAGATCGGAATGCCGCATGTGCTGTGCGCCGTTGGTGCGCATCGGCTCGTTGTGATACGTGTCATAGGCCGAGAGCACGCGTGCGTAGTTGCCGAGGAACACCGGATCGTCTGCGGCCTCAAGCAGACGTTGCTGATCCACCCGCTTCAAGAATGCCTTGGGACTATGTCCGACGGCTTTCCACAAAGTCGGATGCAGCCGCGCGAACAGGGTGCGCGTCGGCCGATCCCAGCTATACCAAAGATTGTTGGCAAGTTCTTCCAGCCTGGCGAGCCGAGCCGGAATCTGCGGATTTACTTCGAGATTAAAAGGTGTGCCTGGCATGATAATTTTGTTTCGAGTTTAGAGTTGCGCATTTAGAGTTTCGGGTTTCGGGTTGCGAGAGGGACGCGATAAACAGAGACAACTCGAAACCCGCAACCCGAAACGATTAAGCAATGGTCACATCCTTAGAAAGATACACGTCCTGGATGGCGTGGAGCAGATCGACGCCATCCTTTAGCGGTTTCTGGAAAGCCTTGCGCCCGGAGATGAGGCCCATGCCACCGGCGCGTTTGTTGATGACCGCGGTGCGCACCGCTTGCTGCAAGTCGTTCTTGCCGGATTCGCCACCAGAATTAATCATGCCGGCGCGGCCCATGTAGCAGCAGGCCACCTGGTAGCGAACCAGATCGATGGGATGGTCGGTGGTGAGTTCCGTATACACCTTGCTGCTGGTCTTGCCGAATTTGACGGCGTTGTAGCCGCCGTTATTTTCCGCCATCTTCTGTTTGACGATGTCGGCATCGATGGTGACGGCGAGGTGATTGGCCTGGCCGGTGAGATCGGCCGAGACGTGGTAATCGACGCCATCCTGCTTGAAAGCGTTATTGCGTGTGTAAGCCCAGAGAATGCAGACCATGCCCAACTCATGGGCGCGCGCAAAGGCTTGCGAGACTTCCCAGATTTGGCGGCGCGATTCTTCGGAGCCGAAAAACACCGTCGCCCCCACCGCCACCGCGCCCATGTCGAAAGCCTGCTCGACGCTGGCGTACATGGTCTGGTCGAACTTGTTCGGATAGCTGAGCATTTCGTTGTGGTTGATTTTCACCACGAAGGGAATGCGGTGGGCGTATTTGCGCGCAACAGAGGAGAGCACGCCCAGCGTCGATGCGACGCCGTTACAGCCGCCTTCAATGGCGAGCTTGACGATATTTTCCGGATCGAAATAATCCGGATTGGGCGCGAAAGAAGCGCCGGCGGAATGTTCGACGCCTTGATCCACCGGCAGTAGCGAGAGATAGCCGCTACCGGCGAGCCGTCCGGTATTGAACAAAGTGCTGAGATTACGCAACACCGACGGTTTGCGATCCGAGCTGGCGTGAACTCGGTCGATAAAATCCGTGCCGGGAACATGCAGCCGCGACTTGGGTATGCCCTGGCATACATGCGAGAGCAGCCCTTCGCTTTCCCCGCCTAGCAACTTGACTATATCGGTCATGATGGTCTCCTATCTTACTCTGGGTTATTGATGCTCAGCTGGCATACTCGCATCCGGCAGGATGTCGAGCGTTAGGGTGATTTCATACTCTGCGGCGTCGACCGGCCAGAATAAGCGCAGACAAGCCGCCTGCATGATCTTTTCGAAGCCGGCCTCCGATTGCGATACCGTGAAATGCGGGCCTGCCGTAACGTCGACCGGACGATTGCTGTTAAGGCGCAGTGCGCCTTTCAGCTCACGGTCGTCCAGCGTGAGTTCATTCGCGCCTGCCAAGGTCAACGCTTGACCGAAGCCGCAGGGTATGCGCCCATCGGCCAGTATGTAGCGGCCGGAATAGCCATCGCAACTGGGCATGGCGATATTAAGCTCGGTCTCGAAGCGCCCGCCTGGCGCGCCACTGAAGCGATAGGTTACGACGAGTTGGCTGCCGTCGAGGGTGATGCGCTTGGCCACCTCGCCCCCCTCCAGTGTCGCCGCCATCGCCCCACTGGTGCCGACGTGGTATTCCGGCCAGAGCGACGATCCATCGGGCCGCGTCCAACGGTCCATGAAAAGGCGGCGCGGGCGCGCATCCGGCACCACGTCGGTGGCATGCACTGTGTGCTTTAACACAACGCGATCGTGTGCCGAAGCGATGCCATTGCCTGACGTGGCGGCGGGCGCCTGCGCAGCCTGGGATAGCTTTTTGTAGTAGTGCTCGTCGCGCTGCGTTAAGGCGTCGCCGAAGTTGTGACAGAGCGCATAGGCGTCGAATTCGCAAATGGAAAAATGACTGTCGAGCTTGATGACGACCTGCGCATTAGCACTACGTAGAAAGCGTTCATCAACGCCGTCGAAATCGATATCGCCATCGCTCATCGCCGTGCGCGGCGCGACCCGGTCCAGCGCCGCTTCGAGTGCCAGCAAATTGCCATATATCTCGCGTCGTAAATGCGGCAAATAGAGTCCACCAAACAAGCCGTGCCAATAAGCGTCGTTCGCCTGGGCGCGATACAGTAGCTCGGTCAGCGTGGGGCTACGCTGCGCGTCGGGTAGCGCGGCGAGCCGCGTAGACAGGGCCAGCATGCGTTTGTGCATCCAGTTGGATTCCGGATAGCGTGTGAAAAAATTCTGCCAGATACCACCGCGGACAAAGGGCTTGCTAAGCGCGTAGCGGCCTTCGCGCTTTTCACGCTCGACCAGATCTTCATAAATCGCCGCCGCTGGCGCAGGCAGGGACCACTCGTTCATTTCGATATACGAAGTCGTTGGCAGATAAACGATGCCGCGCGTCGCTTCGCGCGCATGAAAACCCGCATAGGTTTCGGTGCGTATGAGCGGAGAGGCTAAAACCCCCTCGATGAATTGCGCCAGCCAGCCTTTTTCATAGACCCAAGCGTGGGTTTCTGGCCAGATGCCGAATTTTTCTATGTCATCGAAATAAACCGCCGCACGCTGGCCTCGCCGCGCCAGACCTTCGATATAGCTCACCGCCTCTTGCGCTGGCGAGAAAGGGAGTCTGTAGCGCAAAGACTCTGATATAGGAAACAGGTCGATGCGTCGACCATCTTCTTCGGTGGTGTAGTAACCGTCGAGTTCCTCTTCCGTCTTGCCGGTGCACATGAAGTGGTAGTCGTCCACGGTCACATAGCACATGCCGCAGTCGGCCAGCGCCGGCACCACCGTGGGTATGTAAACACGTTCAGTCAGCCAGCTTCCATGGGCTTCTGCACCGAAATATCCGAGCAGCTTGTTCGACAGCGCTTCGATCTGACCGACTCGGTCGCGATAGGGGATCGCTGCCAGTACCGGCTCACAATCGCCGCCGCCGAACATCTCCACCTGGCCGCGCGCCACCATGGTTTTCAGAAGCGCCATATCATTCGGATGATCTTCCAGTAATCTATCGAGCAACCAGCCGGAGAAATGCACGGCGAAACGAAATTCCGGATAGCGGCAGAGCGTGCGCAGGAAGGGGCTGTAGCAACGCACATGGGCATCGTCGAGCACGGCGCTGAAGTTGCCGACGGGTTGATGGGCGTGTACGCCCAGCAGCAGGGATATCGGCCTGGTCATGGGTGGATGTGGTTTCGAGTTTCGGGTTTCGGGTTTCGGGTTGGGCCGTGCTTGGCGCCCCCCGATACTTCGTCGCGGGCAAATCCTGGGCATGGCCGCCACAAAGGCGCCACTCCAACTCGAAACCCGAAACTCAAAACTCGAAACATTAAGACGCCCTCCTCATGATGCCGCCGGCTTCGGTTTTGATATCGCCGCCATGCGACAGTGGCACGGCAAGCTGAGTCGGTTCGGTCAACTGTAACAAGCGGTAGAGGTAAGCCAGATTGGCGCGGAACAATTGGTCGAAGCTTTCCACCGCCTCGCGCGGGTTGTAATCGCCGAACCACCAGAACCAATCCGAGCCCTCGCAGACAGAGAGTTGTGCCTCGGCGGCACCGCGCTGGGCTTCATCGAGCCGCCCGCTATTAAGAACAATGTCATAGCTCTGTTTGGCGGCGCAGAGCAAGTCCCAGGCGCGGTTCTTGGCGGCATCGCCTATCCACGTTGAAAAAGTGCCATACACCCAGCTTCCCGCTACCAAGCCTGGCAGCACACCGGCGCGGCGCGGATTGTGCTCCAGCCACTGCGTGCACGTGGTGGTGCCCAGCCAGCTCTGCGCTTCGATCAGGCTGTAGAGGTCTTCGAAAAAGTGGTAACCATTGTAAGGATAGTATTCCCAGGCATTTTCGCCATCAAGGAATACGCTGACCACCGGCGGCTCATTGACTGGTGCGCTGTCGCGTAGGTTTTCGAGCTGGGTGACGAAATGTTGAGCGGCATCGCGGCCATGCCATTTGGCGTATTCGAAACCGATCAGGTCAGAGAGTTTTTCATCGCGAAAAAACATCGTGATATTCGGCGCGGACTCGATTTGCCAAGGGCGGTAGAGATAGGTTCCATCGAGCCGGGCATAGGCGCGCAGGCTGTTGGCGAGCACTGTCTCGCTGGACGCGGTCCAACGACAGCCCTGCGCCGCGAACTGCTGCAACAAAGCGGTCGAGAGCGCGCCCTCCGCCGGCCATATGCCGTTGGCTTCGTGACCGAAGCGCGCCGCATGACTGCGCTGTGCGGCGACGATGTGCGCGTCCACGCGCGAGCGGCCGCCGGGATAGTTTGATGCTTGCGGCAGTGGGATATCGGGTTGGGCTTCGCGCGCGCTGGCGAAACTCAACAGCAGCGGCGCCAATGGATGGGTATGCGGCGTGGTGGAGAGTTCGATCTGTCCGCGTTCGGCCAGGGCGCGATAGCGTGGAATAAGATTGCGCAGTGTGTCGCCGATCAGCGCCAGTAGCGCGCGCCGATCTTGCACGGTGTAGTTCTGCGCTTTGGCAAGCAACTCAGCCAGGAGTGGCTGGCGGCGTCGCTCCGTTTCGCCGGTCCACACCAAGTGGTACCACACCAGCACGTCGGCGAAATAGGCGCTGGAAAAATAGCGGGTGGCGTGTTCGTCCTGGGCGTCGAGCAAGCGATACAACTTGTAGAGTTGCTCGAAGTGCGGGAAAGGCTGTACCAGCCGGGCGTGGTTGCCGGGAAAGCAGGTGGCGATGATATAGCGGCGGTCATCCGCATCGAGCGCATCGAGATTGTCCTGCGCGAGCAGGCGTAGCAGACGGTCGCGCAAGACGCCAGAGTCGAATTGTTGTACGTAATCTTCGATCTGGTCAAGCAGCACCGGCACGAAGTTAACCACGGCATGCACCAGCGGGTGACGCTCCAGATGCGCCGCCATGTCGGTGTAATCCTTCAGCGCATGCAGATATGTCCACGGTCGCCGGAATTCGCCCGTCTCGTGATCGCGATAATCCGGCTGGTGCATATGCCAGAGCAGAATCAGATCCAGGGTTTTCTTCGTGTCCGACATCGTGCCATCCGCGCCTAGCGCACCCAATGAACTTGCTGCCCCAGCATCTCCGGCGTCACCAGCGTGATGCCCTTTTCAGAGATATGGAAGCGCTGCGCATCGGCGGCTTTATCGACGCCGATCTGCATACCGTCCGGTATGTGGCAGCGTTTGTCGATGACAGCGCGCTTGATGATGACATTTACGCCGATCTGGACTTTGGGCAGGATTACCGAATCTTCGATCACGCTACGCTGGTCGACGCGCACGTCCGAGAAGAGCAGGGAGCGTCGCACCGTCGCGCCGCTGATGATGCAGCCGCCGGACACCATGGAGTCGATGGCCATGCCGCGCCTGTCTTCGTCGTCGAAGACGAATTTGGCGGGGGGCGACTGTTCCTGGTAGGTCCAGATCGGCCATCTCTCATCGTAGAGATTCAGTTCCGGCACCACCTTGGTGACATCCATATTGGCTTCCCAATATGCGTCCACCGTACCCACGTCGCGCCAATAGGGTTTCTCATTAGCTTGGGCGACGCAACTGTCGTCGAAGCTTTGTGCGTAAACGCGACTGCGTGGCACGATCCAAGGGATGATGTCCTTGCCGAAATCGTGCGAGGAGTTGGTGTCGTCGCTGTCGCGGATCAGTTGTTCGTACAGGAAGGGCGCGTTGAAAACATAGACCCCCATGCTGGCCAGGGCGTGGCCGGCTTTGCCGGGGATGGTTTGGGGGTTTTCCGGCTTTTCGGCGAATTGCGTCACGCGCCCATCTTCATCCACACCCATCACGCCAAATCCGCGTGCATCAGCCAGTGGCACATCGATGCAGGCGACGGTCATGTCGGCGTTCTTTTCGTGGTGATAGGCCAGCAATCGTCCATAGTCCATTTTGTAGACGTGATCGCCGGAAAGCACCAGGAGGTATTCCGGTTCGTGACGGCGAATCATGTCGAGATTCTGGAATACCGCGTCAGCCGTGCCGCGATACCAGGACTCGCGAAACTGCTGCTGCGCCGGCAGCAAATCGATGGATTCCCCCAGGCGCCCATCGAGAAAACTCCAGCCGCGTTGCAGGTGATGAATCAGGCTTTGCGATTTGTACTGCGTCGCCACACCGATGCGGCGCACGCCGGAGTTCACGCAATTCGACAAGGTGAAATCAACGATGCGAAATTTGCCGGCGAACGGCACGGCCGGTTTGGCGCGCCAGTCGGTGAGCTGCTTGAGCCGGCTGCCGCGCCCACCAGCCAGCACCAGTGCGAAAGTGTGGCGGGTCAGATGGCTGACGAAGCGCGTGTCCGGCACTTGCTTCACGGGGCAGTTGCTTAGATGCTGGCAATTCTGACTGTCTTCCATGCGGCGCCTTTTAGAGGGTCTCTGTCATATGCCACGTCTACACTTACGCCGAACTGGTCGAACACTGGCTGTCCTACGTGATCGAGCAAGACTATCGCTATGGTCGCGGTGATCTGGGCAAAGGCGGCCGGGTCGCGGCGCTCGGAGCCCGGCCTACCCCACCGTCCCGGAACGAGTTGCCGCTCCCGGCTGCGCTAAGCTTCCTGCCGGCGAACGGGCTCAGCCGGCGTTCTGCACATTCAACAGCGCATCGACCTCCGCTTCCGCCTCCAGCCAATCATCCAGTTCGCGGCCTTCTATAAAGCCGCGTCGCAGGGCGCGAAAATAGGCGGCCTGAGAGACATAGCAGTAGCGTTCCTCGGGTGAGGCGGCGTGGAGGCTCCGCCCTTGTTCGGCGGCGGGTGCTTTACGCCTGGGGGCGGTTTTCGCCGCTTGGGTGGTGCTTGGGGCTTTGGGTTTAGCGGCGGGCTTGCCGCTCGCTCCTGCGCTAGGTGTAGGCATAACTACCTCCTGCCGATCTGAGTAAGTGGATGGATTGTAGTTTTTGTATGCAAGCATGCTACGCCGGTAATGTTACCCCTTTTTGATGCGCGTCAACCTTTGTCGGCGAGGTGTAACGCGCCCTGCAATCCCAAGCCTTCATTGACGACCACCCGCACCGGAAAATCCGGCATCAGGCGGGCGTGCTCGGCCTTGGCCCGGAAGGCGGTCATAAAACTCCCGTTGGCCAGCAGCGGCAGGATTTTCGGCGCGATGCCGCCGGCCAGATAAACGCCGCCACGCGCCATGAACAGCAAGGCCATATCGCCCGCATAGGCGCCGTAGATCCGCGCAAATAACGTTACAGCGCGCGCGGAGAGGCTTTGCGGCTGGTGGTTCGCGAGGCCGCCGATGCTGGCGGCAGGCTCGTCGGTTTGCAGCGGATCGGGCGTATCGCCGGCACCACTCTCGGCGACGAGGAAGCGATAGACATCGACCAGCCCCGCGCCGGAAAGCACGCGCTCGGCAGTGACGCGACCATGATGCAACGTTAGGAAGCGCCACAAAGCGAGTTGTTCTTCGTCGGCCGGTGCGAAGCCGATGTGGCCGCCTTCGCCGGGGACGGTACGCCAATCGTCCCCTTGCCTAATCAGCCCGGCGACGCCCAGCCCTGTGCCCGCGCCGATGACCACGCGTGCGGCCGTCTCCACGGGCGTTCCGGTTTGTAGTTCCACCAGGTCTTGCGGCGCCAGAGTGGCGATACCCTGCGCGGCAGCCGCGAAGTCGTTGTGCACTTGCACTCGGCCGATGTCGAATGCCTCCTCCAACGTGGCGCCGTCGATGAGCCAGGGAAGATACGTGATGTTCGAGCGGTTGGCTTCCACCGGGCCCGCCACGGCGAGACAGGTGCGGTCGACTTTCTTCCCATCACCGGCCTCGTTCAGAAAAATGCGCAGGAGATCGGAAAAATTTCCGTAATCGCGGCTGGCGTAGCGCCGTTCGAACAACGACGCGCCGGTGATGGGGTCGGCGAGCGCCAGCAGGGTCTTGGTGCCGCCGATGTCGCCGGCCAGGATCAGTGTCGAGTTGCGGGTTTCGGGTTTCTGCTTCATAGGGCGTCGCTGTTAACTCGAAATCCGCAACGCCTATTTCAAACCGCGACCGGCGCCGCGATATGCGGGTGCGGGTCGTAGCCTTCCAGAGTAAAATCCTCGAAGCGGAAACCGAAGAGGTCGGTGACCGCTGGATTGATACGCAGGTTCGGCAGCGCGCGCGGCTCGCGCGCGAGTTGCAGACGTGTCTGATCGAGATGGTTCACATAGAGGTGAGCATCGCCCAGCGTATGCACGAAATCGCCCGCTTGCAGTCCGCACACCTGCGCCACCATCAGTGTGAGCAGGGCGTAAGAGGCGATGTTGAACGGCACGCCGAGGAAGATGTCGGCGCTGCGCTGGTAGAGTTGGCAACTCAGCTTTCCCTCTGCAATGTAAAACTGGAATAAGGCATGGCAGGGCGGCAGCTTCATGCGGTCGATGTCGGCCGGGTTCCAGGCCGTCACGATGTGGCGGCGCGAATCCGGATTCTTTTTGATGCCGTCGACAAGTTGCGTGATCTGGTCGATGACGCGGCCGTCCGGCGCGTGCCAGGAACGCCATTGGTAGCCGTACACCGGGCCAAGATCGCCGTTGGCATCGGCCCAGTCGTTCCAGATGGAGACACCATTTTCCTTGAGGTAGCGGATGTTGGTGTCGCCCTGCAAAAACCACAGTAACTCGTGAACGATGGATTTGGTATGCAGCTTTTTGGTCGTCAGGAGCGGAAAGCCTTGCGCCAGATCGAAGCGCATTTGGTAGCCGAACACGGACAGCGTGCCGGTACCGGTGCGGTCATTCTTACGATGGCCGTGCGCCAGCACATGGCGCATGAGGTCGAGGTATTGCTGCATGGTATTACTAGGGTAGGCTGAGGCCGTTGCTATAATCGATGCGACATTGTACCGCTCGAAGGGAAGTTTCGAGTTTCGTGTTGCGGGTTTTGAGTTGAAGGGCGCGCAACCGGACTCGGCACTTCGTCCGAATAATTTCAGTGCGTGGCAGTCGTAATGCGGCGTATATCACCCGAAACCCGAAACTTAAACATGTTAGCCAAACTGACCCAAACCGCCGCGCCGCTCGATGCGGGCGCATTGAAAAACGCCACCCATGCGCTGCTGGTGTTGCCTTTCGCCAAGCATCTGGATGGCCTGCGCGATGTGCCGGGGTTGGAACGTTTGCGCGCTGTCTTGAAGCGCCGCAGCATGAAAGTGGAAGACCTCGCCAAGACGCCGGTTACACTCAATCTAGACGCTGGCCTCTATGCGTTCGTCATGCTAGACGCGGGCAAGACGCGCTTCGAACGCAACACCGTGTTGCGTAAGGCGCTGACGCCGCTGTTGGATGAGCATCCGGCTGAGTTGGTGCTGGCGGTATTCGGCAGCGCCGAAGCGCGGCGCGAGAGTGCGCGAGTAGCCTTGCAAGTTGCCTGGCTGAACGGCGTGTGTCTGCCGACGCGCAAGAAAAAACCCGAGCCTAAGCCACTTGCCAAAATTCACCTTTACGGTGCGCGCGACACCCACGGTTTCGCCGGCATCGCCGCGCTGGCGCGGGGCAATAGCCTGGCACGCGAACTTACCACCTTGGCGCCCAATGAACTGACACCCGGCCATTATCGTGAACGCCTGCGTCAAATCGCTCGCCAACAGCGCTGGCGCATCGAGGAATACGACATGAAGCGGCTGCGCCGTCTTGGCGCCGGTGCCTTTGTCGCGGTGGCGCAGGGCAGCGCGCCGGAGGACGCGGCCATCGTGCATTTGGCCTATCGCCCGAAGAACGCCCAAGGCCGCCTGGCATTGGTCGGCAAGGGCATCTGCTTCGATACCGGCGGCCACAATCTCAAACCAGCGAAATACATGGCCGGCATGCACGAAGACATGAACGGCTCGGCGGTGGCGCTGGGTCTGCTGCAAGTCTTGGCGGCACGCGAATTTCCGCTGGACATCGACGTTTGGTTACCGATTGCGCAGAACCATTTGTCGCCTGGCGCCTACAAGCAGAACGACATCGTGACGACACTCGATGGCACCACCATCGAGATTGTGCATACCGACGCCGAGGGACGCATGGTGCTGGCCGATGCGCTGACTCTGGCCGCGCGCGGCGATGCGAAACTTAAAAGCAAGCCCGATCTCATCGTCGATTTTGCCACCCTCACCGGCAGCATGGCTTACGCGCTGGGCAGCCGCTATTCGGGCGTATTCGCCACCTCGCCGGATCTGGCGCGGTTGGCGGTGGCGGCGGGCGAGGCGAGCGGCGAGCGCGTTTGCGTGTTTCCACTTGATGCCGATTACGAAGCCGCGCTGGACAGCAAGGTGGCCGATATCAAGCAATGTACTTTGGATGGCGAGGCCGACCACATCCTCGCCGCGCGTTTCCTGAAGCGCTTCACCGCGGAATTGCCCTGGGTGCACATGGACCTGTCGGCATCAAGTTGCAGCGGTGGCCTGGGTGCGGTAGCGACGGATTTGACGGGCTTCGGCGTGGCCTGGGGCGTCGAGTTCATCGAGCAGTGGATGGCCATGAATGCCGCCGTGAATGGCAGCGTCGCGAAGCGCAAGGGGTAGCCTCGCGAGCGCGGCCGCACTGTGTGAAGCTGGGATGACATTCAATCTTGTTTGGGCTATTCTTTGCCGGCCCGTTCCGCTAGTTTTTCGCTCGCGGCAATGACATAAAAATAGCGCCAACCCCGTTCGCCGAGGCCAAAAATGCTGGGAATGTTTTCTGCGAAATCCGAACACCCTTTGGCCGACGCCAAGGAAGCGAAGCGCGTCCTGGAGTCCCTGGCGTCGCATGAGGCGTCCGCCGCGCTGGAAGAAATTGTCGGCTGGCTGGAGTCGCTAGCCCATGACGACAAACTCAAGCTGGCCGAGCGCGCAGTGCTGGTATTCCAGTTGGACGAAGCCGCGCAAGCGCATGCGCGCAAGCTAGCGCGCGACTATCTGTCCTCGCCGCGCCTGGGCCGCGCCCAGGAGTTCCGCCTCTGGCAAGTCAATCACGATTTCTGGGCGCAACTCGCTGCCGCTTATGACGTTTGCCTGGGGCGCGCCAGCGCACAAGACAAGGCCGACACCGCCAAGATCAGCCGGGCGCTCCTGGTGGCGCGGCTGATACGCGCTTTCGCCGCGCGTATCAAATGGGACCAGTTGCGCTATGGGCCGATCGCTGTTGAAGTGTGGCAAACAATTGGCCGCGCTTTCCTGCTTGCGGAGCAAAACAAGTTCTCGCGCCAGGCGCTGGTGCTGTATCCCAACGTGTCGGGCGAAACCACGGTGGAGCAGGAATACCTCAAGACCCTGGTGTTCAATGCGTCCAGCATGGACAGCCTGCTGCCCCTGGAAATTGAAATCGCCGAGCGCTTGATTGCGCATTTTCTGCCGCATTTCGTCTTCACCGCCGACGTGCGGCCGGACAACGTGTATTGGGTCGATGCCGACAAGCCCGTGCCGCCGACGCGGCTCGCGGTGTCGCCGCAAATCGCGCCCAGCCTGCGCTTCTTCAGTACGGGCGCGGCACTCGTCAAGTTGGAGGCGTTGTTGCGCCGGGTCGAGCGTGGCGATGTGCCGGCTGACGTGAATCTCGGTGGCCAGTATTCCCCGCGCGTTGTGCTGCCGGTGCTGCGGCATCTCGCCATGTACTGGGCCGCCAAGCCGCCGATGCGCTCTTTCGACCGGCATCGCGTGAAGTCTCGCCTGACAGTAGTGCATGATCTGGAGACGATGTTTGCGCGACTGCGTAACGGCTACAGCATGGAGGAAAGCGAAGCCTGGATTGTCGATGATGTCAGTCTGGGTGGCATGGGCGCGCAAGTGCCGCTGGAGAGTAACGACTGGGTGCGCATTGGCGTGTTGTTGGGCATGCAGCCCGAAGGTGGCGACAACTGGCTGGTGGGCGTGATTCGCCGCTTCAGCCGCGACACCCCGGCTGCTGGCTCGGTGGGGATAGAAACGCTGTCCAAGTCGCCGCTGGCGGTTTCCGGCGATCTGGGCGGCATGGCCTGCGACGCCATCTTGTTGGATGCGCTCCATGCCGGCGAGACGCTGCGTGTCGCCTTGCCCGGTTCGGCTTTTGAGACCCGGATTCCGCTGGTCTTTACCCTGCAAGGCAAGGTCGTGCGCCTGGAGCCGATCGAGCTGATCGAGACTGGCGTCGATTTCGATCTGGGTCTTTACCGCGTTCTGCCGCCCGCTTAAGCCACTTCCTCTACCTTCTACCCGCCAGGTTGTTTAGGCCGAATCGCCGACTTCGGGCGGAAGGCTTTCACCACGGCCTCGTGCGTTTCGATATACGGCCCGCCGATCAGATCGAGGCAATATGGCACGGCGGCGAATACCCCGTCCAGCGTTTCCTTGATTGCCTTCGGCTGCCCCGGCAGGTTGATGATGAGTGTCTTGCCGCGCACTGCGCCCACTTGCCGCGAGAGGATCGCCGTCGGCACATACTTCAAGCTCTCCTGCCGCATTTGCTCGCCGAAGCCCGGCAACACCTTGTGCGCCACGGCCAGCGTGGCTTCCGGCGTGACGTCGCGCGGCGCCGGCCCGGTGCCGCCGGTGGTCAGCACCAGATGGCAGCCCAGCGTATCCGCCAGCTCGATCAAGGTGCGCTCGATCACAGCCTGCTCGTCGGGGATGAGTCGCGTTTCCATGCGCCAGGGCGACGCCATCGCCGCGCCAAACCACTCGCGCAGCGCCGGGATGCCTTGATCTTCATAGACGCCGCTGGATGCACGGTCGGAAATCGAAACGAGGCCGATCAGGAGGGTTTCGTCGTTAGTCATGGCGATGTTCCTGGGAAATAGAGCTG
This sequence comes from Rhodocyclaceae bacterium, assembly GCA_043761745.1. Taxonomy (GTDB): domain Bacteria; phylum Pseudomonadota; class Gammaproteobacteria; order Burkholderiales; family Rhodocyclaceae; genus Desulfobacillus. The sequence continues at coordinate 34,310 of JAYUNL010000041.1, forward strand.
CGGGCCGCGCGGATGAACGCAGATTGTTCCAAGCGCCTCGGCGCTAATTCGTGTCAATCCGCGGCCGGGGTTTTGGACTGGGTAAGTGCCCGCAACACGCGAAACAGCTCGCGAAAATTGCGCGGCGGTTTCTGTAGCTCGCGCTCCTTGAGCGTGTTGCGACGCAGGGCGCGCAGGTGTTGCAGGTCCGCGCCGGGATAATCATTGCCGATTTCGGTGAGGGTCGCTTCGTCTTCCAGTAGCCGCTCGCGCAGTCGTTCGAGTTGGCGTAGACGGCCGGTTTCGGCGGCGCTGACGCCCTGCAAGGCGGCCAGCGCGTCGCGTATCGGCGCGGCATCGGCATCGCGCATCAGGCGACCGATGTACTGCAACTGACGCCGCTTGGCTTCATGCTTGGTGATGTGCTGCGCGTCAAGCACGGCGCGCCGCAAACTCTCCGGCATGTCTATGCGTCCCAGCCGCTCCGGCGCAAGCGCCACCAGCTCGGCGCCGAGGTCTTGCAACGCGGTCATGTCGCGCTTGCGCTGCGACTTGCTCGGGCGCTCCTCAGCAGCCGATTCGTCTTCTGTCTCTTCTAGGCTCTTCATCATTGGTATCATTATATCTTTGCACCGGCCTTAATCACGATGTCCACGCTATCCAAGATATCTTCCACCGGCTTCAGTTCTCCCCAGCAGCGCCTGCGCGACATGGCGCAGGATATTCTCGATTACGCCAAATCGCGCGGCGCCAGCGCTTGCGAGACCGATGTGTCGGAAGGCTACGGCCAATCCGTCACCGTGCGGCGGGGCGAGGTCGAGACCATCGAATATAACCGCGACAAAGGCGTCGGTGTCACCGTCTACCTCGGCCAGCAGCGCGGCTTTGCGTCTACTTCCGATTTTTCGCGCGAGGCCTTGCGCGCCACCGTGGATGCGGCGCTCTCGATCGCCCGCTTTACCGCGCCGGACGAAGCCGCCGGCCTGCCTGACGCCGCGCTCTTGGCGAAAGCTGAGATGGACCTCGATCTTTACCATCCCTGGCTGCTGCCGGTCGAAGAGGCCATCGTCATCGCGCGGCGCTGCGAAGACGCCGCGTTCGCCGTCAGTCCGATGATCAAGAATTCGGAGGGGGCGAGCCTGTCCACTCAGCAGTCGCATTTCATTTCTGCCAACAGCCGGGGCTTCATGGGCGGCTATGCGACTTCGCGTCATTACATTTCTTGCGCGGTGATCGCCGGCGAAGGCGATGCCATGCAGCGCGACGACTGGTATACCACCGCTTGTGACGGCGCGCAGCTTGCGGCGCCCGAGGCGGTGGGCGACTACGCCGCGCGGCGTACCCTGGCCCGCCTCAAGGCGCGCCAGATCGCCACCTGCGATGTGCCGGTACTGTTCGAAGCGCCGCTGGCTTCCGGCCTCATCGGCAGCTTTGTGCATGCGGCCTCGGGCGGCAGCCTCTACCGCAAGTCGTCGTTCCTGGTGGATAGCCTGGGCACGCAAGTGTTCTCGCCGCAGGTTCACATCAGCGAGCGGCCGCATCTGCCGCGCGGTCTGGCGAGCAGCCCATTCGATGATGACGGCGTTGCTACCCATGATCGCGAGGTGGTGGAAGGCGGCTTGCTGAAAGGTTACTTCCTGTCGACTTACACCGCGCGCAAACTCGGCATGCAAACCACCGGCAACGCTGGCGGCAGCCACAACCTCATCGTGCGGCCCGGCAAATATGATCTTGCCGGTCTGATCAAAAAAATGGATCGTGGCCTGCTCGTCACCGAGCTGCTGGGCCAGGGCGTGAATTACGTTAGCGGCGATTACTCGCGCGGCGCGTCCGGCTATTGGGTGGAGAAGGGCAAGATTCAATATCCCGTGCAGGAAATTACCATCGCCGGCAATCTTAAAGACATGTTGCGCGGCATCGCCGAAGTCGGCAACGACGTGCTGGTGCGCGGCTCCAAACAGGTGGGGTCAATCCTGGTTGATCGCATGACCGTGGCGGGAGCCTAAGGTCGTGGGTGGTGTATATTAATCGACGGCGCCACTGAAGCGAAGCTGCGCTTTGGCGCCCATCGTAGCCCGTGGGCGCGCATTTGAAAAATCCAAAAACGCTCAGGAGACACAACATGGAAAGACGTTCATTTCTGAAGCAAGCTGGCGCCGGACTTGCCGCCGGCGCGCTGGCCGCGCCGGCGATTGCGCAGACGGCGCCGACCATCAAGTGGCGGCTTGCTTCCAGCTTTCCCAAGAGTCTGGACACCATCTTCGGCGCGTCCGAGGTCTTGTCCAGGCGCGTCGCGGCGGCAACGGGCGGCAAGTTCCAGATACAAATCTTCGCCGCCAACGAAATCGTCCCGGGGTTTGGTGTGCTCGACGCCGTGAAGGATGGCACGGTGGAAGCGGGCCATTCGGCGAGCTACTACTACGTCGGCAAGGATCCAACTTTCGCTTTCGATTGCGCCATTCCCTTCGGCCTCAACAGCCGCCAGCAAACGGCCTGGATGTACGAGGGCGGCGGCATGGCGTTGACACGCGAATTTTTCAAAGACTACAACATAGTCAATTTCCCTTGCGGCAATACCGGCGTGCAGATGGGCGGTTGGTTCCGCAAGGAAATCAAAACCGTGGCCGATCTCAAGGGGCTGAAATTCCGTATTGCCGGCATCGCCGGCCAAGTCCTGCAGAAGCTCGGCGTCGTCACGCAGCAAATTCCCGGCAACGAGCTCTATCCGGCGCTGGAAAAAGGCACCATCGACGCGGCCGAGTGGGTAGGCCCTTATGACGACGAGAAGCTCGGCTTCAACAAGGTGGCCAAGTACTACTACTACCCCGGCTGGTGGGAAGGCGGTCCGCAGCTTTCCATCTATGTGGGCCAGAAGCATTGGGATGCCCTGCCCAAGGAGTATCAGGCTGTACTGGAAGCGGCCTGCTGGGAGGCGCATGTCGATATGCAGGCGCGCTATGACGTAAAAAACCCGGCGGCGCTGACCCGGCTGGTGGCCAGTGGCACGCAGTTGCGCAAGTTCTCCGACGACATCATGAACGCGGCTTACGACGCGGCACGACAGCTCTATGAGGAAATCGCCGCGAAGAATCCCAAGTTCAAGAAAATCTACGAGCCGTGGCTGAAATTCCGCGAAGACCAGATACGCTGGTTCAGCATCGCAGAGCGTCCCTTCGACAATTTTATGGCGACGGCGGGGCAGAAGAAAAAGTAAGCAGCGTAGTAACGCCCCGTCATCCGTAAAAGGCCCGCACCTGCGGGCCTTTTTTACGCTTATGGATGTTTCCGAAATTCTTGACAACTACCGTTCGGGCTTCACACCGTTCGGGTGTCTCCATCGAAGCCCGTCGAAGCCCTTCGACAAGCTCAGGGCGAACGGGATTGTGGTGAGTGTTGCGAGTTATGGAAAGCTCAATAGACCACGCTACTTGCCACTGCCGGCGCCGCTTTGCTCGCGCACGGCGCGCTCGAAGGCTTTGCCGGCGTCTTCCTCCTCGGGCACGTTGCTTGTGGCGCTGCCGGCGCCTTCCTTGGGCGCTGCGGCCGCGCCACTGTTTTCTTGTTGCTCGATGAGCTTCTCAGCTTTGGTAGCATCCATTTGGGGTTGCTTAGTCACGCCCATGGTCACGAGTTTCGGGAAGGCGATGATCAGCCCGACCATGACGATCTGGATTAGCACGAATGGTACCGCGCCCCAGTAGATGTCCGACGTCTTGACCTTGGCCGGCGCCACGCTGCGCAGATAAAACAGCGCGAAGCCGAAGGGCGGATGCATGAAGGAGGTCTGCATGTTCACGCCCAGCAGCACACCGAACCAGATGAGGTCGATGCCCAGTTTGTCCGCTACCGGGCCGATCAGCGGCACGATGATGAAAGACAGTTCGAAGAAATCCAGGAAGAAGGCCAGGAAGAAGATCAACAGGTTGACGAAAATCAGAAAACCGAGTTGGCCGCCCGGCATGTCCGAGAGCAGATGCTCCACCCATTTGTGACCGTCCACGCCATAGAAGGTGAGGCTGAAAATGCGCGCACCAATGAGGATGAAAACGACGAAAGTGGTGAGCTTGGCGGTGGAATCCAGCGCCTGCTTCAGCAGTTTCCACGATAGCCGTCTGCGCAGCGTGGCCATGACCAGGGCGCCGGTGGCGCCCATCGCGCCGCCCTCGGTGGGCGTGGCGAGGCCGATGAAAATGGTGCCCAGCACCAGGAAGATCAGCGCCAGCGGCGGCACCAGCACGAAGACCACTTTTTCCGCCAGACGGCTCAACAGTCCCAGTCCGGTTGCGCGGTTGATGAGTGCCGCGAGAAAAGCCAATCCCATGCCGGACATGATGGAGACGACGATGGTTTCATCCGTCGCCGCGTCGAGAAGATAGGTCTTGGTGCTGGCGAGTGCAGCGGCCGTCGAAATTGCGGCCAGCACCAGCAATGAGACATAACCATTGCTGCCGTTTTCTTCGCGCAGGGTGCGCGCCTCGGGCGGCAGAGCGGGGGCAGCCTTGGGATTGAAGATGGCAATGCCAATCACATACAGGGCATAGAGTCCGGTCAGGACGAAGCCGGGTACGAATGCGCCGGCATACATGTCGCCCACCGAGCGGCCGAGTTGGTCGGCCATGATGATGAGCACCAGCGAAGGCGGAATGATCTGCGCCAGCGTGCCGGAAGCGGCAATCACCCCCGACGCCAGTCTCTTGTCGTAGCCGTAGCGCAGCATGATGGGCAGCGAAATCAAGCCCATCGAGATCACCGAGGCCGCCACCACACCGGTCGTCGCCGCCAGCAGCGCGCCGACGAAGATCACCGCGAAGGCCAGGCCGCCGCGCACCGGGCCGAAGAGCTGGCCGATGGTTTCGAGCAGGTCCTCGGCCATGCCGCTGCGTTCGAGTATCAGCCCCATGAAAGTGAAGAAGGGCACGGCCAGCAGGCTCTCGTTCGACATCACGCCGAAAACGCGTTCCGGCAGCGCGCCGAACAGCGCCGGATGCAGCAGGCCGAGCTGAATGCCGATGAGTCCGAAGACGATGCCGTTGGCGGCCAGCGCAAAGGCCACGGGAAAGCCCAGCAGGAGAAACAGGATCAGCACCGCGAACATGATCGGCGCCAGGTTGGCAATGAGAAAGGCGCTCATTGCTCGATGCCCCCATGGGCCTTGATTTCCGCCACCAGTTCTTCCTCGGGGGAAGGTACTCGCCCCTTTTCCAGCGGATTGGAAATCAGGCCGCGCAGAAAGGCGATGCGCTTGATGAGTTCGGAGCAGCCTTGCAGCGTGAGTAGCGCGAAACCCACCGGCACCATCAGCCGCGCCGGCCAGACCAACAGCCCGCCCGCGCTGCTGGAATGCTCGCCTGAAACCCAGGCGCTGACGAACACCGGCCAGGACAGCCACAACACCAGCACGCTCATCGGCAGCAGGAAGAATATGATGCCGAAGACGTCGATCCAGTTTTGAGTTCGCGCGGAAAGCCGCCCGGTAATGACGTCGATGCGTACATGCTCATTGCGCAGCAGGGTGTAGCCGGCACAGAGCAGGAAGATCGCCGAGAACAAGTACCACTGCAATTCGAGAAATGCGTTCGAGCTCATGCTGAAGGCCTTGCGCACGATCGCGTTCGCCGCGCTGACCAGCACCGCCAGCAGCACTGCCCAGATGACGATGCGGCCGATACGCTCGTTCTGCGTATCGATGAAAGCGGAAAAGTGTAGTAGCGATTTCATCAGTCTTTCCAGTCGGGCCCAAGCTCGGACACAAGCCCGGACCTCAGTTGGCAGAATCAGGCGGCGTAAGGGTAATCGGTAAAGAGTGACATTTCCAGCCTTTCCTCTTTCGACCATGCGCGATATGACCGTGTGGCGGGCTGGCGCAAAGTATCGGCAGCGCATAAGATTCATCCCCTTTCGTGTACGGTTCTTATTCTGTTGTGTCGGCAAAACTTTGTTTAGTACGCCACGGCGAAACCGCCTGGAATGCAGAAGGCCGCGTGCAGGGGCAGATCGATGTTGCCTTGTCGCCCGTGGGCGAAGCGCAGGCGCAAGCCACGGCGCGCGGGCTCGTGGGCGAGCGTTTTGCCGCCATTTACGCCAGTGATCTGATGCGTGCGCGGCAGACGGCGGAAGCGGCGGCGCAGGCGCAGGGCATGCCGATCCACTTCAATGACGGCTTGCGCGAGCGCCATTACGGCGCGTTTCAATCGCTCACTTACGCCGAGGCGCGCAACCGTTATCCGGCGGAATATGCACGCTTCGAAGCGCGCGACGCAGATCTCGATGTCATGGGCGGCGAAAGCCTGCGTGCTTTCGCGGCGCGCGTGGTGGCCTGCGTGGCAGCCATCGCCGCGCGGCATGCCGGAGAGCAAGTGCTGATCGTCACCCACGGCGGCGTGCTGGACGTGCTGCACCGGCAGGCCAGCGGCAAGCCGCTCTCGGCGCCGCGCGATTTCGTCATACCGAACGCCGCCCTCAACTGGTTGGCGGTGCGCCAGGGCGCCTGGTCGCTGCTAAGCTGGGCCGACACGCGCCACCTCGCCGTATCACTGGACGAATTGCCGGGGTGAAATGATGGCTTCGCGTTGCAAGTTGCCAGTTGAATAGTTGGTGCAGCGCAGACGCATGATGTTGTAACCCGCAACCCGCAACCCGCAACCCGCAACCCAAAACCCAATGATTGCTCCCGCCGACCAACCCGATATCGCCGCACGTCTTATGCGAGTGGTGGCAGCCCTGGTTGAGGAAACCCATCCGGGCCGGGGCGAACGCGTCAACCTCAGCGCGCATTTGGAGCGTACGCTCGGCCTTGATTCGCTGACGCGCGTCGAACTCATGTTGCGGCTGGACAAGGAGTTCGGCCTAACGCTGCCGGAAGCCGCGCTGGCCGAGGCGGAAACACCGCACGACCTGCTGGCCTTGCTCGGCCACGCCGCGCCGGCGAGCGGCGTGGCCAGCGCCGCCGTGCTGAATGAAAGCGCGGTAGGCGGGGTGCCGGAAGAAGCCAAGACACTGGTCGAGGTATTGGAATGGCATGTGGCGCGTCAAGGTGCGCGCACCCATGTGCTGCTCTACACCGAAGGCGACCACACCGAGACCATCAGCTACGCGGCGCTCCTGGAGGCGTCGCGCCGTATCGCCACCGGTCTGGTCTCGCGCGGACTGCGTCCCCAGCAAACCGTGGCGCTCATGCTGCCGACCGGGCGCGATTATCTGACGAGCTTCTTTGGCGTGATGCTGGCGGGCGGCATACCAGTGCCGATTTATCCGCCGGCGCGTCTGGCGCAGATCGAAGAACACTTGCAGCGCCACGCGCGCATCCTCGCCAATGCGAAGGTTGCTTTCCTCATCACGGTGCCGCAAGCGCAAGGCGTGGCCTTGCTGCTGCGCGCACAAGTGCCGAGCCTGAGTGAGATCGTCATGCCGGAGATGCTCGACGCCGAGCCTATCGCCCTGCTTTATCGCGCCCAGGCCGATGACATCGCGTTTTTGCAATACACCTCCGGCAGCACCGGCGATCCCAAGGGGGTGGTGCTCAGCCATGCCAACCTGCTGGCGAATCTGCGCGCCATGGGCGAGTTGGTGCATGTCACCAGCGCCGACGTCTTTGTTTCGTGGTTGCCGCTTTATCACGACATGGGCCTCATCGGCGCCTGGTTCGGTTCGCTCTACTACGCCATGCCGCTGGTGCTGATGTCGCCGCTGGCATTTCTGGCGCGGCCGGTGCGCTGGCTGGAAGCCATCGCGCGCCATCGCGGCACGATTTCCGCTGCGCCCAACTTCGCCTATGAGTTGTGCGCCACCAAGCTGGATGAGGCGTCGCTGGCTGGACTCGATCTGTCCTCGTGGCGCTTGGCGCTGAATGGCGCCGAGCCGGTGAGCCCCGCCACGCTAGACGCTTTCGCCACACGCTTCGGCGCTTATGGATTTTTCCCCGCCTCATTGAAGCCCGTGTACGGTTTGGCGGAAAGCGCCGTCGGCCTGGCCTTTCCGCCGCTAGAACGCGGCCCGTTGATCGACCTCATCCAGCGCGATACGTTTTTGCGCGAGGCGCGCGCCGAGCCGGCGCTGGCTGGCGATGTCACTGCCATGAGTATTCCATCTTGTGGGCGGGCTTTGCCTGGTCACGAAATTCGCATCGTCGATGAAACAGAGCGCGAGCTGCCGGACCGTCGCATTGGCCGCTTGGAGTTTCGCGGCCCCTCGGCGACATCCGGCTATTACCGCAACCCAGAGGCGACAGCGCGTCTCATGCGCGATGGCTGGCTGGATTCCGGTGACTATGCCTACACCGTGGCGGGTGAGATTTATCTCTCCGGTCGCGTCAAGGATCTCATCATTCGCGGCGGCCGCAATCTCTATCCCTATGAGCTGGAGCAAGCTGTGGGCGGGCTGCCCGGCGTGCGCAAAGGCTGCGTTGCCGTTTTCGCCAGTCTTGACGCGACGCGCGGCACAGAGCGCCTGGTGGTGCTGGCGGAGACGCGAGAACAAAACCCGGCGGCGCGCGAAACTTTGAAGGCACGCATTAACGATATTGCCGTCGATGTGATTGGCATGCCGGCCGATGAAGTGCTGCTGGCGCCGCCCTACAGCGTGCTGAAAACCTCCAGCGGCAAGATCCGTCGCGCCGCCTGCCGCGCCGCCTTCGAGCAGGGGCGGGTGGGTGCCAAGGCACTGCCGCCATGGCTGCAAATGGCGAGCCTGGGCCTGGGTGCGCTACGGGCACGCCTCGCAAACTCGGCGCGCCAGCTTGGCGTCAAGCTTTTTGGCGCCTGGTGCTGGGTGATGTTCATGTTGTTGGCCACGCCTGTTGCAACGCTTCTGGCCTTGCTGCAACAGCCCCCCATGGGGCGCCGGCTGGCTTTCGGCGCGGCGCGGCTGTTTTGCTGGCTGGTGGCCATGCCGGTGCGCGCTAGTCGACTGGATGCGTTGCCGCAGACCCCGCACCTATTGGTGTGCAATCACACCAGCTACATCGATACCATCGCCTTGGTGGCGACGCTACCGCCGCACTTGAACTACGCCTTTGTCGCCAAGCGCGAACTGGCGCAAGAGCCGCTCGTCCACGCCGCCTTACGCGGGCTGGGCGCACTCTTCGTCGAGCGTTACGACGCCGCCAGAAGCGCGGATGACGTGAGCGAGATTGTCGCGGCGCTACGCGCCGGGCAAAGTTTGGTGATGTTTCCGGAGGGAACTTTCTCGCGCGAGGCGGGGCTCAAGCCTTTTCGCATGGGCGCTTTCGTGGCGGCGGCGCGCGCCGGCGTGCCGCTGGTGGTGGTCGGCTTGCGCGGCACCCGCGCCATCCTGCGCGACCAAACCTGGCTGCCGCGCCATGGCCGGCCGGAGTGCCGCGTCGGCGCGACGTACACACCTGACGGCGACGACTGGGCGGCGGCGGTACGTCTGCGCGATGCCACCCGGGCTGAAATGCTGGCGCTGGCCGGTGAACACGATCTGGCGCGTTAAAAATGCCCTAGCTTTCATGATGCGGGGTGCTGTTCCCGCCTCATGAAAGTCAGGCTCTTTCAAACGCCCGCCCCGCTTAAAGCCCGCCCCCCCCTTCGCCCCCCTCGCGGGGGGTTCCTGATTGGCTCGCTACGCTCGATATCACCCGGCGCTCCGAGGGATGTATTTCACTCTAAACAGCCAACGGAAAGGCCCGTGGTAAAATCGCGTCTTCCCAACCAGCATAGCCCTCCCCATGTTTTCCAAGCAGAAAACCCTGGCCAAGACCGATCCCGAAATTTGGCAAGCGATCCAGGCCGAAAACCAGCGCCAGGAAGATCACATTGAATTGATCGCCTCCGAGAACTACGTTTCCTGCGCCGTGCTCGAAGCGCAAGGCTCGCAGCTCACCAACAAATACGCCGAAGGTTATCCGGGCAAGCGCTATTACGGTGGCTGCGAGTATGTCGACATCGCCGAGCAACTGGCGATAGCCCGCGCTAAAAAGCTCTTCGGCGCCCAGGCCGCCAACGTGCAGCCCAACTCCGGTTCGCAGGCCAACCAGGCGGTGTTCATGGCCTTCCTCAAGCCGGGCGACACTATCCTCGGCATGAACCTCGCCATGGGCGGTCACCTCACTCATGGTTCGCCGGTGAACATGTCCGGCAAGTGGTTCAACGTCATTCCCTACGGGCTCAACGAGCGCGAGGAGATCGATTACGGCGCCATGGAAAAGCTGGCCCATGAGCACAAACCCAAGCTCATCATCGCCGGCGCCTCGGCCTACAGCCTGCGCATCGATTTCGAGCGCTTCGCCAAGGTGGCGAAGGCAGTGGGTGCGATTTTCATGGTCGACATGGCCCACTACGCCGGCCTTATCGCCGCCGGCCATTACCCCAACCCGGTGCCGCATGCCGACGTGGTCACCACCACTACGCACAAGACGTTGCGCGGCCCGCGCGGCGGACTGATTCTCATGCGTAGTGAACATGAAAAAGCCATCAACTCGGCGATTTTCCCCGGCTTGCAAGGCGGCCCGCTGATGCACGTCATCGCCGCCAAGGCGGTGGCGCTGAAAGAAGCCATGACGCCGGAGTTCCGCAACTATCAGGAGCAGGTCATCGGTAATGCCCGCGTCATGGCGCGCGTGCTGGCCGAAGAGCGCGGTCTGCGCATCGTTTCCGGCCGCACCGAGAGCCACGTCTTCCTGCTCGATTTGCGCGCCAAGAATACGACCGGTAAAGAGGCCGAGGCCGCGCTGGGCCTGGCGCACATTACCGTGAACAAGAACGCCATTCCCAACGATCCGCAGAAGCCCTTCGTCACTTCCGGCATCCGCATCGGCACGCCGGCCATGACGACGCGCGGCTTCACCGAGATCGAGGCCGAGCAGGTCTCGCACCTCATCGCCGATGTGCTGGATGCCCCGGCGGACGAAGCCAACCTCGCCAAAGTGCGCGGCAAGGTGGCGGAGTTGTGCAAACGCTTCCCGGTTTACGGATGAGCACGGTGAGGGGTTTCGGGTTTGGTGTTGCGAGTTAAAACCACGCGCACCCCAACCCGAAACCCGCAACCCGAAACTCGAAACAAAGATGAAATGCCCCTTCTGCATCGAGCCAAACACGCAGGTCATCGACACGCGTGAAAACGAGGAGGGCGACACCGTTCGTCGTCGTCGTCGCTGTCTCGCCTGTGATAAGCGCTTCACCACCTATGAGCGTGTTGAGCTGCGCATGCCGCTCATCATCAAGAAGAACGGCAGCCGCGCCGACTACGACCGCGACAAGCTGCTCGCCAGCCTGATGCTGGCGTTGCGCAAGCGCCCAGTCACCACCGAAAGCATTGATGCCGCCATTGAACGCATCGAAGAAAAGCTGCTGGCCCTGGGCGAGCGCGAAGTGCTGACGGAAAAAGTCGGCGAGTTGGTGATGCGCGAACTGCGCAAGCTCGACAAGATCGCCTACGTGCGCTTCGCCTCCGTCTATCGCAACTTCGAAGACGTGGACGAATTCCGCGAAGCCATCCGCGAAGTAAAAAAACCGCCGGCGCGGCGGCCTAGATCCGCCTGAGTTGCGGGTTTCTTGTTGCGAGTTGGCGTTGCTCGGCACCTGTCATGACTTTTAACCCGAAACCCGAAACCAGAAACCCGAAACCGCCGTTCCCTACGGCGGATTACCCATTCATGTCACGCGCGTTGCAACTGGCGCGGCGTGGGCTTTACACCACCACGCCGAATCCGCGCGTCGGTTGCGTCCTTGTTAAAGATGGCGCCGTCGTGGGCGAGGGGTTTCATGAGCGCGCTGGCGAGCCACATGCGGAAGTGCATGCCTTGCGCGAGGCCGGCGAGAGAGCACGCGGCGCGACGGCCTATGTCACGCTGGAACCGTGCAGCCACATAGGCCGCACACCGCCTTGTGTTGAGGCGCTGATCGCCGCCGGCATAGCGCGCGTGGTGGCCGCTATGGAAGACCCCAATCCCAAGGTCGCCGGTGACGGTCTGCGACGCTTACAGGCGGCAGGTATTGCCACTGACTGCGGCTTGCTTGAAGCAGAAGCGCGCGAACTCAATCTCGGTTTCGTTGCGCGCATGACGCGCGGCCGTCCCTGGCTGCGCTTGAAAGTGGCGGCCAGCCTGGACGGCAAGACCGCGCTCAACAACGGCAAGAGCCAGTGGATTACCTCGGCGGAAGCGCGTCGTGACGGACATCGCTTCCGCGCCCGTTCCTGCGCCATCCTGACGGGCTACGGCACGGTGCGCGACGACGATCCGCAACTCAGCGTGCGTGACGTTGCCACGACGCGCCAGCCGCTGCGTGTGGTGGTGGATAGCCGGCTGGAGATTTCGCCGCAAGCCAAACTGCTGCAAGGTGCGCCAGTGCTCATTGCGGCGGCGGTGGACGATGGTGAAAAGATTGCCGCGCTGCGTGTACTGGGCGCCGAGGTGGTGGTGTTGCCGAATGCCCAAGGCAAAGTCGATCTAGTGCAGTTGATGGAAGAACTGGGCCGGCGCGGCGTGAACGAAGTTGTGGGCGAGGCGGGCTTCAAGCTGAATGGATCGCTGCTTGCCGCCGGGGTGGTGGACGAACTGCTGTTCTACTTCGCGCCCAGTCTGCTCGGCGATGTGGCGCAAGGCATGTTCAATTTGCCCGAGCTAAGTGATCTCTCCGGTCGGTGCGAACTCAATATCACCGACCTGCGACGCGTCGGCCGCGATGTGCGCATTCTGGCGCGTTGGGTATAACGGCTAAGGCTTTGACGCGGATAGGCGCGGATCAAGAACAAAGACTTTTCGGTTTTTATCCGCATTCATCCGCGTAATCCGCGTCAGATTATTATTCGTTCCCGCACACCGCGCAGCCCGGATCCTTGGTCAGCCTGATGTTGCGCCACTCCATCGTCAAGGCATCCAGCAGCAGTAGCCGACCGGAGAGCGAGACGCCGCAGCCGGCGACGAGCTTCAGGGCTTCCGCTGCCTGCGTGGTGCCGATGATGCCGGTGAGCGGCGCAAAGACGCCCATCACGGCGCAGCGCACTTCTTCGGCCTCCTGGGTTTCGGGGAACAGACAGCTATAGCAGGGGCTGGCGGGCTCGCGTAAATCGAACACCGAGACTTGGCCGTCGAAGCGGATGGCCGCACCGGAGACCAGTGGCTTGCGAAATTTTACACAGGCGCGATTCACCGCATGACGCGTGGCGAAGTTGTCGGAGCAATCGAGTACCACGCTGGCGGCGGCCACCTGTTCTTCCAGCGCCGCGCCTTCCAGCCTTGTTTCGAGTGCGATGACGTTCACATCGGGGTTGATGAGCGCCAGCGTATCGCGCCCCGACGCCGCTTTGGGGCGGCCGACCGAATGGGTGTGGTGGAGAATCTGGCGCTGCAAGTTGGTGAGATCGACTGTATCGCCGTCGCAGAGCACGATGCTGCCTAACCCTGCGGCGGCCAGGTACAGCGCGGCCGGCGAACCCAGGCCGCCTGCGCCGATGACCAGCGCGCGCGCCGCGCGCAGCCGCTCCTGCCCTTCGATGCCGATCTGCGGCAGGAGTATGTGGCGCGAGTAGCGGAGTAGTTGCTGGTCGTTCATGTTGCGCGGGGCTGCGGGGCTAATGAGACCGCTTGCCGGGAGTCGACCGACAACGCCGACGGCTCCCGGCAACACGCTCACTTCGCTTGCAGTATCTGCAATCCCTTGAGCAGATTCAGCGCCTGATTGAACTGGTAGTCGGCCTTCGAGGCGGGCTCGATAGGTGGCTTGGCGATGGACTCTTCGTCGAGGATATCCTCTTTCGGCGGCTTGCCGCCCTTGGGTACGGGCTTGACCGGCTTGGCGGCCTCTTTTTCCTTCTCTTTTTCCTTTTCTCTTTCCTTGTCGTTGTCGAGATGGCGCTCCAGATCGGCTTCGCGCATATGCGGTGACGAACTGCCGTTGGCGGTATCTTCAACGATGATGTCGGGCACGATGCCCTTGGCCTGGATGGAGCGGCCATTCGGCGTGTAATAGCGCGCCGTGGTGAGCTTGATGGCCGTGCCGCCAGCGAGCGGCAGGATGCTTTGTACCGAGGCTTTGCCGAAGGTTTGCGTGCCCATGACGATGGCGCGCTTGTGGTCTTGCAGCGCGCCGGCGACGATTTCCGAGGCAGAGGCCGAGCCGGCGTTCACCAGCACCACCATGGACACCGTATTCACGCCGGGTGGCAGATCCTTGAGGAAGTCGATGCGGCTGCCGCGCAGATAATCTTCGGGGCTGGCGATGTACTTGCGCTTGGAATCGTCGGTGCGGCCATCGGTGGAAACCACCACTACTTTCGGCGGCAGGAAGGCGGCAGCGACGCCAACCGCGCCATGCAACAGCCCGCCCGGATCGTTGCGCAGATCCAGCACAATGCCCTTCACCGGCCCTTGCTTATAGAGCTTGTTGAGGTGCTCAACCAGCTTGGCAGCGGTGTCTTCCTGGAACTGGGTGACGCGCAGATAGGCATAACCCGGCTCGACCAGTTTGGATTTCACACTTTGCACTTTGATGACTTCGCGAGTGAGCGTGACCAAGAGTGGTTTGGCCTCACCCTTGCGCAATATGGTCAGCGTGATCTGGGTTTTTGGCTTGCCACGCATGCGCTTGACGGCGTCGGCCAACGTCAAGCCTTTCACCTGCGTGTCATCGAGCTTGACGATGAAGTCGCCCGACTTGATGCCGGCACGGAAGGCCGGCGTATCCTCGATGGGCGAGATCACCTTGACGAAGCCGTCTTCCATGCCGACTTCGATGCCCAGGCCACCGAACTCGCCCTGGGTGTTGACCTGCAAATCCTTGAAGGCGTCGGCGTCCAGATAAGCCGAATGCGGGTCCAATCCCGACAGCATGCCGGAGATGGCGTGGGTGATGAGCTTCTTGTCTTCCACCGGCTCGACATAGCCGGCCTTGATGGCGCCGAAGACTTCGGCGAAAGTGCGCAACTCTTCCACCGGCAGCGGCGTCGCGGCTTGCTTCTCGGCAATTGCCGAAAAATTGAGGCTGATGAAAATGCCGGCGATCAGGCCGAAAACAATCAGGCCTGCTTGTTGCAGTTTGTTACGCATCGTGTGCTCCGTTGGTGGCGGCATTTGAATGCCTACTTGAGACTGACCCATTTGAGCGGGTCAAGAGGCTGACTTAAGTGCCGTAGTTCAAAGTATAAACCGGTTTCCGGGTTGCCGCCGCTGTTGCCCACGCTGGCGATGGTTTCGCCGGCGCGGGCGGCTTGCCCCACTTCCTTGAAAAGCGATTCGTTGTTGCCGTAGACGGAAAGATAACCGTCGCCGTGGTCGACAATGATGAGATTGCCAAAGCCGCGCAGCCAGTCTGCAAAGACCACCTGACCGGGTGCGATGGACTTTACCTCGCCGCCGGCCGCGGCGCGGATGAAGAGGCCCTTCCAAATTGTGCCGCCTTCCTGTCGCGGAGCGCCGAATTTATTGGCGATCTCGCCACGTGCGGGCAGGCGCAGCTTGCCCTTCTGCTGGGCGAAAACGCCGCTGGGCGCGGAATTGTCCGGTGTCTGGTCATTTTTTATGGGGGGTGTGGCCGCCTGCTGGCGTGCTGGGGTGTGTCGTGTTTTGGGCTTGGCGACGATGCGCGCCAGGCCTTCGATGAGTTTGCTCAGGCGTCGCTCATCGCGCTTGAGCTTGTCGATTTCGCGCCGCTGTGATTTGATCTTGTCCGAAATGCGCGCCAGTACGCTCTGGCGCTTTTGCTGCTGTTCCAGCAGGGCGGCGTGTTCGGTTTGCTGGTTCTTTTCAATTTGCTCAAGCTCCGCAACCTTGGCCCCAGCCTGCTCGGCCAAATGCTGCTTCTCTTCCAGCGTCGCGCCGAGTTCCTGAATCAGCCCGGCCTTGGCGTGCGAGAGCAGGGCCAGATAGTGTGCGTCGCGCGAGAGCTGGTTTGGGTCGTTGCCGGAGAGCAAATGCTTCAGTGCATCGGATTCGCCGTTGCGATACTGGCGATATAACAATTTTCCTAGCTGAGACTGCTGCGCGGCGATGCGTCGTTCCAGGCGCTGTGACTGTGCCTGCAAGTCATCCAGCGAGCTTTGCACTTCGCCGCGCTCCACGCCCAGCTCGCGCAACTTGCGATTCGCTTCCGAAATGGCTTGTTCGGCTTCGTGCAGCTCTTCCGCCACGTCGGCGCGTGATTCCTCGGCTTGGGCTATGTCCTGCTGCAAAGCCTGGATGCGGCCTTGCAGGTCTTTCAACTCGGAACGTTTGGCGCTGGCGGAAGCGGCCTGCGCGTTGGCGCAGAGGCAGAAAGCCAGCGACAGAAAAAACAGCCAGCCTTTAAGCCTTGGTCTTGCCTTGGTTGGCAACATTCTGCATAGCCTGTTTGATGGCAGCCTCGTCGCCGAGGTAGTAATGCTTGAGCGGCTTGAGATCGTCGTCCAGTTCATAGACCAACGGCACGCCGGTGGGAATATTGAGGCCGACGATATCTGCGTCAGAAATGTGGTCGAGATATTTGATGAGGGCGCGCAGGCTGTTGCCGTGGGCGGCGATAATGACGCTCTTGCCGCTTTTCACCGTCGGCGCGATAGTGTCGTGCCAATAAGGCAGAAAGCGCGCAACGGTGTCCTTGAGGCATTCGGTGCGCGGGAAGTCCTTGGTGGGTAGGGCGGCGTAGCGCGGGTCATCCAGGGTCAGACGCGGATCGCCTTCCTCCAAGGCCGGTGGTGGCACGTCATAGGAACGGCGCCAGGTCAGCACTTGTTCGTCGCCGAATTTGGTCGCCGTCTCAGCCTTGTTCAGACCTTGCAGTGCGCCGTAGTGGCGCTCGTTGAGGCGCCAGGAGTGTTCGACAGGGATCCACATGCGGTCCAATTCATCCAGCACGCTCCACAATGTACGGATGGCCCGGCGCAACACCGAGGTGTAGGCGATGTCGAAGGCAAAGCCGGCCTCTCTGAGCAATACCCCGGCTTGTTTGGCTTCGGCGCGGCCTTTGTCCGTGAGCTCCACGTCGGTCCAGCCGGTGAAGCGGTTGGCCTGGTTCCAGACAGACTCACCGTGACGCAGCAGCACAATTTTTTTCATGATCTATTCCGATGCAGAGGGTGGACTATGAGCGCGGGCGGCCGGGGCAAGTAGCGACACTATGTCGCTATTCGTCAGCCCGATGCGGCTGTAAGGTAAGTATTTTATAATGAAGCTCTGCGATTTCGCATGCCGTGTGCACTTTCGCCACGGCGCTTACCAATAAAGAAGGGCGTCACTTGGAATTTATTCAGAATAACCTGATGTGGGTCGGCCTCGCGATTGGCAGCGGGGGCATGTTGCTTTGGTCGCTCATCATGGAACGCAGCGGCCCCAGCGTCTCGCCCATGCAAGCCACGCTCATGATGAACCGTGAAGACGCAGTGCTGCTCGACGTGCGCGAAGCCACGGAATTCACCCAGGGCCGCATTCCGAATGCCCGTAACATTCCGCTGACACAATTGGATAAGCGCTGGGCCGAACTCGACAAGTTCAAGGACAAAGCGATTATCGTCAATTGCGCCAGCGGCACCCGCTCCGGCGCGGCCTGCAAACTGTTGCGCAAGAATGGCTACGCCAAGGTGTTCAGTCTGGCCGGCGGCATTCTCGCCTGGGAACAGGCCGGCTTGCCCACCACCAAGAAATGAAATCCGCAGTGCTCATGTATTCCACGGCAGTGTGCCCTTTTTGCGTCAGGGCCGAGCGGTTATTGAATAGCAAGGGCGTCACGGATATCGAAAAAGTCCGCGTCGATCTCGATCCGCAGCGCCGTGTGGAAATGATGCAAAAAACCGGGCGGCGCACGGTGCCACAAATTTATATCGGCGATACTTATGTCGGCGGCTGCGAGGAGCTTTACACTCTGGAGCATGCCGGTAAGCTCGATGCGCTCTTGCGCGGCGACGACTGAATACACAAGCAGTTTTACATCAACGAAGCACAACAACACAGGTCCATCACCATGTCCGAAACTGAAGCTCAACCCCAAAACGCCCAACAACCTTTGTTCAGCATTGAGAAGATTTACGTCAAGGATCTCTCGCTGGAAATTCCCAACGCGCCGCAGATATTTCTTGAGCGCGAACAGGCCAAAATCGAAATCGGCTTGCACAACTCTGCTTCCACGGTAGACGAGGGCGTCTTCGAAGTGGTGTTGACCGTCACCGTGACCGCCAAAGTGGGCGAAAAAACCGTGTTCCTGGCCGAAGCTGCGCAAGCTGGCATATTCCAGATTCGCAATGTGCCGGCGACGGAAATCGAAGCCGTGCTGGGCATCGCCTGCCCCAATGTGCTGTTCCCCTATGTGCGCGAAACGATTACCGATATTGTCAATCGCGGCGGCTTCCCGCCCGTGATTCTAGCGCCGGTGAATTTCGAAGCGCTCTATCTTCAGCAACGCCAGCAGAAGGAGCAGGCGCAGCAAACCCAGCAAACCCAGCAGGCTGGCGAGTTGCCCATCCAGTGATGCGCGCCGCTACTTGCGCTGCCGCGCTGGGTCTGGCTGCCGCTCTGGCGAGTCAGGCGGCGCTGGCCTTGGACTATCGTTCCGTCGCGGAGAACGCCGTGCCCATGTACGACGCGCCTTCGCAAAAAGCCACGCCGCTCTTCAGTATTGCGCGCGGCACGCCGGTCGAGGTGGTGGTGTCGCTCGAACGTTGGTCCAAGGTGCGCGATGCCCGTGGCGATATCGCCTGGATAGAAAAACGCGCGCTGGCCGAGACCCGTACGGTGATTGTCTCGGCGCGCACGGCCGAGGTGCGCGACAAGCCCGATGCCACCGCGCCGCTGGTGTTCGAGGCGGAGAAAGACGTGTTGCTGGATCTGCTCGAAGCCAGCCCCGCCGGCTGGGCCAAGGTGCGCCACCGCGACGGGCAAAGCGGGTTTGTGCGAGCGAGCCAGGTTTGGGGTTTATGAAGCAGTTTCGGGTTGCGGGTTTCGGGTTTCGGGTTTCCGGTAGGCGAGACGCGCACGCTTGAGCTCGCCAGTCGAAGCCCGAAACGCGAAACTGCGCATCGCCATTCTCGGCGCCGGCGCCTGGGGTACGGCGCTTGCCATCAGTTTTTCGCGCCGTCACGATGTCAGCCTTTGGGTGCGCGATGCATCTCAGGCCGCCAGCTTGCAAGCCGCTCGCGAAAACAAGCGCTATCTGCCAGGCCACAAGCTGCCTGAATCGGTGCGTATTGACGCCGATCCGGCGCTAGCCCAAGACAGCGAACTGCATATTGTCGCGACCCCGCTCTCGGGTTTGCGCGCCACCCTGCGTTGGCTGCGCCAAACCGCGCCTGACCGGCCGCTGATCTGGGTTTGCAAGGGGCTGGAAGCCGGCAGCATGCTGCTACCGCATCAGATCGTGGTGGAAGAGCTGGGTGGCGACACGCCTTGCGGCGCGCTGACGGGCCCCAGCTTTGCAGAAGAAGTGGCGCGCGGTCTGCCGACCGCCGTGACACTGGCCTCGAGCGATGCTGCCTTTGCTCACTCGCTGGCTCAGACGCTGCACAGCACCCGGCTACGCATCTACGCCAATGATGATTTAATCGGCGCAGAAGTCGGCGGCGCTGTGAAGAATGTCATGGCCATCGCTTCCGGTATTTGCGATGGCCTCGGGCTGGGTCTCAACGCCCGCGCCGCCCTGATTACGCGTGGCTTGGCCGAAATCACCCGGCTTGGGCTGGCGCTGGGTGGCAAGCGTGAAACCTTCATGGGCTTGGCCGGCATGGGTGATCTCATTCTGACTTGCACCGGTGATTTGTCGCGCAACCGCCGCGTCGGTCTTGAGCTGGCGCGCGGCTTGCCGCTAGAGCAGATACTCGCAGATCTGGGCCACACCGCAGAGGGTGTGGTCAGCGCTCGCGAAGTCGCCGCCCTGGCCGCGCGCATGAATATCGATATGCCCATCACCCGGGCGGTGAAGGCGGTGCTCTACGATGGCGTCGCGGCTGATCGCGCTGTCGAGCAGCTACTCGAACGCGATCCAAAGTTTGAAAATTGAGTTGCCAGTTTAGGGTTTCGGGTTTTGGGTTGAAAATCGGGCGGCGCGCAGTTAGGTAGGGTGGGCAGCTTT